>SXOA01000096.1 GCA_005778405.1 Planctomycetaceae bacterium
CCCGGCATGCCCGAGATGCTGACGCCGACTTCGGCCCTGATGGGTGCCGGCCTGGGGAGCGCCGTGGCCCTCATCACCGACGGCCGCTTCAGTGGCGGTTCGCACGGCTTTCTCGTTGGCCACGTCACGCCGGAGGCGCAGGAAGGAGGCCCGATTGCGCTCGTCAAAACTGGCGACAAGGTCACCATCGACGCCACGACCCAGCGGCTCGAAATGGACGTTTCCGAACCTGAGCTTGCCCGCCGGAGATCAAGCTGGAAAGCCCCGCCGTACAAAGCGACCCGCGGCACGCTCTACAAGTACATCAAGAATGTGAAGAGCGCGAGCGAGGGATGCGTGACGGATGAGTAGGGCAGAAGTTGCTCACACAGAAGCACGTAGGCACAGAGTGAGATTATCTCTGTGTGAGGTTTCTGGAGTTCACCCATTCGCCGCCTTGTACAAGTTCAGTGTGATGTGGCACTGCCCCTGATGATGGGCTTCATGCCAGGGAAGGATGTGCAAGCAGTCGAGGAGCGTGAGCTTCCGTTCCTTGAGCGCTTCGGGAATATGGCCGAGGTCGATGTCCTTGAAGGTCGAGAGAGTTTCCAGCAGGTGCTGGCGTGACTCGCTGAGGATCTTGCGGATTTCGTCAATCGTGGGAATGTTCTCGTCCGGCGTGCTCCCCCCTTTGAACCGGGGCACCAGGTCGCTCCAGGCCGGTTTTTTCGGCGGAGCCAGCCGCTCGGTGGCGAACAGCTCTTCGGTGATGCCGATATGCATGAGTTGCCAAGCAACATGGGCTCGGCCGGGGCCGGGACGCCAGGCGAGGACTTTCATCGGGTCTTTTTCCTGCGCGACGCGGTCGAGGGTCAGGAGCGTGCGGGGGCGAAAAAAGCCCATCGCATCGATCATGCTGTGGATGCTGCTCATTTTCTCGGGGCCTTCACGGTTTCTTCAAGAAAGTTCTCAAAATGGCGGTCTGCCGACAGCCGGTCATCATAAAAAGTTACCCCATGGCTGAACAGGAGCACGAACCAGTCGCGGGCAGGCTCCGCAGTGGATTCGGCAAGATGCAACTGAGTTGCAATTGACCCTCGCGAGTTGATTGCTTAGAATCAAAACCAGATGTCAGGCAGGTACTTCAAAATCGTCGCCCTCGGTGCAATTCTTTTGCACCTGGGGGATGGTCTGCTGGCGTCCTGGGCCCATTCGCATGGGCCCCACGGTGAACACCTGACTTGCCACCAGGCGGCGGAGCATGCTGGCCATCACCATCATGGCGGGTGCGCGGGGCACAGGCACAATCACAAACATGCTGAGTGTGCCGAGCCGGTTGAAGGGGAACCTTCTCTGCCCGGGCATGATGACTCCGACCACTGCGCCGCCTGCCGCCATTTAGCCCAGGCCGCCGCGCACCAGTTTGTATTGACCGAGTTGCCGACCGCCCACAAGGTCGTGCCGCTTTGTTCCCCTATTGAGCTGGCCGAACCCAGCTTGCCGGCTCATGCCTATCAGTCTCGGGGTCCCCCAGCGATTGCTCTTTAACTGCCGCTAGAGCTTTCGTTTCTCTCCTGGTCGTTCGCGCATGGCTGCCGCCGCTTGCGCGAGTGAGCCCCATTCAAGGGACCCTCTCATGTTTCGCCGCAAATCCGGCTTCACGCTGGTGGAGCTGCTGGTGGTGATTGCCATCATTGGCATTCTCGTTGGCTTGCTCCTTCCCGCGGTGCAATACGCCCGCGAATCGGCCCGCGCCGCCAGTTGCTGGAATAACCAAAAGCAGCTCGGTGTCGCCCTGCATCTGTTTAACGATACCCACCGCCGCCTTCCCGCCGGCTGGAATGGGAGCGATCCCGAGGAAGGCTGGGGCTGGTGCAGTGAAATCCTGCCGCAACTCGAACAGAACGACTTGTGGACAAAAATCCGCCGCGACCTGCCGATTGACGATCCGCTCAACAAGCAGGTCCGCGAGACGCCGCTGGCCATCCTGCTCTGCCCGTCCGACGGCGTGAAGTCCACCTTCACCATTCACGGCGGCCTGGGGGCCGTGGAATTCGGCAACATGGACGTCGGCACACCGCTGTTCGATGTCGGCCGGACTAACTACGTTGGCGTCTTTGGCACCGACGAAATCGAAGATGCTCCCGCCGCCGGCAACGGCACCTTCTACTTCAACAGCCAACTGAGTCTCGCGGACATGCACGACGGCCTTTCCAACACGCTCCTCGTGGGAGAGCGGCAAAGCCGGCTGGGGGGCTCGACCTGGACCGGAGTCATTGCCGCCGCGAACAACGGCAAGGCCCGAATTGTCGGCATTGGCGACCACGCCCCCAACCACAAGGACCACCACTTCGACGACTTCACCAGCAAACACCCCGCTGGCGTCCACTTCCTGCTCGGCGACGGCTCCGTCAAGCGGCTCAGCGACACCATCGACAGCGAAGTCTACAAAGCCCTCATCACCCGGGATGGCAACGAGGCGGCCCAGTTGCCGTAGGCCGCCGATTCTCGCAGACCGCTCCCCGGCTGGGACGAAGTTCAAGAATTTGGCCCACTACTGCGAGTTCGAGCGGCTTCCTTCGGGGCTGGCGGCGATCGGTTCGTCGAATTGCTTGGGGCGGGCAGCCGTAAGGAAGCCGAGCTTGTAGAGCTCGGTCTTGAGCTGGCGGAAGTGATCGAAGCTGTCCGGATAGACCCAGATGGTGACGGTGGTCCGTTTGGGGTCGCGCCCGCTGAGGCGGCTGCGGAACAGAGAGTTGCTCTTCAGCGATTGCTCGGAAGGCTCGCCGAGATTGTCTTCCGCATCCACGAGATAGATTTCTTCAAAGACCACGCTGTTCCCTTCGCGCCGCAAGCTATAGCGGGCTCCAAAACCGTCCAGCACCGACAGGGACTCTTCGATCCGAGGCTGGCTGCGGAGCTTGTCGACTTTGCGGGGTGCGTCCTTTTGCATGGAGTCGATCATCTCCATCATCGGGACGTAGGTCAGCCGCCCGCCGAGGAGCCGGAAATGGACCTCCTGCCCAAAGACTGTTTTGGCCATCGGCGTGGGCAAGTGCTGCAGCACGGTGGGGGATTGCTTGATCGTGGCGGTCAACGTCTGCCCCAGCCGCTGCAGCTCCCCCTTGGACTGAATGAGATCCTGGGCCAGGTCGTACTGGACACGGTCTTCCGTCGTCATCGCCTCGCGGCTCTTGGCAAGCTCTTGCTCGGCCAGGGCGACGACGAGCTGCAACTGGTTCCGCTCATCTTCGCGAAAGCCGTGCTCGAGCGCCTGCCGGTTAATCTTTCCTTCCAACTCCGCCATGCTCCGCTCCACGTCGTCGGCGGCCGCTTCGGCAGCAGCGACATCCACCTTGGGCGCCGCCACGGGAGGCGGAGGCAACTTCCCGACGATGAAGGCGTTCTTAGCATGAGCGCCGACGACCATGACGAGGATGATGAGGATCCCCACCAGGTTGGCCGCCACATCCAGGAAGGAATCCTGGCCGGGCATTGCGGCATGTGGGTTGCTTGTTCGTCTCACCGTAGTTTCCTTTGGATCTCGATGCCGCTGCCGGTGAGATTCGACTTCAGCTCCGCGAAGCGGTCTTCCGCCCCCGGCTGCACGTCCACGGAAAGCGCCGGCCTCCAATATCCGCCGTCGACGGCGATTCCCCAGGAACGCATCTGCCGCTGCACTCCGGCGACGAGAACGTCGAGCTCCTGGGAAGTCATTTCGGGCGAGAGGCCAATCTCCTGCGGGCGGCGGTCCTCGCGCTCGGGTAGCAGGATGAGCTTATCTTTCTGCACGGTGACGCGGATGGGACGAGTGACGCCAGTCACGTGCCGCTGGGCTTCGGGAAGGCCCCAGTTCTTTCCCTTGGCGCTGGTGCCGGCTCCACCGCGCCCCTTAGCCGTCTTCTGCGAAGTGGCAGGAGGGGATTGGTCTGCTGCGCCCAGGTTCACGCCAATGTTGGGCATCGCTTGTCCGCCCGACGGAGAAGCGCTGGGGGAGCCAAACGAACCTGCGCCTGCCGCGGCTCCGCCACTTGCGCCGCCACTGGAACCGCCGGATGTGCCGGAAGCTGTTCCGGAACTGCCGCTGGGGTTGTTGCTTGGGCTGGAGTTGTTAGTGGAACCCGCGTTCCCTGGACTCGATGTGCTTCCACTCTCTGAAGTGCCGCCTGGCTTTCCACCGGCAATTGAGCCAGCGCCTGCGGAAGATGCACCTTGGTTCGGCTGGGCAATACGAAGTCTATTGGGACTTGCCGAGCCGGAATTGCTTCCACTGACGCCATTGGTGTTGCCGCTGCCGGAACCGCCGGTTCCTGTGCCAATATTACTTGTTCCGGCGAGTCCGACGGGATTGGGTGGATTATGATTGCCATCACCAGACCCATAGGGACCGCTCGCCGAGCCTGGGCCTATGAGCGGGCCGCCGCCAGCCTCTCGTTCAGGCGTCGCACTTGCGCCGCTGCCGCCGTCGCCGGTTCCAAAACCCCCGACGCCGCTGCGACCTCGCGCTGCCCCAATTCCATTTCCGCTGCCGCCGCCAGTCCCAGCGCCGCTACCTGCCGCAGCAACCCTTTGCCGTTGTCCTTCGGGATCATCCTCGGGCGCAAAGGCGCGGGGGACTCGTTCCCGGATGTATTTGCGAGGCATGTCCCTGGCGAGCACCGTCTGGCGTTTGCGGGCCTGGGCAATTTCCCGGTTCATTACCAGGTCGAGATTCGGATCTCGCGGGCCAAAGTCCAGTTTCCTTTCCTCGGAGATGAGCTCGTAGCCGAACTCGTCCTCCCAGAACTTCATATAGCTGCGGGCAGCGCCGTAGGCGACCACACCGCTGGGCCGGACGACGAGCAGCGGATAGGGCTCCGCCGCCTTTCCGCCGGTCACTTTCATGATGTACTCCCGTTTGACCCGCAGGGCGGCATCGAGCGGGTTACCTGGTCCTGGTTCTCCCCGAAAATCGTCCAGCGTCAGCAGCACACCTTCGGGCTGAATGACGACACCCTCGGCGACACACTCCACGTAGATGGGCATTCGCCGCGTCCCGTTGGGTCCGTCGTAGGGGATCAAGGCGTACCATTTTTCGGTGTTGGCTGCTTCCTGCTGCTTCTTCTTCTCCAGTTCGTCCTTCTTTTTGGCGAGCTCGTCCTTCACTTTCGCAAGTTCGTTCCTGGCCAGATTCAGGTCTTCCTCTTTGGCCTGTTTGCCAGTTTTCACCTGCTCGAGGAGTTCCATCAACTCCTTTCCCTTGGCGTTGAGCCGGCGGATGTGGTCTTCGAGATGGCTGAGGGCGAGGCGCGAGTTTTGCAGCTCTTCCTGCCGCTCTTTGCGGGAGTTTTCCAGTTGCTCCTGCCGCCAGCGGGCTTCCTCCAGGGCTTGCTCTTGCTGCTTCAGCACTTCCGCCGAAGGGACCGACTGCCGGGCATGCTCTTCGCGGGCCTGGGCGCGGGCGCGGTGGATGACGATGGTCAAAATGATAATCAGCGCCCCGATGGTGCAGAGCAGCACATCGAGGAACGAGAAGAGCTGAAAGGCGATCTCACCTTTGTGACTGCGTCGGCGACTCATGTCCACAAACTCCCGGCTTCGAGTCTTGGATCACGCAGCCTTGGCGAGTTGCGAATGGCGGGCGGTCAGCATGTGAATCGCCGCCGTCAAGCCATGCACGGCCTGATCGAACTCCTGGGACTCGCGGAGCAGCTCCAGGTTATCCGCCAGCCGCGCCTGGAGTTCGAGCAACCGCTCGTCCGCCGTGAAGAGCTTGGCCATCTGGGCATTCGCCTGGTTTATTCTGTCGAGACGCTCCACGGTCACCTCCATCTGGGAGGCGTGTCCCGCGATGGTGTTGGACCACAGGTCCAACTGACTCTGCTCACGCTGCTGCATCGACGCCAACGTGGCCTGCTGCGCGGATTTGACGGCGTCCAGGAAGGGGGTGATTCGGATATCGGTCGTGGCGAACCGATTGAGCAGCTCGTTTTCGAGGAGCGAATTGACATCGCGGACAATGTTGTCTTCGTGACGTTCGACCAGGAACAGAAAGAGCATGGTTGTGATCGACGCCGAAAGGGCCACACACGTGGTGTTAAAGGCAGTGCCCATCCCCGTCACCATCGTCGGCAACTGGGCCATGAGCTGATCCGACGCCAGACCATTCAGCGCGCCGCCAAAGTGAACGACCGTTCCGAGGAGTCCCAGAACCGGGGTCACGCCAGCCACGAATCGAGGAAACGAATAGCTGGCATGCGTCTCGTTGCTGTCCCGCTCGGCGAGCTCCAGCAAGTACTCTCGAATGCCGTCGGCCGAAGCCCGTTCACTGACATATTTGAGCGCCAGCCGCAGTCGTTTGCCAAGTAGCGTCCCTTGCAGCCAGCCGGGAGATTCGTCGAGTCGCTGGCAAAGTTCGCGGGCATTCGTAGCTGGTTCCAGCCCTTCGATAGGGGGCAGGAGATCCTGGCCGAACGCCTCTCGTTCGCGCCCCAGGCCCAGAAACCGGATGATCAGATGCGCCGATGACCAGAAGAACAACAGGACGATCACATATTCCGTGACATGCTCCGTTGTGTACTTGTGGATCATCGTCCCCTGGAACTTGGGCTGATGAATGAGGGCGTAGAACGCCACGCTGACCAGCGTCGCCCACAGCAGGGGCGTCTTGAGGAACCGCGAGACCATGTTGTTCCAGGACGTCATTACGATTCCTTCCTCCACGGAAATATCGAGGGGAAAAGTCCCCTCATCACCTGCGGCATTTACCAAACCGGCAACGAGCAGCCAAGAGCAGTGCCCTTACGATGGGGATAATCGGCAAAGATTGCCAAAGTCAAAAGGCAAATGCTGCCGATGTAACCATTGTCACCCAGCCGCCTTGCAACGCGGTTGCTGACAACGAACACGACCGGCGACGGTTCATCCCGGGGGGGAATGATTGTCCGGGCACTTCACTAGAAGTCGCCCGGACTTTCTTTTGCTAGCGTGGCGTTGCCCCAGTCGGCCGCGAAGTTCATCGCGGCCAATCCGCACATGCAGAAGTGCGACCGCCTCTTTGCGGTGTTTCGCCTCGCTGGCATTTTCGGCTCTGATAGAAATAGCCTGCCCCGATTCTGCTCGCCGCGGCTATTGGTTAGTTTTCAGCGGCAAGACTGGGTACAATCTACAGGGAGGAATCTAATCTCCCGCCCGCCTGCGCCCTGCATTCCCCGCCGAATCTCCCCCTTCTCGAAGCTGCAACTCATGAATCGCCAGGTGATGCTGCTGCTATTGGTGCTAGGTCTTTTCTCCGCTTGGGGAAGTCCGCTGCGGGCCGATGAGCCGGCAAAGGGGGAAACAGCCGAGGGGATTCAGTTCTTTGAGAACAAAGTCCGCCCCATTTTGGTGCAGAACTGCCAAAAATGTCACAGTGACAAAAAGCAGGAAGGAATGCTGCGGCTGGACGCAAAAGGGGCAATGCTGGCAGGCGGGGAAAGCGGGCCAGCGATTGTGCCAGGGAAGCCCGAAGAGAGCCTGCTGGTGGAGGCTATCAACTACAAGTCGCTGGAGATGCCCCCCGACCGTCGTCTGAAGGCTGACGAAATCGCGACGCTCACCGAGTGGATCAAGATGGGAGCGCCGTGGCCGCAAGGAGGCGAAGTCGCCCTTCAACCGCGGAAGACGGCTCTCGTTGTGACCGAAGCTGACCGCCAGCACTGGTCATTTCGGAGCGTGAAGCGGCCGGAGATTCCGGGGACGCAAGTTGCCAGTCAAGCCTCCTTCATTCGCAGTCCGGTCGATGCCTTTGTTCTCCACGGACTCGCCGCCAAGGGGCTCGCTTCGTCGCCGGAAGCTCAAAAACGCGAGCTCATCCGCCGCGCCTATTTCGACGTTACCGGCTTGCCGCCCAATGCGGAAGAGATTGTCACCTTTTCCACTGACGAAGCCCCAGACGCCTACGAGCGCCTAGTGGACCGGCTGATTGCCAGTCCTCGCTATGGCGAGCGCTGGAGCCGCCACTGGCTCGATGTGGTTCGGTTTGCTCAAACCAATGGTCTGGAACGGGATGACGAAAAGCCCAACGCCTGGCGCTACCGCGACTACCTCATCCGCTCGCTCAATCGCGACAAGCCGTATGACCAGTTTTTGAAGGAGCAGCTCGCCGGCGATGAGATGATGCCGCTCACCGATGATGCCATCACCGCCACCGCCTACTATCGACTCGGCGTTTGGGACGATGAGCCGGACGACGGCAAGCAAGCGAAGGCGGATGAGCTCGACGACATTGTGGCGACGACCAGCACGGCCATGCTGGGCCTGACCGTCGGCTGTGCTCGCTGCCACGACCACAAGTTCGACCCGATTGCACAGGAGGACTATTACAGCCTCACCGCTTTTTTTCAGAACATCGAGCTGTACGGCAAAACGCCCGACGTCGTCGCGGGCGGCGTCCCCGTGAACAAGGAAGGAGTGTTTCGCGACTTGCAATCCGGTGGGCAAACGCTGGCCGTGGCCGAAAAAAGAGACCCGCCGCCGAAGTCCCATATCCTCGTTCGCGGCAGTGCCCTCACGCCCGGCAAAGAGGTCCGCCCGCGATTCGTCGAAGTCCTCTGCTCATCCAAGGAGTCCATGCTCCCGACTCTGCCCGAGGAGAAATTCGACGTGGACCTCAGCGGCAAGCCCGTCATCTCCTCCAAAGGCCGCCGCACCGTCATCGCTAATTGGATTGCCAATTCCGAAAACCCACTTACCGCGCGCGTCATTGTCAATCGTCTCTGGAGCCAGCACTTTGCCCGCGGCATCGTCCCGACTCCCAGCGACTTCGGCCACACCGGCCAGCCGCCAAGCCATCCCGAGCTGCTCGACTATCTCGCCAGCGAATTAACCCGCGGCAACTGGGAACTGAAGCGCCTGCACCGGATGATGTTGACCTCCGCCACGTATCGCCAGTCCAGCCGCGTGGCGAATGAGAAGGGAGTGATGCTCGACCCGGATAACACGCTTCTTTGGCGGCAGAACCTGCGGCGGCTGGAAGCGGAAGCGATTCGGGACACGATCTTGGCCACGAGCGGCTCGCTCAATTTACAGATGGGGGGCCGCGGCATTTTCCCCACGATCCCCCCCGAAGTCCTCTCCGGCCAATCCCGCCCCGGCAACGGCTGGGAGAACAAGACTACTCTGGCGGAACAGTCCCGTCGAAGCGTTTACATTTTTGCCAAGCGGACCCTCGGAGTCCCGCTGCTCGAATCGCTCGATGCGGCTAGTGCGGATACATCGACCTCCAAACGGAATGTCACCACCGTCGCTCCGCAGGCGCTCATCCTGCTCAACAGCGATTTCATGGAGCAGCAATCCGCCGCCATGGCAGACCGCGTCATACGCGAAGCGGGCAACGACCAGGCCGCACAAATCTCAGCCGCCTATCGCATGGCCCTGGGCCGCGCGCCGACCGCCGGCGAGTTCCAGGTCGCCACAGCATTCCTGGAGCGGGAAGTTGTCCGCTGGCAGGAAATGTCGAGAGAACATCCGGAATTGGTGAAGGCTCCCGAGGAACAAACCAGCTTGCGGATCCTTGGCTGGACGGCGTACGACGGAACCTGGTCGCTGCGGGAAGACGGAGGCGTTCAGGTGGAAGCTGCTCCCGGTGCGAAAATCGTGCAGGATGACATCAAACTCGGCGACGGCACGGTGGAGGCCCAGGTGATGCTGATGAAGGGGGGAGGCGATGCGGGTTTGCTTCTTCGCGCGGACAATCCGACCAGCGGAACCGACTCCGTCACCGCGTACAACGTCAATTTTCGCAAGGACTCCATCCGCCTGGGAAAGCACGAAAACAACTGGCAGGCGATCAAAGTGATGCCGCTCGAGCTGGCGGAAAACAAGTGGCACGATGTGAAAGTCGAACTGGAAGCCGGCCGCATCCGCATCTATGTGAACGGCGCAAGAGAACCCCAAATCGACTTCACCGATCCTCGGCCGCTTCAGATGGGAAAAGTCGGCTTCCGCACCTATCAAATTCAAACGGCCGTGCGGAACATCGTGTTGACGCAAAAGAACCGAGTGACCAAGCTGGAAATGAAAGTCGACAAATCCACCCCCATCGTCCTCGAAGGCCCGCAGCAGAGGGCGCTGGCGGGGCTGTGCAAGCTCGTGATGAATTTGAATGAGTTTGTGTACGTCGATTGAAGCAGTCCGCGAGCCCCAAGCGTAAGCGCGGGGAGTTTTCGACTTAGCTTAGCGGCGCGAAGGGCTCGCTTTTCATTAAGCTATTCTCTCATGGCTTGGTGGCTCCTCACCAATACGACGTACGGCACCTGGCTTCCCGGGGACCCGCGCGGCTCGATCACTTCGGTGCGGGACGAGCGGAAGGATGATCCACCGAGCAAGGTCCGGTTCGAGCACGATCTTCCCGGCCAGGAACCCGAACCGTACATCCCCGGCCTCTACCGGGCGTCCCTGGAGCAGTTGAAGGGGCCTCCCACTTACCTGGACCTGCCGCAGGCGAAGCTGGTCCTGGCCCAATTCCAGGAGACGGCCGCTTTTCGCGGTTGGCTCCTGCGAGCCGCGGCAATCATGGGCAATCACTTTCATCTGGTGGTCCGGGGGCCCGATGAAGTCGATCCGGCGAAGATGCTCGCCGACTTCAAGGCCTATGCCACGCGGAGCCTGAATCGCCGTTACGGCGTCCCGCCGTCCGAAACGTGGTGGACTACGCGAGGCTCGAAGCGGAAGCTCAATACCGACGATTAATTCACCACGGCGATCCGGTACGTCCTGGAGAAGCAAGAGTCGCCGCTAGTGATCTTCGATCGCGAAAAAAGCGAGCCCCCTTCGCTTAGCGAGCCCCAAACGTAAGCGAGGGGAGCTTTCTTCTCTAAGCTAAGCAGCGCGAAGACTCCCCGCGCTTACGCTTGGGGCTCACGGACATTGAGGGTAGAATGTATGGGAACATGAAAAGCCGCTCCACCTACAATCCGCAATCTCCCTGCTCCGGCTCCCGCCGCCAGTTCCTCTGGGAAATGGGTGCCGGCTTCACGGGGCTGGCGCTGACGGGAATGCTGGAGCAGGACGGTTTCTTTGCAAAGCATGTTTATGGAGCGGAAAGTAGCGCGGCGACCGGCTACCTCAATCCGCTGGCTCCCAAGCTGCCGCATTTTGCGGCCAAGGCGAAGCACGTCATTTTTCTGTTCATGTACGGCGGGCCGTCCAGCATGGACACCTGGGACTATAAGCCGGAGTTGCAGAAGCGGGACGGGCAGTCGGTGGAGATTGAGATCCGCCGCCGGAGCATCCAGAAGCAGACGCTGCTGGCGTCGAAGCGGAAATTCAAGCAGCATGGCCAGTCGGGGCTGTGGGGGAGCGACGCCTTCCCGCACATCAACGAGCACCTCGACAAGATGTGCGTCCTCAAGAGCCTCTACGCGGACACGTTCGCCCACGGCTCGGCGATGATCCAGATGAACAGCGGGCGGATCATCCAGGGGTATCCGAGCATGGGGTCGTGGCTGGGGTATGGCCTGGGGAGCGAGAACCGGAATTTGCCCGGCTATGTCGTGATGCTCGACCCCCGCGGTGGGCCGATCAGTGGGGCGGCGAACTGGTCGAGCGGCTTCATGCCCGCGGCTTTTCAGGGGACGCACCTGCGTTCGAAAGGAGATCCCATTCTGGACCTCTCGGCCAAGGGAGGCCAGACTCGTGAAATGCAGAGGGACCAGATTGACACGCTCGCCGCTCTCAATGCCGAGCACATGCAAGACCGCCCAGGCTACAGCGAGCTTCCCGCCCGCGTCGCCACGTATGAGCTGGCCTTTCAGCTTCAGTCAGCCGCCCCGGAGGTGCTCGACTTCTCGCAGGAAGATGCGAAGACCTTGGAAATGTACGGGATCAACGAGCCAAAGCCGACGAACCACAAACTGGCGCAAGGGCCGGCGCACGTAGGGCGGCAGTGCCTGACCGCCCGGCGGCTCGTCGAGCGCGGCGTGCGGTTCGTGCAAATCTACTCCGGCGGCGGCCATCAGCAGGAGAACTGGGACGCCCATCAAGGGCAGGAAGAGAACCTGCTCATCCACGCCCCGGAAATCGACAAGCCGATCGCCGCTCTGATGACCGACCTCGCCCAGCGCGGACTGCTCGATGAAACGCTCATCGTTTGGGGCGGCGAATTCGGCCGCCAGCCCGTTTCTCAAGGAACCAATGGCGGGAGGGATCATAACCCGAAGGGCTTTCTCTACTGGATGGCCGGCGGCGGCGTGAAGGGGGGCGTCTCCCACGGCGAGCTCGACGAGCTCGGCCACGAAGCCCAGGTCGACCGCCACCACATCCGCGACCTACACGCCACCATCCTCCACCTGATGGGGCTCGACCACACTCGGCTCACCTACTTTTACGGCGGCCTGAACCACAAGCTGACCAGCGTGCAAGAGGCGCATGTGATCCAGCAAGTGCTGGCGTGATGAGGCGAGATTGCAACGCGATCTAACCCGCCCCGCCCGCAATGGCCCCCATGATCATCACCCCGTAGAAGCACATCCCTCCGAGTCCGCAAAACAGGGCGACCGATACCGCAATGGTCAGCCAGAGCTTGGCGTTCTTTGACGCTTCGACCGCGCCGTGATAGTCCCCTTGGGCCAGTTTCCCATCCACTTGCGACGCGAACACAATGGCCGGTATGGCCAAGAGGCCGCCGCAAAATACCAGTGACAGAATTGACTCAAGCAGATAGTTCTTGACCGTGCCCGGTGGATAGTACTGCTTGTTTGGCTGGCCGTAGCTGGAGGGCTGGTAAGGGTTTTGTCCTGGCTGATCACCAAACGGGTTCTGGCCGTAGCTCATGACCGATTCTTCCTTTGTACCGCCCTTGCGCGGATTAAGAGCCCAAGAACTTTCGAATCGCCCGGTTCACGGTCCGCGGGTCTTCCAGCGGCGACATGTGCCCGGCAGCCGGGACTTCGCAATATTCTGCGCCGGGAATGGCCGCCGCGATAGAGCGCATTTCCGCGGGCGGTGTAATTACGTCTTCCCCTCCGCACAGGACCAGCGTGGGAACACGGATGGCGCTGAGCCCTCCGGTGAAGTCCTCTCGCTCCGCCATGCCCCTGAGCGCGGCAGCAATTGACTGCGGTCTGGTACGCAAAATGACTTGCCGCGTCTCCTCCACATAGGGAGCCTGCGACTTCAGGGACCGTTGGGAGAAGAGCTTGGGGAGCATGGCATCCGCCGCCACATGCGAGCCTTCCGCCAGTACCTTGGCGGCCAGCTTGTTGCGATTCTCGGCGGCTTCCTGGGAGTCGGCGGCGGCTTTGGTGTCGCAGAGGATGAGGCGAGCGAGCTTGTCCGGATGCCGGGCGGCAAATTGCCAGGCGATGTAGCCCCCCATCGAAAGGCCGCAGAAAGTCACCGGCTCGCTTTCTTGCAATGCGACAAGCAGGGCGGCAAGTTCATCGGCGAACTGAGCCATCGTGACGACTGCATCGTTTGCCGTAATCGGGCTGCTTCGGCCAAATCCGCGCAGATCCGGCGCAATCACCCGAAAGCCCCTCGACAGCTCGCTCACCTGCCCCGACCACATCGAGTGGTCCAGCGGAAAGCCATGCACCAGCAGCAGCGGCTGACCGCGTCCCTGGTCGAAGACCTGGAAAGACGCCGAGCCGATGGAAATGGTGGGCATCAGAGCAGTGTAACGAACGAACGATTAGAGGTTAGAAATGGCCGCACCGTTTTTCTCAACTCAAACGACCAACCTCTCCGCCTACATCAGCCCCGCGATCGGCTCCGCCTCATAGATGTGGTGCGGGCGGTCCTGGTGATCGAGCCAAGCGGCCGTGGCGGGGATGCCGAGAGAGGAGTAGATGGTGGCGGCCATGTGCTCCGGGGTTTGCGGCAGGTTGGCCGGGTAGCCGCCGATTCTGTCAGAGGAGCCGACGACGTTGCCCCCCTTCACACCGCCGCCGGCGAAGAAGACCGTCTGCACGGCTCCCCAGTGGTCCCGACCGGGGAGCTTGTAGTGTTGCGGCAGGTGTGTAATGCGGGGGGTGCGTCCGAACTCGCCGGCCATGACGATGAGGGTGCTGTCCAAGAGGCCGCTTTCCTTCAAATCGTCGAGCAGGGCGGAAAGAGCCCGGTCGGTTGGGGGCAGCAGTTTTTCCTTAAGGTGCGGGAACGCCTCGCCATGCGTGTCCCAAGATTCGTTGTTGCCAAGATTCACCTGCACCAGGTTGACCCCCGTCTCCACGAGCCGCCGGGCCATGAGGAGCGACCAGCCGAAGGAGTTTTTGCCGTAGCGCTCCTGTGTTTTCTCGTCGGCTTTGGTCACATCAAAGGCGTGCTGTACCTTCGTGTCGGTGAGGAGCGAGATGACCCCCTGGCGGAAGCGGTCGAAGTTTTCCGTTTGAGCAAAGCCATCGAGCTCCTGCCGCTGTTGGGCCAGGTTCGAGAGGAGTCCGGTGCGGCTGGAGAAGCGGCTGGTGTCCATTCCTTGGGGGAGCGAGATGTTGGGGGCTTGGAAATTTCGGTTGTCCTCTTTTCCCCGCTCTTGATGGTCGAACTGGTACTGCGGGAAGGCCCCGTAGGAAGTGTTGTGAAACGGCGAGGCCTCGATGAACCAGGGATTTCGGTGCGAGCCCATCTGTCCGGCAAACTGCCCCGGCAGCACGCGGCCGCTGTAATGGACCAGGCGATCCGGCAGGACGACGGCGGGGGGAATGTTGTTCCGCACGCGAGTGGCGTCTCCAGCCACGGACGCGATGCTGGGCCAATCGGTTGGCTGCGGCGTACCGGGATTGAAGCCGGGCGGCGCCGGAGTCCGCCCCGTGAGCATGATATGATGGCCGAGCGAATGGTCGTTTGACGGGTGCGTGAGAGAGCGGCACAGGGCCCATAAGTGGCTTCGCTCCGCCAGCATCGGCAGGTGCTCGCAGATCTGGATGCCCGGCGTTTTCGTCGCGATGGGCTTGAATTCCCCCCGCACGTTGTCCGGTGCGGACGGCTTCATGTCAAAGCTGTCCTGTTGCGCCAGGCCGCCCGACAGAAAGATATAGATGCAGGTCTTGGCTTTTTCCAGCGGTGCCGCGGTCCCCGCAGCAGGAGCAGCTTCCGCTCGCAGGGCCTGCAAGTGGTTCATCCCGAGGCCGAGCAAGCCGACCGCTCCGGCCTGGATCATGGTCCGGCGGGAATGACGTGGGTGAGTGAAGGAACGGCTCATGGCAGGAGGGGAATGCGGTTGGGGCCGAAGCAGGAGCCAGTTCAAAGTATCGTCAATTCTGGGGCGTGGGTCAAATGGCAATGGGTTTGGGTGCAACAAGTTTGGCCGGCGTGCCTAAGGATTTAGGGATTAGGCGGGTTTGGGGCCGGTGCTGAAGGAATGGGCAGCCCGAGCGTTAGTCGCTTGCAGTTTTGGATTACGCCAGTCACGCCTTCGCGCCCGAATTCCAACTCGATTCCATAGTTACCAAGTTCGTTCACCCACTCTTCCATCTCGCGCACCGCCTGCTCGTAAACGATACTGTGCTCCTCGCAGTTGGCAACTTGTCGCCAATGGTCAACCAGCCAGCCCAAGGCCATGGCTACACACACGACCACAAAAACAAGTCGCGGATTGTGAATTTCAAAAGCGGTTGAAAAGGAGTATCCAGACTGCGGACAGCGCTACAACCGCCACTACGAAGAAGACGGTAGCGAACGCCATATCCGCCACTTTTTCGGGCAGGCTTTGGAGAATGAAGTATGCGGCGGCCACTAGTGGTGGCAGCACCAGGACTGCAATCATCAAGCTCCGCAGGCTGTACTTCATAAGGGCATTATAGCGGACGGCGCTGCTAGCCTTCCGCCGCAGCGTAGCGCTCGCGAATGGTGTCGGCCACCGTCGCAGGAGGCTCCTGGCCGGAAAGGAAGGATTGGCGCTGCAGGAATTTGTCGCCGTTGCGAGGATCGTGCTCGCGAATTGGCCGTTTCGAGCGACTCGCGAACTCGACTCTCCGGCCATTAGCGGGCTCTGCCTCGACCGGCAGTTCCAGGGGAAGATCTGATAAGGCCTTTCGCAATTTGCGTTCTTGCACTTCCAACTCTCGGATTTGGGCATTCTGCGCGGCGCAAGTTGCTCTCAGGTCAGCGATTACGGGATCGTCGTGGGCTGCGGCATTTGGACTGGACTCATCCATTTCAGCAACTCTTGATAAGTGCTGTTCCGTGTCCCCTGTCTCCTGTTCCCTCCCTTCTGCCTCCTGACCCCCGTCCCCTGACTCCCGCTCGGCCTCCCGAGCCTCTCTCGCCTCCTCTTCCGCCGCCAGTTGCCAGTAGGGACTGTCCTGCGGAGCGGGGGATACGTCCGGCGGCGGGGTCATGCCGGCCTTCCGCATCTGCAGGGCCAGGCGGGAGGCCTCCCGCAGGTAGCGGATTTCGCCATAGTTCCACCGCTTGACCTCGGTCTTGTGCGGCCCCGTTTCCTTGGTGCTCACCCTGGTCGTCACGTGGTTGCCAATGGAGTTCCGCCAGGCTTCCATCAGGCATTCGTGGTGATGCTCGAGTTGCCGCGTGGAGTTGTAGTGCACCAGCCTGAGCTGCTGCTCTTGGGTGAGGCTGGCGGCGAGGCCGGGCGTATTGTCCGCCACCCAGGCCGACATTTCCTGCAAAATCTGATGGACCCGCGGCTGGGAAAGCTCACTCTCTTCCGCCACCTCGTACTGCGACATCTTGTAAATGACCACTTGCTCATAGATCCACAAATCCCGCTCCGAGGGGATCTTGAGCCGGGGTGGGAGAGGGGGCGGATTCGGCGGCGAATTCGCATCGTGGGATGGGACTTCCGCGGCGTCCGTGTTTTGAGGAGGAAGGACGGGACTGGAGTCCCATCCTACGGAGATATCGGCGGCAGGGGGCGCAACGCAGGTAGTGTTCATGGCGAGCTCCGGAAAAGGACGGTGTGAACGGATGTGAGTATTGTAACTATTGTACACTATATTTGTCAAGCATTGAGGTGGGCCCTGAAGCGGGACGGGTCGGTTCACGCCAGCGGGAAGTCCATTTTGCCAAGATTGGGCCGCCAAACTCCGGGGTGCCCCGCTCTGTCCTCCCCGCGTGGTCGCGGGGGCTAAGCTGGGTCGTTCTGGATTCCCGCGCCTCAATCGTCGGCTATGATAGGCCCGTGCCCCGCAAAATCTCCATTCTGAAGGCCCTCTCCAAGCTGCTGGATGCTGCGCCGCAGCCGGTATATGTATTGGATGGAGAGCACCGGTTTGTGTACGGAAACGCTGCGTTTTCCGCCTGGGTGGGACGAAACGCGGAAGAGTTGGCGGGGCTGAAGTGCCTCTATTCGGCGAGCGGCGAATTGACAGGGGCAACGGAGCTGGCGGCGGCGCTTGCTCCGCCCCCCGAGGCATTTTCGCAAGGGTCTTTGGAAGGACGAGTAGCCGCGATTGGAGAAGGGGGGAAGCTGATTTCTCGTCCCGCGTGGTTTGGGCGACTGTCGGAAGCGGATGGAGAGTCAACAGGTGTGCTCATCGTTGTGGGAGCGTCCATCGAGCATGTAGAGCAACAAAATCCCGCCGAAGCATCTCCCGCCGATCTTCATCAAGAGTTGCAGTCGCTCCGCGGCGAGCTTGGGCGGCGATATCACATCGGGCAGCTCATTGGTCAATCACCCCCCATGCGGCGTGTGCGGGAACAAGTGCGAGTGGCCTCGCAAGTCGGCGGGAGGATCCTGGTGCTGGGGCCGGAAGGAAGCGGACGGGAACTGGTCGCACGGATTATTCACTACGGCCCGCGCGGCGGCGGGGCGGCTGTTGGTCCGCTGGTGCCTGTGGACGGGGCGCTCATGGACGCCGAGCTGATGCAGTCCACGCTAACGGCATTTCTCAAGCGACAAAAGGAATGGCAAGGAGAGCGGCCACCGGCCATCTTGCTTAAGGATGCCGACCGGCTGCCGGCCGACGCTCAGCAGGAGATCGCCGGCTTCCTGCGGCTGCCAGGGGTGGAGCTGCCGTTGATTGCGACAGCGACGCGGTCGCTCTCCAGACTAGCCAAACGTGGAAAGTTCCGCAGGGACCTGGCGTACAGCCTCAGTACATTCACCATTCAGTTGCCGCCGCTCTTGGAGCGAGAGGGAGATCTACCGCTGCTCGCGCAGTTCTTCTTGGAGGAGTTCAACACGGGTGGCAGCAAACAGCTCACGGGCTTCTCGCCCGAAGCGGTCGACCTGTTGCTTGCCTACTCCTGGCCAGGGAATGTGGAAGAGCTCGCCGAGACAATTCGCCAGGCTTGCGGGCACGCATCCGGCCTGTTGGTGCAGGCCACCGACCTGCCAGCAACACTGCACCATTCTGCCGAAAAAGAAGCGCGATCGGTCGCAGAACCCGAGCGGATTGATCTCGACACCTATTTGGCAACGATTGAAACCGAGCTCCTCCGCCGCGCCATGGCCCAGTCTCGCGGCAACAAGACCAAAGCCGCCGAGCTGCTGGGAATCCATCGCGCCCGGCTGATCCGCAGGCTGGTGCAACTAGGCCTGGCCCCAGCCGCGAGCGCCGAGGAGCCGGTGGTCTTTGAGCCTGTAGAGGAGAACGTTGCGAAACGTCCGCCCGAAGGCAATTGAGAAACGACAGCCGCTTGCACGCACTACTGGAGCGGCAGAAGTCGTACTCGCCTTAGGTCCATCACCAGGTTGCCCGGCTTTGATCGCGGTTTGATGGCAAGGTAGTGGCGGCCGGTCTGTTTCAGTTCCACACTGCCAATAACGGCTGGCTCGAACTTCTGGTCCCCTGTTACCTGAACAAGCTGAGTAAGCTTTTGGCCGCCAATTGAAACGTCGACTTTGCTTCCCGCATCCTTTTTCGGACAACAATACAACAGCTCGACGTCGAATTTTCCCGTCTTCGTCAATTCGAATTCAAAGCTGACCCAGTCCTGCTGCTTTCCCCAATGACCGAGCGAATCGAGATGGGGAGGGGACTGAAACCGGAGCATGGAGCCGTGAATGTCCGCCGTGCGGGCATGTAGAGAGACGATGCCATCCATTTGCTGAGGATTGGGACGGTAAAACGGATTGGGCTTCATCAACTGCGCGTCTACGGAGCGCCGCCAGACGGAAAATCTGGCTGCCAAGTCGCCGACATGCTGCAGTTCTTGCTCGGCCAGGTTGGTTGTTTCTCCCGGGTCGCTATTCAGGTTATAAAGCTCGCGCCGAGAATCCTCATAGAAGATAATCAGTTTGTAATCCCCTAATCGAATCGCGCCGCTTGGACGGCCGTACTGCGGGGAGTAGTGCGGATAGTGCCAGTACAACGCGTCCCGGTGGATGGCCCCTGTTTGTTTGAGAAGGGGCACGAATGAGACGCCGTCAAACTGCGGACGAGGCCCAAAAGCGGCCGCAATAGTCGGGGCGTCATCCTCCGATTGCTTCTTCGTTTCCAATTCTGTTTTGTTGACGAACAGATCCTGGGCATAAGCAGCTTTGCCAACTCCGCACAATTCCAAGATCGTGGGCAGAAAGTCCACGCTCGTCACGGGAGTTTCGCAGAGAGTCCCAGGTGTGATTTGTCCCGGCCAGCGGACAATCAACGGAACGCGAATACCCCCTTCATAGAGATGCCCCTTCCCTTCGCGGAGCGTACCGTTGACGGTCGGCGGCGTTAAGGGCCAATCCGCGGTCGCAACGCCGCCGTTGTCGGAAGTGAAGATGACGATGGTCTTCTCGCTGAGCTTCAACTTCTCCAACTCTTTGACGATTTTTCCAATTCCTTCGTCCACACTTTCAATCATGGCGGCGTAGACAGGATTCGACTGCTGACCGAGCTGCTTGGATTTCAACCGGTACTTGGAAACGATTTCCGGCTTGGCATGCAGCGGGGTGTGGACCGCAAAATGGGGAAGGTACAGGAAGAACGGCTTTTCACGATGTTCGCGGATAAATCGGATGGCGGCCTCGTTAACGATATCGGTCAAATACGAGCCGGGAGGGGCCCAATCCAGGTGCGGCACATCCGCTCCATTCTTTTCACAGAAGGGAGCAAAGTATCCCTTGGGCGTCCCTTTTTCGTCTCCGCCGATGTTGAAATCAAAGCCGTGGTTCTTGGGCCCAAAGCCCTTGCCCCCCAGATGCCACTTGCCGACGTGTCCTGTGGTGTAACCCGCCGCATGAAGGCGCTCGGCTAAGGTGGTTTCCGAGAGCGGCAGTGCACACTCCGTCTTTGGTTTGGCAAACCGGTGGCACGGCATGTCCCAGACCGTACCGGGGAGCCAGTCGGTGATGTGCAGTCGGGCCGGACATTTGCCCGTCATCAGTGCTGCTCTTGTCGGGGAACAGACGGGTGCCGCTGCATAGGCCTGCGTGAACCGCATCCCCTGCCTGGCCAGTTGGTCGATCTGTGGCGACTTATGAAATCGGCTGCCGTAGCAACTGAGGTCTGCCCAACCCAGGTCATCGAGCATGATCAAGACCACGTTGGGGCGTGGGTCCGGCCGGGCTGCTCGAACCTCTACAAAGCAGGCCCCCAGAACTGCGAGCGCGCACGATGCCATTACCAGCGTTTGCCGCAACAGTGCTTTTTCCATCTCTCCACGCCGCTTGCATATATCATCGAACAACTAACCGCACTCGCGAGAATACGCGTGCGAGTTTCGGTTACGCTGGCAGATTTGCCGGCGCGCCTCCCCGCTGTTGTTCGGCTTTCGCCTACCGATTGCCATCGGCAAACTACCTCGCTCTGTACGAAGCATTTGACGCCAGCAATCGCCCGGCACTTCCACGAGAAGCCGTGGGCGTGCCCCCAAGTATTGATACAATCAAGGCATGAAACACCTTGTTTTGGTCCGACATGGCGAGTCCAATCTTAATGTTATCAACAAGAAAAAGCGAGTCTATTGCGGACAAATTGATACTCACCTTACAGACTTTGGGAGGGTTCAAGCCGTTGATGCGGGGGGGCTAATTAATGCTCTGGCTTATTTGCGACTACAGCGAGCCATTTCCTCCCCTTTGCAGCGAGCCCATGTCACGCTGTCGATCCTGCTGGCGGAGCTCGGCGGCAATGTTTTGCAATTGCCCCCCAGATCGGAGTTGATGGAGCGCTCTCACGGCGAATTTGAAGGACTTTCGGATGAGGAAGTGTTTCAGAAATTCCCCCACTTGCGCAATGATCCGAATCACGCCAAGTTCATGAACAGCTATGACCGGTGTGCCCCCGGCGGAGAGACGTTGGCAATGGTCAGCGCGCGGGCCTGGCCGGTGATCGACAAGATGATGTCCGAGCATTCGGATGGCGATCTGCTGGTCGTCTCCCACTACAACACCATCCGCTGCATCATCGGCCAGGCGCTGAAATTGGCTCCCGAGCAGATCGTCAAAATCAGCATCCCCAACGCCGTGCCCATTGTGCTGCGGCTGAAAGAACAGTACGAGCTGGTGGAAGGGCTGGAAGTCAATTGGGAGTAGCCGGTAAGCAGTCGGCAAGAGCCGTTTTCTACCGACCGCCTACTGCCGACCGCCTACCCACTCACAGTATCATGTTCGCTGACCCTTGGACCTTGCTCGCCCTCTCTCTCAGGAGACCTTCACCATGCTGCGCTTCGGCTTCAGTTTATTCTTCGGCTTGCTGGCACTCACTCTTAACACCACCACTTACGGCCAAGGCCCCATCGTTTCGGAAGGAACGAAGGTGGAGCTGTTGTTTGAATCGCGTGGGCTGACGGAGGGCTGCACGATTGCGCCGGATGGAATGGTCTACTTCAGTGAAATCACGTTTTCCCATATCTCGAAGGACGACAAGGGAGCCATTGAGGCCGGGCACATCTGGAAGTTTGATCCTACCACCAGCAAAACCACCATCTTTCGCTCCCCCAGCGGCATGTCCAACGGCATCAAGTTCGATGCGGCTGGGAACATGATCGTGGCGGAAGGAGCCGACTACGGCGGCCGGCGCGTGACAAGGACCGATATGAAGACCGGCAAGAGCTTCATCATTGCCGCCATGTTCGACGGCCGCCCCTTCAACGCCCCCAACGACATTACCATCGATGAGAAAGGCCGCATCTATTTCAGCGACCCCCGCTATCTCGGCTGGGAACCCATCGACCAGCCGGTGATGGGAGTCTATCGCATCGACACCGACGGCACCGTCCATCGCATCATCACCGACGGCGGCAAGCCGAATGGCGTGGCAGTATCGCCCGATCAGAAGTCGTTCTACCTCGTCAGCAACGACAACGGAGCCACCGGATTCGAGCGGCTGACCAAGGGGGACACGGCCTTTCCCGACAAAGTCGCCACTCCCCTGCGGAAGGGACACATGGCTCTGATGGCCTATGACCTCGCCGCCGACGGCACTGCCAAGTTTCGCAAGGTGCTCAAGGATTACTCCCCGGAAGACGGCCCCGACGGCTGTGTCTGCGACAAAGACGGCAACATCTACGCCGCCGTCCGCGCCGAAAGCCGCCCCGGCATCTGCGTCTATTCCCCGGAGGGGAAAGAACTCGCCTACATCAAAACCGAAGTCCCCACGAACGTCGGCTTCGGCCGCGGCAAAGAGGCGAAGACTCTTTACATCACCGCGGGCAAGGGCTTGTACCGCATCAAGCTAAACCGCGAAGGGTATCAGTTGCCGGAGAAGAAGTAGGCGCGAGGCGTTCGCTTTGAAACATGCCGGTCGTTCTCTGGAGTGAAAGTGTCCATGTCCCTCGAACTGGCCATTAAGCAGATTGAGTTTGCCCGCTCGTATACGCTCACGCTTTTGGCGGATATCGCGACGGAGGAGTGGTTCACGATGCCAGCGGGCTGCGCTACGCACGTCGGCTGGCAAGTGGGGCATCTGGCGATGGCGGAGTATGGGCTCTGCCTGTATCGGCAACGAGGGCGGGCGGAGATCGATACCTCCCTGATGACGAGTTCCTTTCGCAAAGCCTTCAGCCGCGGCACAATTCCCGAGCCGGACCCAGCGAAGAATCCTTCGCCAGAAGAAATCCGCGGCGTGTTCGATAAGGTCCACGCCCAGGTACTGCTGGAGGCTCCGAGTTTCACGGCCGAATCGCTCGCGGAGCCGGTGGATATGCCCTACGCCGCCTACGCCACCAGGCTCGGCTCGCTCCTCTTCTGCTCGCACCACGAGATGCTCCACGCCGGCCAACTCGGCCTGCTCCGCCGGCTGCTGGGAAAACAGCCGGTAAGATGAGCCAATCGCGATTGCTGGCTATTCATCCGCATCCAGCGTCTCATCCTCATGAATGTTCCGCCGCCGGGGGCGTTTGAAGTTGACGGGGATGTCTTTCGCGGGCGAGTTGGACTCGGTGTCTTCTTCCGGGTCGGGTTCATCCACATCGGTTCGCATGTGCGGGGCCGGCGGGCCGACGGAGCCAATGTCGACGTTGTTGCCGAAGTACCGCTCTTTGGCTTCAGGATGGTTACGAACTTCCTCCGGTGTGCCATGGCAGAGGACGGTCCCCTTGGTAATGATATAGCTGCGGTCGGTGATTTGCAGAGTCTCGCGATATTGATGATCGGTAATCAAGATGGAAATGCCGCGGCTCTTGAGCTCGCGGATGATTCCCTGAATGCTCTCGATAGTTTTGGGGTCGATGCCGGTGAAGGGTTCGTCGAGCAGGATGATTTCCGGATCGGAAACCAGGCAGCGGGCAATCTCCAGCCGCCGCCGCTCGCCGCCGGAGATGTTGACGGCTTTGCTGTGGCGGATGTGGGTGATTTTGAACTGGTCGAGCAGGTCGTCACAGACACGCTTGCGGGTCTTCCAGTCCTTCCCCAGTAGCTCCATCACGCCGAGCAGATTCTGCTCGACCGTGAGCTTCTTGAAGACGCTCGATTCCTGAGCGAGGTAGCCCATCCCTGCCTTGGCCCGTTGATACATGGGCCAATTCGTCACGTCCTGGCCGGCGAGCAGCACCTGCCCCTGGTCCGGCTCCACCATGCCGCAGGTCATGCGAAAGCTGGTGGTCTTGCCCGCCCCGTTGGGGCCGAGCAGCCCGACAATCTCCGCCCGCTCCACGGAAAAACTGACGCCGTCCACCACGCGGCGGCCGTACGATTTAACAAGTCCAATGGCTTCCAGCAGTGGCATATGGTCCTCCGTGACGAAACGTGACCCCTGACTCCTATGTTCCTGTTTCTGGGCAGGCTGGAAGCCTACCCCGCTATCGAATCCGCCGCATCTGTCCTGGGTTGGGGGTGAAAGGGATGGGAGTGTTCCAGGTGTGCGGCCAATAGACGCACATCGCGCGGCCGATCATCAGGTCGCGGTCGACGTAGTCTTCAATCCTTCTTCCCCCCGGTCCGCTCCAGATGCGGGCATCGGAACTGTGCGAGCTGTTGTCTCCCATGGGGAAGAACTGGTCCTGGTCTAGTTTGAACGTGGCATCGCGCCGCGTTGTGAAGAAAGCGGTATTCTTCTCCCACAATTCCGGCTGGGAAAACAACTGGTTAATAGTGTTGTTTCCGCTGATCTCATTCAAAATCGGCGACTGGGTGTAATCATCCTGGGCGTTGGAGTCGTGGTCGGCGGCAATGTAGTAAATGTCGCGGTGGATCTTCAGCGACGAAACTTGCACTTTGCACCCCTTGGCGGCGATGCCGGCGGGAGCGAGGTCGAGTGGGTCGCTCGCCGTCCAGAATGGCGTCAGGTTCCGATTGCACTCATACGTCGTCGGCAGGTCGAACGGCACCACGGAGCCATTCACCCACAACAATACCTGGCGGTCGATATTGGAGAGCCGCAGCCGATAGGTTCCCGCTCCGCGGACGTTGGTATGAGCGGTGGGCGTACCCGACTTTGCTTCGGGGGCATCGAAGGGAACCACTTCACCCGTGGGATCGGTCATGTGAAGCGTTGCGGTCCCATCCGCCAGGTTGATTTGGCAGCGGTGATGTACGCCGGCTTGAACGAGGTCGAGGGTTAACTCTCCTGCGGCGCTCTCGAGCTGCACGGTGCAGTCCACCGCCAAATCATCCGCCCAGTGCTGACCGAACGACTCCCGGGCCGGGGGCTCGCCGGGACCAGGTAAGGTTAGGTCATACTCTTTGAGCGGAAACTTTCCGCGAATGAGGTTGGCGGACATTTGCCTGCCGCCCCGATCGGGGTCGATGTCGTCTTGATCGATGTTTCCCGGTGCGTTGTAGGCGGAAAAATCAATGATCAGCGAACCACGCCTGGACTGGGCATCCTCCGGCAGTTTCCCCGCAATCATCTCTTGCCAATCCTGATGCGAAGGAACGATATGCCGATAGCGCAGCCAAACGTCCGCATCCTTCGCGTCGATCGCGTAGCTCTTGCCGCCATCCTCCGTCGTCCAAGCCGGACCAGCCCCGGCAGCCGGCCACTGTTGCCAGCGGGTCGGCCAGCCGAGCTTGGTGAGGCGTGGAGGAATGTGGTCGGTATCATCCACCAGTTGCAGCATCGAGTTCAATCGGCCCGGAGGCTTGCGGGCAATGCGGAAGTCCTGGTCTTCCCCTTTTTTCGTGTAAATGTTGCCGCCGCCAATCAGCACCGTCTCCCCCGGCAAGCCGATAAGCCGCTTGATGTAGTTGATGGTCGCCTCTCCGGGAAACTTGAAGACGATGACGTCCCAGCGCTCCGGCTCGCCGATCTCGTAGGCGAACTTGCTGACGATGATGCGGTCGCCGCTGTAGGAGAGATCGCCCGGCTTGTCGAAGAGGTCGAGCCGCTGCGTGTAGCGGCAGACGGAGCAGGTGGTGGTGGTGACGAACTGTCCGGTCAGGCCGCCGTCCGAGGTTCGCTCGTTGCTCGCTCCCGTCTTGTACCACTGTCCGCATTCCGGGCACTTCACGTCCTTGTGCCGGCCCATCAGCGTGGGGGCCATCGAGCCGGTGGGAATGACAAAGGCCTCGGCCACGAACCCGCGAAATAGCAAGGCCAGGATAATGGCCATCGCGATCGATTCCACGGTCTCCCGCCAGCCTCCATCCTGCGGCTTGTCCTTTTTGGAATCCTTGTCTTTGGGATCGGGGGTGGCAGTGGCTTTAGGCATGGCGGCTGAGTTGCTGACTGGAGGTTGACAATCGACAGGAACGGACAATCGGTATTCGCCGCCGAGCTGCAGAATATAGCGGAATTGGATTCTGGAGGGAACTTGAAAGGGGTCGCCCGAATCGCGAAGGGCCTTGGGGTGCGTCTTCGCTGCTATAAGGGTTTTTTCAAACAGAAAATCGTCGTTAAGTATTGATTATTAAAGGGGTTAGGGAGAAATCACTGTGTTTTTTCATAAGGGTTTCAAATGGGTTTTTCCGGATGCTTCAGTCGCGATGATAACCACTTCTCACATAGTCCTGGCGCCAAAGTCTCCAGCGCAACCACCTGCTGAGAAGCCACTTACGGCAAGCGAGTCTCCAAAGATCCCGCCGGCGCGATAACCGGCGACAAGTCGAGACTCATCTCCGACCCTGTTCTTCAAAACGGCACTCTATTCCGGAGGGGAGACCTGACGTGGACCTTATGAAGTCCTGTAACTCCGCGCACACCGTCTCCCAACAAGTAAGATGCTCGAAACATCACTTTTGTTCACTAAACAAAAGAAATATTTTTTTCCTTGGCGCTCGACTCTCTGCGCCCTCCGCGCCTCCACGTGATGCTCCTGCCGAAAGAGGAGGGCATCACGCGGAGGCGCAAAGAACGCGAAGGAGAACAGGGCTCGCCTCAGTCCTGAATCGTCTCCTCCACGAGCAACAACTCGTTGCCTCGCGCGGCGAGATAATGAAAAGCAGTACCGCCGCTGGAGCCGGGAGTGGCTGCATCGAATCGGATCTCGCCACCGGCGAGAGTGAGGACCATGTCGTAGCGGTTTCCTTCGAGCCCGTCGACCAGGACCATTTCCTTGTCGCCGTCATAGACGAGCGTGGCCAGGTGGCGGCTATCGGCGCTGAAATAGAGCTCGTCATGGATGCCGTCGTACAGCTTTTGCTCCTTGCCCGAATCGACGATCAGCCACTTGTCGCCGGCTTTCGCTAGGTAGACGAGCCGGCTGCCGTCGGGACTGAAGCGTGGCGCCCCTGTCTTTTCGTAACCCTTCTGCGCGATGCCGTTGATTTGCGGCTGGCCGTCGAGCAGGATGAACTCGCGTTTTCCGAGCTTGGCGGTAATCACGACGGACTTGCTATCGGGGCTGAATCCTGGAGTGCCCAGCCCGTCGTAACCGGAGCCTTCTTGGCCGTCAATGACCGCGATCCACTTGTCCGCGACAGCCGTGTAGGCGACCCGCTTGCTGTCGGGACTGAAGACGATTCCGAGCACGCCGCGATACTCCTTGCTCTCCTGGCCGTCAATCACCGCTTTGAATTTGCCGAAATTCCGCGTCGCGTAACCGATGCGTTGGCCGTCCGGGCTGAGGGCCAGGCTGCGGTCGGCGACGTTGCTGTCGATTTCTGTGCCCGGCTTGCCGTCATGCACCACGACGTACTTGAAAACCCCAGACTCCGCGACATAGGCGATGTGCTTGCCATCGCCGCTGACGACTACGTTGCGGATCTCGATCTCTCGAAACCGGTTCGCGTCTTCCTTCCCGTCATACACAACTAGAAACTGATTTTCGCCGCCGTGCCCGATGTAGCCCAACTCGCCGGCGGGGCCATAAAAGAAATTGCGGTGCAGAGTCGCCGGACCGAAAGTGCTGTCCACCGGCTCTACGCTGCCGTCGATCGTTTGCACGCGCATGATGGCGCGGTCCCGCCCGGCGACATCAACCCCGTACACCAGCTTTTTGCTGTCCGGCGTGAACGCCATCTCCCAGGCAAATCCCTTTTGCGGCGGCCCCTCTTTGCCGTCGATCACCACAAAGTCTTCGTAATCTTTCGCCGTGAATCGGTCGCCGAAAAAGACGACGCGTTTGCTGTCGGGGCTGAAGACCGGGCCGGGACCGATACCGTGATAGGACTGTTCCGCTTCCTTGCCGTCCAGGACCAGGATGTAGTTGGTATCGCTCTTGGGACGCGTCACATGCGCCGCGTATGCCGTGCGTTTGCTGTCGGGGCTGAAAGCGAAGGACTCGGGTTTCACGCCGTAGTCGTACTCCTTGGCTTCGCCGTCGATTACGATTCCCTTCTCCGTCAGATAGGCCACGCGCCGCCCGTCCGGACTGATCCAGAGCGTCGGCTTCTTGGGGTCGAACTTCGACAGGTCGTATGTTCCCAATGGCTTCTCCGTCGTCTTGCGTCTGGGAGAAATGCCCTCTTGCGTCGCCGGCCTGCGCGCCGCTGCAACTCGGGGAGTTGCGTTGTTCTCCTGGCCCTCCTCCTTCGGCTCGGCCTTCTTTGGTGCGGGCTTCTTCGCTGGCGCGGGCTTCTTTGCGGGACCCGGCTTTTCGTCTCCGGATTCCTCCAAGGCCTTCTTCAGCAGGTCCTTGACCTCGTCGGGGAGTTCGACGCTGGGGGGCAATTCCGGCAGGCCCGGGATAGCGGGAGTCTTGGGCTTTTTTCCTTTCTTCGGTTCTTCTGCTGGAGTTGAGTCCTTTTTCTCGCCTCCGGGTCCCTCCAAAGCCTGCTTGAGCAGGTCTTTGACTTCATCGGGAAGTTCAATGCCTTCCGGCAGCCCGGGAAGCGCTGGCTTTTTCTTGACAGGTTTCAGCGGCTCATCCGTCGGCTCGTCGGCGGCCGGTTTGTCCGCCGCCAGTTTGTCCTTGGAGAAAGCCGGCTCCAGCACGACGTTCTTCGTACCCTCGACCTTGATGTCAACACCGCCGCTAACGCCGAGGGACCAATAGCTCAAGGTGAGCCTCGCAAAGCCCTTCTTGAGAATCACGATACCGCTCGTTTCGTCGAATTCTCTTCCCTTATCTTCGGTCCACCCCTCCTTGAGAAAATGCGTGCGGAGCGCTGTCAGCTCCTTGGGTCCGCTGCCGGTGGCTAGCCTGAACTCAACCATGTGCTCCCCTTCCTCATCGACTTTCTTGGCCAAGGAAGGGAACGGCACGACAACGTTGACCTTTTTGTTGATCGCGGCCAGTCTTTGCTTTTCGACCTCCGCCTGCGCCTTCGCCAGGCGCTCCGCTTCGGCGACTTCGGCTGCGGTTTGATGCCGGAGCGTAACTCCCACTTTGCCGGAGTATCGGATCGTATCGAGTGAAATCATGTCTTTCTGCGGATTGCGGTAGACCAGGAACTTTGTCTTTTTCCCGTCGTCCGCGATCGGCTTCTCGGTCGTCGCCTTCCAACCTTGTTTCGGCAGCCGCTCCTGGTAGAACGCGAAGATGGCGTCGGTTTGATCTTCCGGCGACTCGAACCAGAGCCTCTTCTGAGAATCGTCGTAGCGCGGATCGGCCGCATCGGGCGGAGCTGGCAAGTCCGCGGAGAGCAGCTCCGCGTTGTAGCGGATCAGCGTCTTGCCGTCGTTCTCCATGGTCATCACCCACGACAGCAGCTTCATGTTGTTTCGCTTGAAATACTGCATCGTCATACCCGGGCTACTCTTCTGGGGGGCCATCTCGCCATACGGTTCCCAGCCGGCGGCCAGCAGCAGTTTGCGGCAGGCGGCCGCGGTCTCGGCGGGCTTAGCATCCGTGGTGTAGGAGGCTTCATCCGCTCTCGGATGGAAGGGCTTGACCCCCGGCGGCACCGGCAGCTTGTCCAGGGCCACGTTACCACCGTTGACGAGCGTCACGCTCGACCAGCCGGCCTTGGTCGGATCGCCGCTGACCTCGTAGGCGCTGAGTCGCGCCAGGAAGCCGTCCTTGGTGAAGTCGCCGGAGGCGGTGGTCTTGTCGTTGTAGCCCCCCGGCAGTTCCTTGAAGCCGAGCTTCACCAATTGCTGGCGATGAAACTCAAACGCCGCTTTGGCTGTCCCCTTGGCCTCATACATCAACATGCCAAGCGTCCGCTGGCTGCTGATCCTGGCACCTTCCATCAAGGGAGTCGCGCGGAGGTCCAGGACTTTCGCCGCTGCTTCCGCAGTCGCCGGCTCGGCCAGCTTCGCGGTAGACTTCACCGCCAACTTTTCGGCAGGTTTGGGCGTCGCCGGTTTCTCCGTTGCCGCGGATTTTTTGCCCGTCGATTTGGAAGGTGCTTGGGCGCTGACCGGTGGTGGCAACAACAAAGCCAACAGCAGTGCAAGCGAGACGGCGGAAATGATCGAGAAACTACGCCGCATTTGCAATTGAGTCATGGCGATTGCCCTCCAAGAGATTGAGCGGGGAAGCCGAATTATCGCTGAGCGGCCCAGTTACAACCAGTGGTTGCCTCTACGCGCAGCCGATTTCTCGCGGTAAGGTGCAAGCAACCGCAAAAGTCAGCTTTCGCTCCGCGAAAGATCGTACTTTCGCGGAGCGAAAGGCGACTATCATGCAGCTTGCCGATTTGCTCGAAACCGATGCTGGCGTCTACGAGATCCAGACGAGCGCCCAGGGTCCGCAAGGCGAGCTGCCGCTGACGGATGAGATTCTCAAAACCTGGTCCAGCGGCGATTTGTTTGGCCTCACGCAAGCGGCTGGCATGGGCTGGAAGCCGGAGGATTTGCTGGGGGAGCAGTTCTTGATCGTTAGCACGCAGGGAGGTGTGCGGGCACCGGATGGAACTCCCATCGCCCTGGGCTATCACACTGGGCACTGGGAAGTGGGGCTGCTGGTGCAAGCGGCGGCGAATGAGATCAAGTCGGCTGGCGGAGTGCCGTTTGCCGCGTTCGTCAGCGACCCTTGCGACGGGCGAACGCAGGGGACGACCGGCATGTTCGATAGTCTGCCCTACCGCAACGATGCCGCCATCGTCATGCGGCGGCTGATTCGCTCGCTGCCGCAGCGGTCGGGAGTCGTCGGTATTGCCACGTGCGACAAGGGCTTGCCCGCAATGATGCTGGCGCTGGCCGGCTGCTCAAACCTGCCGTCCGTCATTGTGCCCGGCGGCGTGACGCTCCCACCGACGGAAGGAGAGGACGCCGGCAAGGTGCAGACCATCGGCGCTCGCTACGCACATGGAGAAATCACGCTGCACGATGCGGCCGTCGCCGGCTGCGCGGCTTGTGCATCTCCCGGCGGCGGCTGCCAATTCTTGGGAACGGCGGCAACTTCACAATTGGTGGCGGAAGCGCTCGGCATGGCATTGCCGCATTCCGCCCTGGCTCCCAGCGGCCAGCCGATCTGGCTGGACATCGCCAGTCGCAGCGCCCGGGCGGTGAGAGAGTTGTCTAACCAAGGATTGAAGCTCAAGGACATCCTCACTTCCGCCGCGATTCGCAACGCGATGGTCGTGCATGCTGCCTGCGGTGGCTCCACGAATCTGCTGCTGCACATTCCGGCCATCGCCTTCGCCGCCGGTCTTCCGCGGCCGACGGTTGCCGACTGGACCGAGGTCAATCGTCAGGTCCCCCGTTTCGTCAGCGTGCTGCCGAACGGCCCAACGAACCATCCCACGGTGCGGCTGTTTCTCGCAGGAGGCGTGCCGGAAGTGATGTTGCATCTGCGCGAGCTTGGGAAGCTCGATTTGTCCGTCCTCACCGTCACCGGCCAGCCGCTGGGAAAAGTTCTCGAGTGGTGGGAAAAGTCAGAGCGGCGGCAGCGGGTGAAAGCGATCTTGAAAGAGCGGGACGGCGTGGATTCCGAAGAGGTCATCATGCCACCGAAGGTGGCTCGGCAGCGCGGCTTGACCAGCACGGTTTGCTTTCCAATGGGCAATCTCTGCCCGGAAGGGGCCGTCATCAAAGCGACCAGCATTGACCCCTCTGTCGTCGATGCGGACGGCGTTTATCGCAAGCTCGGCCCGGCCCGCGTCTTCACCAGCGAACGAGCCGCCATCGCCGCCATCAAGAGCCACGGCCCCGACGCCGTCAAACCGGGAGACATCCTCTGCCTCATCGGCCGCGGCCCGATGGGTTCGGGAATGGAAGAGACGTATCAACTCACGTCGGCACTCAAGTTTCTCAAATGGGGGAAGGAAGTCGCGGTCGTCACCGACGCCCGCTTTTCCGGAGTCAGCACCGGGGCCTGCATCGGCCACGTGGGGCCGGAAGCTCTCGCCGGTGGCCCGATTGGCAAACTGCGGGACGGGGACAAATTGCAAATCGTTATCGATCGGAACAAGCTCGTCGGCAGCGTGGACTTTGTGGGCGAAGGAGACATGACCTACACACCAAGTGAAGGAGCCAAAGTCCTCGACGCCCGCCAGATGCACCTCGAGTTGCATCCCGATAAAGACCTGCCCGACGACACGCGGCTCTGGGCGGCGCTGCAGCGAGTGGGAGGAGGGACTTGGGGCGGGTGTGTTTACGATGTGGAGAAGATTATGTCGATGCTTCAGAAATGAGTTCGGCCACGGATGAAACACGGATTGAACACGGATAAGCCAGAGGATTGGGACCCCGATATCGCTTGCAGTGTTATTGGCATTGGTCTTCAATCCGTGTTTCATCCGTGTTCAATCCGTGGCCCCTTGATTGCTTTCTATTAATGTCAAAAAAAGTCGAAACCCTCCGCTGGATCGGTGACGAAAGCGGCCATCTCGTTTTGATTGACCAGACCCGCCTGCCAACCGAACTGGTTGAAATTGAATGCCGCACGGTCGAGGCGGTGTGGGAAGCGATCAAGCAGCTCCGCGTTCGCGGCGCGCCGGCGATTGGGATTTCCGCGGCGTATGGCGTCGTCGTTGGTTTGCAGACGGGCCGACCGCTGGAAGAAGTCATCGCCTACCTCGCCTCGAGCCGGCCGACGGCGGTGAATTTGTTTTGGGCCTTGGAGCGGATGAAGAACGCCGCACTCCAAAAGAGGAATCTGCTCGCGGAAGCCCGGGCGATTCACGAAGAGGACCGGGCGATGTGCCACGCCATCGGGCGGTATGGCGCCGATCTTCTCAAAAGCAACAGCGGCGTCCTGACCCACTGCAATGCCGGCGGCCTGGCGACCGCGGAGTACGGCACGGCGCTTTCCGTGTTCTTTACCGCGCAAGACCAGGGGAAGCGGCTGCACGTTTTCGTCGACGAAACTCGCCCGCTGCTGCAAGGAGCGAGATTGACCGCTTGGGAGCTGGCCCAGCGGGGAATCCAGGCGACGCTCATATGCGACAACATGGCCGCCCAGGTGATGCGCGAAGGGAAAGTCCAAGCCGTCGTTGTCGGAGCGGACCGCATCACCGCCAACGGAGACACCGCTAACAAGATTGGCACGTACTCGGTCGCCGTCCTTGCCCACGCTCATCTGATCCCGTTTTATGTCGCCGCCCCCACCAGCACCTTCGATCTCAGCCTCCCCAGCGGCGACTTGATTCCCATTGAGCAGCGCAGCTCCACCGAAATCACGCACAGCTTTGGGAAGCAGACCGCGCCGGAAGGGATCGACGTTTACAACCCGGCTTTTGATGTCACTCCAGCCCGCCTCATCACAGCCATCATCACGGAGCGGGGCATCATTGAACCGGTTTGCGAGCAGACAATTGCCGCGATGATGAAATCATCGTAATCCTTGACAACTCACGGATTTAGCGCTAGATTGCGCCGGCTCATATTTTGTACCAGTATCGTCTTTGCGTGGCCTCGCTCTTGGCGGGGCTGCCATGGTTTGACCGATGAACTCGATCCGTATTGACCTGGGGCATGTCGCCCGTGATTTGAACTTGCCGACCCCCAGCGTGGAACGGACCGTCGAATTGCTCGACGAGGGGAACACCGTTCCCTTCATCACACGCTATCGCAAGGACCACACTGGCGGGCTCGACGAAGAGCAAATCCGCAGCATTCAGTTTGTCGTGGCCAAGCTACGCCAGTTGGCGGACCGGAAGCAGACGATTCTCAAGTCGATTGAATTGCAGGGGAAGCTTACCCCCGAGCTGGCCAACCAGATTCAGAACGCCACCACACCCAAGCGGCTGGAAGATCTCTATCTGCCATTCAAGCTGAAAAAGCAGACGCTGGCGACCAAGGCCCGCGAACAAGGTTTGGAGCCTTTGGCGGTGGAAATCCTGGAAGCCAGCCCCGCGGCTGCTGATTTGGAAGCCCGGCTGACGGCGCTCATTGATCCGGCCAAGGAATTGGCGAATTCAACCGACGTGCTGCAGGGTGTAGGCTATTTGATCGCCGAGCGGTTTGGCGAAAACGCCGAGCTCCGCGGCCGGCTGCGGCGGATTTTTCACCGCAGCGGAAGATTGGTTTGCACGAAGGTGGAAGCGCCACCGCCGCCGAGTCAGGAAGCGGGGGAAAGCGGTGAGCGGAAAGCGGAAAGCGGAGAGGCTGTTGCAGTAGCGACGGAAGAACCGCTAGCTGAAGTTGCTCCCGTTCCTGCCGAAGTTTTCGCCACCGGGGCAGCGCCTCCGGCAAATGCAGCTCCGATTGCCGAATCTGCAATTTCGCCAACGCTTGCTGCTGTAGAAACACCGGCCGCGGAACCGGTTGCCGACTCGTCCCAGTCTGCAATCTCAAATCCGCAATCTGAAATCTCTTCTTCCCCCAACCCCGAGCCCGCAGCCCCAAGCCCCGAGGCCTCCCTCGTCCCTATCGGCCGCTTGTTCGACAAGCCGCAGGAAGGGACCAAATCTCCCGACGTTCAGCAGGCCTTAAAGAAGGCCAAGAAGAAGAAAAAGAAAAAGATCATCGGCGAGCACGCCTTCAAAGACTATTACGATTTTCAAGAGCCGTTGCACAAGGTTCCACCGCACCGGGTGCTGGCCATCAATCGGGGCGAGCGGGCCCGGGCCATCCGCGTGAAAATTGACGCGGACGTGGAAGCGATGCAGCGGGAGGCGGAGCAACTGCTCGTGCCGCCGGGGCATCCCCATGTGGAGTTTCTCAAACAGTGCGTGCGAGATGCATTAACGCGCCTGCTTATCCCCAGCTTGGAGCGGGAGATCCGCCGTGAGCAGACTGACAAGGCGGAAGAACATGCCGTCGAAGTCTTCATCCGCAACCTCCGCAAGCTGCTGCTGCAGCAACCGACCCGCGGCCAGCGGGTGCTGGCGATCGACCCCGGTTTCAAGAGCGGCTGCAAAATGGTGGCGCTCGATGAATTCGGCAATGTGCTCGCCCACAGCGTGGTCTATGTCATCGGCAAGGAAGACCGCCGGACCAAAGCCCGCGAACGTCTGGCCAACTTCGCCAAACAAAACAAAGCCCAGCTCGTCGCCATCGGCAACGGCACCGGCTGCCGCGAGACCGAGCAACTTGTGGCCGACGTCCTTGCGGAGGAACTCAAAGACCGGGACATGGCTTATGCGGTCGTCAACGAGGCGGGGGCCAGCATCTATAGCACTAGCCCCCTCGGTCGCGAAGAGCTGCCGCAGTTTGACGCCTTGCAGCGCGGTGCCATTTCCATCGGCCGCCGCCTGCTCGACCCGCTCTCGGAAATGGTGAAGATCAATCCGGCCAATCTCGGCGTCGGCCTCTATCAGCACGACGTGAAGGCCAAGCACTTGCAGGAGTCGCTCGACAACGTCGTCGAATCGTGCGTGAACTTCGTCGGTGTGGACGTGAACAGCGCCAGCCCGGCGTTGCTGCGTTATGTCTCCGGTATGAACGCCCTCACCGCCCGTCGCGTTTATGAATACCGCCGGGAGCATGGCCCGTTCAAGAACCGGGACGAGCTGAAAAAAGTCACCGGTTTTGGGGACCAGACCTTCGTGCAGTCAGCCGGCTTTCTCAAGATCATTGGTGGCGAGAATCCGCTGGACGCCACCTGGATTCACCCCGAAAGCTACGAAATCGCCCAGCGGGTCTTGGGAAAACTAGGTGTCGAGCTCGACGAGCTGGCCAAACACGTTCCCGCGCCGCGAAAAGCGCCCGAGAAGCCGGCTTTTGCGGCGGCGCTAGTTCAGGAGTCAGCGAGTGGGGTAGGCTTCCAGCCTGCCCAAGCAGAGGAGACAGGAGTCAGGGATCAGGAGTCAGGGACCACTGCCGAGGTGCCGGCAGCGGAGACAGCGGCAAGTCCCGTTGCGGAGGTGGCCGCTGTGGAAGTGACGGTCGTAGAATTGAATCCTGCTGTTGCCGACAATTCCAAATCTCCAATCTCAAATCTCAAATCCGAAATCTCTCCTCCCGAGCCCCCAGCCCCAAGCCCCGAACCCCCCGCTCCCAACCCCATCGCCGAGCGGGCGTCTGGCGTTGACATCACCAAACTGGCCGAGGAGTTGGCAGTCGGCACACTGTTGCTGCAAGACATCCTGAACTCCCTCACCCGCCCCGGCCTCGACCCGCGCGATAATGTTCAGGCTCCGGTGTTCCGCCGCGGGATCATGAAACTGGAAGATTTGCAAGCGGGGATGGAGTTGCAGGGGACGGTTTTGAACGTGGTGGACTTCGGCGTGTTCGTGGACATTGGCCTCTCCGACAGCGGCCTCGTTCACATCAGCCGACTGGCGGATCGGTTCATCAAGGATCCGCACGAAGTGGTCGGCGTGGGGGACGTGCTCAAGGTTTGGGTGGTCGAAGTCGACAAGACCCGCCGCCGCGTCTCGCTCACCGCCATAGCCCCCGGCACTCAGCGTCCGCCGCGACCAGCCCGTGAAGAACGGCCGCAACGGGACCAGCGTCCACCGCGGCAGCCGCGGCCCGAAGGGGACCGCCGTCCCCAGGGTCAGCGGGGCGGCCAGCCCGCCCAGCAAGGAGCGGGCACTAGCGCCCAAAGTGGGCAGCAAACGGCTCGTCCACCGCATAGCCGTCCACCTGCGCCGCATGGTGACCGTCCGCCTCGCCAAGGCGGCGGCGGAGGCCGGCGCGACCAGCGCGGCGGCAACCGGGAGCAATATCCCAAGGTGATCGAGCGGCCCCCCACCAAGCCCAAAGTATTCAAGCCGCTCACCAAGGCGATGGAAGAAGGGAAGGCTCCCATGCGGTCGTTCTCCGACCTGAAGCAATTGATGGAGAAGAAGAAGGAAAAGGACTCGCCGCCGCCTCCGCCGCCCACTGAAGGTGAGGCACCTCCGGCGGCGAATTCCGAATGACGAATTCCGAATGACGAATGTAAGTCCTCTGGATTCAATTCGTCATTCGTCATTCGAATTTCGTCATTCCGCCAGTTTCCCTGCCGCCCGCCGATTCATCCCCATCTTCTTCTGATGGGCATCGCCCAAGTCCTCCCTCGCTGCTTCGGCTAGCTTTTGCAGCCGGGCGACAACATCCGGGTGCTCGGCAGCGACGTTCTTGGACTCGCCGACATCGGCGTCCAAGTCGAACAGGGCCAGCTCGGTCGTGGCCTGCGTGTAGCCGCCGGGTTGGCCGTCCTTGCCGGCGGGGCCGGTGAGGCTGGGGACTGGGTGGGGGAAGACGAGCTTCCACTTTCCGGCGCGGACGCCGTCGAGGCCATAGTTCCAGTAGTAATAGAAATGGTCGGTCGGTGACTTGGCTTCTTTCACTCCAGAGAGGAGCGGCCAGATGTCGTGGCCGTCGATGAGGCGGTCCTTGGGGGCGGAACTGCCGGCGAGTTTGGCGAATGTCGGGAGCACGTCCATCGTGCTGGCGATTTCGTCGCACACAGAACCGGCGGGAATCTTCTCCGGCCAGCGGGCGACGCAGGAGACGCGGTGGCCACCTTCCCAGGTCGTCCCTTTTCCTTCCCGCAACTTCCCCGCGGAGCCGGCGTGGTTGCCGTAGCTGAGCCAGGGGCCGTTGTCGCTGGTGAAGAGAACGAGCGTGTTGTCGTCCAGGCCATGTTCCTTGAGAGCCGTCAGGATCTGGCCGACGCTCCAGTCGATTTCCATGATCACATCGCCGTACAGCCCCTGCTTACTCTTCCCCTTGAACTTCTCGGAGACATGCAGCGGCACGTGCGGCATGGAGTGAGGCACGTAGAGAAAGAACGGCTTGGCTTTGTTCGCCGTAATGAACTTCACCGCCCGCTCCGTGTACCACGTCGTGAGCTGCGTCTGATCGGGCATCGTCTCGATGTTTTTCTCCTGCTCAATCAGCGGCAATGGAGGGAAAGTCTTGTTGGTCGGGTGCTTGGGCCACATGTCATTGGAATACGGCAGGCCGAAATACTGGTCAAAGCCGTGCCGCGTCGGCAGGAACTGCGGAGCATCCCCCAGGTGCCACTTCCCGAAGATTGCCGTGGCGTACCCCTTCTCCTTCAGAATCTCCGGCAGCAGGACTTCGTTCTCGTGGATCCCGGTCTTCGCCTTCGGCCCGAGCGCCCCCAGAATCCCCACCCGCTGCGGATAACACCCCGTCAAGAGCGCCGCCCGCGACGCGCTGCATACCGCCGCTGCCGTATGAAAATCCGTCAGCCGCAATCCCTCTTTGGCCAACCGGTTTAAGTTTGGCGTCTCCCAGTCGTGCGTGCCGAACGAATCGATGTCCGCGTAACCGAGATCGTCGCAGTAGATGATTACGAAGTTGGGGGGAGGCTCGGTGCCTACCGTAATGGGCGCGATGATTCCCCAAAATAGAAGTACAAGCGGCAAGAAACGGATCATTGACGTTTTCCTCACGAAAGTGCGGCACCGAATCCTGCCAGGATTCCGATGGCCACGCATAAGATTAAGGTTAGCAGTGGAATTAGAAACAAGAAGAAAGCACATGCCAAAGGCTCGTCCGAGCACCTGGAGGAGACTCTCTATTTGGCTCAGAATGAACGCGGGGCGATTCGTACGGGTTCGGCTCCATCCCCATATGGTACACAGCGTTTTATCCGCCGTGGCTCAAACGGGCCGAAGGCGTTATTCTGTGGGTTCACACAACAGCTATGTTCCACAGGCACGAGAGGAATATGCGATGGGACTCTTCACCGGCAAAAGAGGTTTGATACTCGGCGTTGCGAACGACTGGTCGATTGCTTGGTATATCGCCAAGGCGATTATGGACGAAGGAGGTGTGTGCGGGTTTTCGCATCTGCCGGATAAGCCGGAGGATGAGCGGAAGAAGAACCGGGGGCGGGTGGCAAAATGCACCGACCAGTATCCGCAGACGACGAAGTTCCTGCTGCCGCTGGATGTGCAGAAGGATGCGGACATTGCCGCGTTCATGGCCAAGGCCAAGGAGGAGTTCGGGCAGATTGATTTCCTGCTCCACAGCATTGCCTTCGCTACGCTCGACGACATTAAGAAAGACACGATCGCTTGCAGCCGCGAGGGGTTCAAACTGGCGATGGACATTAGCGCCTACAGCCTGCTGGCGGTTTGCAACGCGGCCAAGGAGATTATGTCGCCGCAGAGCTCGATCCTGACGCTGACCTATTTCGGCGGCGAGCGGATTGTGGCCGGCTATAACATTATGGGAGTCTGCAAGGCGACGCTGGATGCCTGTATGAAGTATGCCGCCTATGAACTGGGGCCGCGCGGGATTCGGGTGAATGCCCTCTCCGCCGGGCCGCTCAAGACGCTGGCCAGCAGTGCCGTGGGAGCGAAGGGGATGGAAGGACTGTACGCTGCCGTCGCTCCGCTCGGCCGTAACGTCACGCATGAAGAAGTCGGCCGCGTCGGGGCCTTCTTGCTCTCAGATGCTTCCAACGGCATCAGTGCCGAGATCCTACACGTCGACGGCGGCTATAACGCGATGGGAAGTCCGGGGCGAATGCTGGATCAAATAGGGAAGTAAGGGGTCGGGAGGAGTTTTCGCGGCGAAAACCCCTCCCGACGCCGTCCATAATGACCAAGCAAATTGCCATTGCCGTGGTCGAGCATGAGGGCTGCTTCCTGATCGGCCAGCGGCCTCCGGGTGTGCCGCTAGCGGGGTTGTGGGAGTTTCCCGGCGGCAAGATGGAACCGAACGAGACTGCCAAGGAAGCGGCTGTGCGGGAATGTCGCGAGGAAACGGGACTGACCGTGGAAGCCGTGGGGACGTGGCTAGTTCAAGAAGAAGAATACCCGCACGGGCGAGTCCGCTTGCATTTCATCGCTTGCCGTCTGGCGAGTAAGGAGACTGGCCTTCCGCATGAACCGTTTCTCTGGGCGGCGCGTGGAAAGCTGTTGGAATATGAATTCCCGTCGGGGAATCGCGAGCTGCTGAGGAGGCTGACAGCGTAGCGACACGCGGCCCGCGTGTCGGCTTGCATCCTGAGAAGCGCAAGCATCTTTCCGGCGGAAGCCAGCACGCGGGCCGCGTGCGGCTACGCGAACTGCTCTTGGAGATTCCGCCTCGATTGGATTAGTCTTTGTAAGCGTTACAAAAGGGGGGCAGCAAAAATGGCCTGTTTCGGCCCGTTTTTGCCGCCACAACCCCGCGGCCCGCCATTTGCTTTCCCGCAGCATCGGCAGCCACGAGGCCTGGAAGGATTCAGGCCGAACCGACCCGCTCATCTAAGGACCTAAGAGCATGGAAGCTCGACTCTTGTCAGTCGCCCTGGTGGCGGCTGCGCTGCTCTCCTGCGGCGCGAATTACCGGTCGCAAAACTTCATCGTCCATTCGTCGTCGTCGGACCAAATCGCTAGCGAAGTCTGCGTCGCCGCCGAGACCTATCGCCGCGACCTGGCGATCCAGTGGCTCGGCCATGAATTGCCTCCGTGGCGCGAGCCCTGCCCCATCAACCTCAGCCGCGTCCGCCCGCAAGAACCCGCCAGCGGCAAGACCAGCTTCTATTTCCGCGGCAGCGAGCCCTTCGGCTGGGACATGGAAGTAAACGGAACGCGGGAGCGAGTGCTCGATTCGGTCCTGCCACATGAGATCACGCACACGATCTTCGCCACTCACTTTGGCGCTCCATTGCCGCGGTGGGCGGACGAAGGAGGATGCACCACGGTGGAACACGCCAGCGAGAAAGCCAAACAGGACGCCAACCTGATCCGCTTTCTCAAAGGGAACAAGGGAATCTCCTTCAATAAAATGTTTGCCATGAAGGAATATCCGCGCGAAATGCTGCCGCTATATGCCCAAGGCCATTCGCTAACCCGCTTTCTGATCATGCTGGGAGGAGAGAAGGGAAGGCCAAAATTCGTGAACTACGTCGCCGACGGGATGCGGCAGAACAACTGGACCAGGGCAACCAGTGAGCACTACGGATACCGGAGCCTGTCCGACTTACAAGTTGCCTGGCTGGAGTGGGTGAAGCAAGGGAGCCCGGCGATCGAGACCACTCCCAGTCGCGATTCGCTCGCGGAGAATGGCATCAAAGACTTGGGCCCGGCTCAGAACTACCAGATTCCACCACGCCCCGACACCTTCGGCGGTCAGCCCGAGCGGCAGCAAATTCAGCAGCTGGGCGGAGAGCAGAACGTCGCCCGGCCGACGACCAGTGGCTGGTATTCGCGGCAGAAGGACCGCCCCCGGAGCGAGACATTACCAGCGGCGACATCGCCATCGGCCTTTCCGCCCGAGGATGTCTTGCAGCCCGTGCGCAGGCACCCGGCGAATTCCGCGAAGGAGCCCAGCCGCAACCGCGAGGACACCCGTCCGCCCCTTCCCGGTCGCAAACTGCTGATGGAATGGTCCCGTACGCCGCGCGACGTGAGAGAACCCGCTCCCGTCTACGCTGCCGACGAAAGAAACTCGGCCCTGGTAGCCAGCGAGACCCAAGTGCGGTAAGTAAGGTCTATCGACCTCCGTCATTAGACATTAGTGCTTCGTCATTCGCTTCCCCGTGCTCCCCAGCGCCATCATTCTCGTCCTCGACCGCCTCGGTGCCGGCTTTCTCGGCCCGTATGGCAATACGTGGGTCGATACACAAAGTTGCAATCGGCTGGCAAGCGCAGGGTTGCTCTGCGAGTTTGCCATGAGCGATTCGCCAGTTCTGGAGACGGTCTATCGCTCCTATTGGACGGGGCGGCATGCGATGGATTGCCGCCCGGCTGAGGAGACGTTGTCAGAAGCAGCCGGTAAGGCGGGACTGAAAACCATCCTGCTGACTGACGAACCGCGAGTGGCTGAGCATCCGTTGGCGGCCCCCTTTGCGGAGAAGATTCTGTTGCCGGCGGAAGTGGCAACGATAGCGGCAAAGGAAATTGATGAGACGCAAATTGCCCGCTTGATCCAGGCCGCGATGGAGGTGATTACCCGCCAGCGGGAGCCATACTTGCTCTGGATTCATTCCCGCGGCATGTCCGGTGCGTGGGACGCGCCGGTGGAATATCGCAATGCCTTTCGCGACGAAGACGACCCTCACCCGGGCGAGTTCACCGCGCCGCCGCTGCTCAAAAGGGCAAGTGGCTTCGATCCCGATGAGCTGCTGCGATACGTTCATGCATTCGCCGGCCAGGTGACCGTGATGGACCTCTGCCTCGGCGCGCTTCTGGATGCGGCTGATGACCATCGTCTGGCCAAGGACACACTGTTCGCCTTTACCTCGCCGCGCGGCTATCCGCTGGGTGAGCACGGTCAGGTCGGGCCGGTGGAGGACGCGCTGTATGGCGAAGTCCTCAACGTCCCGCTCCTCCTTCGGCTGCCGGGAGGAAGCGGGGCACTGATGCGAACGCAAGAGCTCATCCAGCCGGGCGATCTCTATGACTTGCTCCGCGGGCAATTCGTCGCCGGCAGTCCTGCGCTGCTGTTGGATATCGCCCTAGGGAGAGACCATTTGCCGCGGGACATCGCCTGCTCGGTGGCACATGGCGAAAGGGCGATTCGCACCCCGGCCTGGTTCCTGCGAGAAGTGCGCGAGAGTGACGATGAGCCCAGGGTCGAGCTCTTCGCCAAGTCCGATGATCGCTGGGAAGTGAACGAAGTTGCCAGCCGAGCCGCCGAAGTGGCAAAGGATCTCCTGGGTGCCCTCAACACTTTCGAACTGGCGGCGCGCGCTGGAAATTTGGCCGAACTATCGCCACTTGCCGATACGCTCTCGGACCAGTGGCGCTAAATGAGGCAGCCTACCCCACGAGCTGCTAGCACCCTCCGATACTTCACAAAACCGCTGTAGGGACATTGCCCCACTCCACCCTATAATCCCGGTCCCAAAGTCACTTTTCATCGGCCTTCGTCCCGGCCAGGATGGCGGGAGGAGAGTCGCTTAACCGCTCCGCAGAATTCGCAGACCTCATGGCCGGACAAGGAAGTCCCCTGCCGCTGCAGTGCTCGCGCTGGCTTGCCGCGCTTGTCTGGCTAAGTCTTTGCCTACTCTCCATCCCTACCCTTGCTCAGGAGGAAGCACAGGAGCGGGTTCAGGGAGCCCTCTCCGAAGTCCGCCAGGAAAGTGTTCTGCGATTGCGTTTGGCCTGGGGTGGGGGCGAGAGTCGAGCCTGGCAGGGAATAATCCGGCTGAGCGAGGGACGGATTTTGGAATTCTCCCCGCTCGGTCTGGAAGCCGATACGCCCGGTTCGATGTGGCTCACGGAGCAAGGGGACTTGCGGGTCGCTTCGCGCTCGCCGCGCAGCTACGACGGCTGCGACATTACCATCGACGCCCCCACGCAGGGACGCATCCTTGTCGAGTTCAATGGATCGGATGGCCAGCCTCTCTCCGTGGTCGAAGTTCAGATTGCCAAAGCCGCCAAAACCTTGCAACAGAAAAGCCTCGACGAACAGAAGAACCGCGTCCTCATCCAGCGCCAGCCGGGGGACCAACTGCCCGTGTCGTACGCGCGTGACAATCTGGTCTTTTCGACCGGCGAGAAGTTCGAATTGTCTGTCACGCCTCGTCCGCTGGAACTCGCCCCCAGCACCAAGTATGTGCTGACCGCGTCCGTTAATTATGCCCGCACCACGGATGAAGTCTCCGCGGACGAGCGCGAGTTGCGGACGAATGTGGCGGGGGAGCCCGAAGGAGAAACGACTTTCACCATTCCGATGCCGCAGAGCGAAGGGGTCTATGACATTCGCCTCGCGCTCTATCCCAAGCGGATTACCTCGCCACTGGTGAAAGGCAACGCCCTGGCCGAGCGGCGGGTGCAAGTGGTGGTGCTGGAGCAGGTGAAAACCGCCCGCAAGACCGACTTTCTGCTCAACCCTTTTGGCTCGCTAACCGGCGAGCCAACGAGTTGGGAGAGCGTGGTGGAATTCGACCCTGCCAACCCCCGCTGGTGGGAGAAGATGCCCCGCATCCCGTCGGTCGCCGTGGTTCCCGGCATCACCCTTCCCGGCCTGGGCCAGCAGACTTACGGCAGCGGGCAGCCAAGAATTCGAGCCCATCTGGATCAGTCGCTGGTCGAGCTCGTCGGTGGAGCCTGGCAGGCCTATCCGCTGTCCCTCACCAGCATTGGCATGCCGCACATCTTGGAAGTGACGTATCCCAGTGACTTGCCGCAAACCTTGCAAATCAGCATTGTCGAACCCAACAGCGCCGGCGAAGTCACCCCCATCAGCGTGGATACCGGCATCGACGTCCCGCGGCTGACGACCGATGCCCGCGGCGAATTGCGCAGACACAAAGTCACCTTCTGGCCGCAGACCAAATCTCCGCTGGTGCTGATGGCCAACCGGCGCGAAGACACTTCCGCGTTCTTCGGCAAGATTCGAGTCCTCGCCGGACCACGCGAGCTCGAATCCGCCCGCATCACGCCGGCTGCTCCGCCGCGACTGCTGGCGGCTTCGCTGGACCGGCCGCTGCTTTGCGAAACTTTCTCCGCACCCGAGGCAGTCGACGAAGCCACCGGACGCAGCCGCCGGGACTGGCTGACGTTTTATCTGGCGGGCAAGCGGCTCATCGAATATTTGGAGCACACTGGCCGTAATGGCGTGGTCCTTTCCGTGGCGGGAGAAGGGAGCTCTCTTTATCCCAGCGCTCTCTTGCAGCCGACACCACAGTTCGACGGCGGCACTTTCTTTGAAACCGGTCAGGATCCCGCTCGCAAGGACGTCGTGGAGGTGCTGATGCGGATGTGCGACCGGGCGGGCATTCAGTTCATTCCCGCGATACGCTTCACCACGCCGCTGCCAGAGCTCGAAGAGCTGCTTCGCGACGAGAGCGCCGATGGAACGGGCATCATTCCCCTCGGACCCGACGGCCGCCCGCTCGCACCGCGGCCCAAGTCGCGCCCTGGTGAAGGCCGGCATTACAACCCGCTCGACCCCCGCGTGCAGAAAGCGATGCGCAACGTCGTGCAGGAGATCGCCCAGCGGTATGGTCATCATCCGTCGTTTGGCGGCATTTCCGTTCAATTATCCACCGAGGGGTACAGCGTCTTACCCGATGATACAGCCAGTCTGGATGATGCGACTTTTGGCCGCTTCCTCGATGACTCCAGCCTGAGTCTGGGCGACGAAGGAGAGCGGCGGTTCAGCGCTCGTCTGCGACTGGTGCGCTCGAAAGACGGAATGCGCCCCTGGCAAGATTGGCGGGCCGAGCAATTGGCGACTTTGTATCGCGAGATGGAGGCTGATATCGCCCGCACTCATGCGGGAGCTAAGCTCTATCTGAACACCAGCGAGCTCTTGGTCACACGTCAACTGGAGCAGATGCTCCGGCCAACGTTGCCGCAAGCGGCCGAAGTGCGCGACCCACTCCTGCTGTTCGGCCTCGACCCCCAGCGCTTTGTGGTCAAACAACCCAACATCATCATCCCGCGGCCGCAGCACCTGGATGCCAGCTCGGCGGCCGGGCACAACCTGCATGTTCAGTGGAATAAGATGGCCGAGCTCGACGAACTTTTCACCCGCCCGTCAGCCGCGGCGATTCATTACTACGCCCCCGCGCCCCTCAGGTTGCCGGGCTTTGACAAACAGAGTCCGTTTGGCCCTGATAAGACGCATACTCTGTTTCTGCCTTCCATCGCCCCCGCCGGCGAACTCGCTCGCCAACCGCTCGTACACAGCCTCGCCACTGCGGACGTGCATACGCTGCTATCCGGCGGTTGGACGCTGCCGATGGGGCAGGAAGCCGCGGTCGCCGGCATCACGGGCGTTTATCGTCGCCTTCCGGCGGAGACTTTTCGCACCCTGGCACTTCCCGCCGGAGAAGCCTCCGGCGAACCGCTCGTTGTGCGGGCGTTCACCCGCGGCAACAAGACCTGGTTTTATCTGGTCAACGATTCTCCCTGGCCCCTCAAGGTAGAACTGGAGATGGAGTGCCCAGAAATCTTTCAACTTGAGTCCTACGTCGCCGACCGTCCAGGAAAACTGAAGCGCCAGGCGTCGCGCAGCGTCTGGTCCGTGGAGATGCAGCCGTACGACCTGGTGGGGGGCGAACTTTCCAGCGGCAAGGTAAAGCTGGCGACCTGGCGTGTCACACTCTCGGAACCCGCCGAGCCCGCGCTCCGCGATCGCATTCGCGAAGCCTTCATCCGGGCGAGCGCCCTCCGCGAGCCGCAACCGCGGGAAGTGCTGACTAATCCTTCCTTTGAAGTCATCCAGAAGGCGGGCGGCATTTCCGGTTGGAGTCACGCCACCGGACCGGGGATCGACGTGCGCCTTGAGCCCTCGCAGGGATACAAGAGCGATTACGCCCTCCATTTGGTCAGTACGGGCGGGATCAGCAAGGCCGGACATGCGTCGACCGCGCCGGTGATCTGGGTGCGCAGTAATCCGTTCACGGCCACCAAGACCGGACGACTCTCCGTGCTGGCGTGGGTCCGCGTGGACGACCCGAGCAAACAGCCCAAGCTCCGCCTTGCGGTGGAAGGAAAACTGGACGGCAAGAGTTTCTATCGCCGGGCCAACATCGGCGCCAGCGAAGACGGCCATCCGGTCCGCCCGATCCAGAAGGAATGGTCCCCGTACCGTTTCCCTCTCACGGACTTGCCGCTAGATGGGCTGACCGACATTCAGATTGGTTTTGACCTAATGGGAGAGGGGGATGTCTACATCGATCAAGTCAGCGTCTATGACCTCTGGTTCGCCGACAACGAGCGGGACGAGTTACTCAAAAACATTGCCACCGCCGACGATCAGCTTTCCAGTGGCCAGGTCGCGGACTGCGAGCGGTTCCTCAGCAGTTATTGGAGCCACTTTCTGCAAGATCACGTTCCGCTGTCCGCGCCGCGCGTTGCCACCGCTCCCCCCAATCGGCCAACATCGCCGGCCGATGTCTCGCCACTGGTCGCCCCACCCCCTCGCCGCGGTCCTTTTGCCAAGCGGCCTGCTGACGGACCACCCGATCCTGCCGAGGCCGAAGTCGCCGAAAAGCCCGACAAACCGGGCATGATGGAACGCATGAAGGGCTGGCTACCGAAGAACCCATTCCGGTAAGTTAGGCTCCCGATATTCTGTTGACGTGTCGGGTATCATGCTGTTCGGCAGCCTTGGTGCGATTTTTCCAGAAATTGCGAGTTGATCGGTGGACAATCAGCTCCGCCAGCCGGTTAGATTCTTATGGGGCCGATTATGCCCGAACCTCCAGACGAGACCGGTGCGTTGGTGCGCAAAGCAGAACAAGGGGATCTTGCGGCGCTCGCCGAGTTGTTTGAGCAGTATCGCGCGCGGCTCAAGCAGATGGTGCTGTTCCGATTGGACCGCCGGCTGCAAGGGAGAGTGGATGCTTCGGACGTGTTGCAGGACGCTTATGTCGATGTCTCCCGCCGCTTGCCCGAATACGTGAGCAAGCCCGAGTTGCCCCTCTTTCTTTGGATGCGGTTCCTGGTGGCGCAGCGGCTGATTGATGTGCATCGCCAGCATTTGGGCGCGGCGATGCGCGACGCCGGCCAGGAAGTTTCCCTCTATCGTGGGGCGATGCCGCAGGCAACGTCTCTGTCTCTCGCCGCGCAGCTTCTGGGTCGGCTTACGACTGCCAGTCAGGCAGCGATGCGGGCCGAGACGCAGGTGCAGGTCCAGGAAGCACTGAACAACATGGACCCCATCGATCGCGAAGTGCTGGCCCTTCGCCATTTCGAGATGCTCTCTAATGAGGAAGTGGCTCATGAACTGGGCATCAAGAAGTCGGCAGCCAGCAACCGCTATATCCGAGCTCTCAAACGCCTCAAGTCCATCTTAACGGCCTACTCAGGAATGGCACCCGACGAGAAATCCTCATGAGCGACGAAAGCTTGAACGAAGATCCGTTGGGCGCGCTCGCCGAGGAATTCGTGGAGCGCTTTCGTCGCGGTGAGCGGCCGGCGCTGACGGAGTTCACCACCCGCCATCCGGAACTTGCCGCGGACATCCGTGAGCTGTTTCCGGCCCTCGTCATGATGGAGGAGGTCCGTCCCGAACATGCCGAATCGACCGACGCCTTCGATCGGAGCGGTCCCCGCACTTCCACTGGCCAGCGCATCGAGCGCCTGGGCGACTATCGCATTCTTCGCGAAGTGGGTCGCGGCGGTATGGGCATCGTCTACGAAGCGGAACAAGAATCCCTCGGCCGCCACGTCGCCCTCAAGGTGCTGCCGGTGCACGCCATGCTCGACCTTCGCCGTGTCCAAAGGTTTCAGCGCGAGGCCCGCGCGGCAGCCCGCCTGCACCACACCAACATCGTCCCGGTCTTCGGCGTCGGCGCGCAGGACGGGCTGCACTATTTCGTCATGCAGTTCATTCATGGGCTCGGACTTGACGGCGTGCTCGTGGAACTCAAGCGGCTGCGAAAGGCCAAAAGCGAGACGGTCAGTGGGCCGGTTCGGCAGGGGTCTGACGCCGGCGGAGTATCGCAGGTCACCGCGACTCTTCTGAGTGGTAAAGCTCGGCCGGCGACGGGCCAGAACTCCGCTTCCCGTGGAAAATTCGCCGACGAGTTGACCACTGCTACCATCTCGCCGCGCCCCGCGCCATCAACAGCCGCACCCGCGGCCCACGCCCCCTTCTCTCCCGCCGACAGTTCGACGGCTCATCTGCCGGGACGGCAGGAAAATGCCTCGCTGTCGAATACAGGTCATCTGTACTGGCTGAGCGTGGCGCGGATTGGCGCGCAGGTGGCCGACGCCTTGGCGTATGCCAATGGCCAGGGTGTGCTGCATCGCGACATCAAGCCGGCGAACCTGCTGCTCGATACCCAGGGGATTGTGTGGGTGGCCGATTTCGGCCTCGCGAAAGACCTCGACAGTGCCGACCTGACGCACACCGGCGACATTGTGGGAACGCTCCGCTATCTGGCCCCCGAGCGACTCAAGGGAGAATCCGACGCGCGGAGTGACATCTACAGCCTGGGAGCGACACTGTACGAAATGCTCACGCTCCGCCCCTGCTTCGAAGAAACCGACCGCAACCAGCTAGTGTCCAAAGTCGCGCAAGCGGAACCCGCTTTGCCGCGGTCGATCGACCCCACGATTCCGCTCGATCTGGAAACTATCGTGCTCAAGGCCATCTCCAAGGCTCCAACGGATCGCTATGCCACTGCCGAAGAACTGGCGGCCGATCTGCGGCGGTTTCTCGAGGACAAGCCGATCCGGGCGCGGCGAATGGGAGCGGTCGAGAGGCTATGGCGCTGGCGACGGCGTAATCCTGTTGTGGCCGGATTGACGATCACGGTGGCTCTGGTGCTCGTGGGGGCCGTAGTCCTGCTGTCGATTGCCAATTCTCGGATTCGCGGCGAAACCGCCCTGAAAGTAGTCGCCCTGGATCAGGCTCGTCAGCAGGAGGGGCTGGCAAAGCGAACTGCGGCCGAACGCGAAGAGCAGCGGCGCATCGCCGTAGAGAACGAACTACTGGCGCGGCGGCGGTTCTATGCGGCCCAAATGAACCTGGCGGATCAGGCCCATTTGCGCGGCCAGTTGGCCCGCGTACTCGACCTGCTCGAGAGCCAGCGGCCACCGCCGGAGGGGCCCGACCTGCGCGGTTTCGAATGGCATTACCTGTGGCGAGAAATCCACCGCGGACTGCATGCTTCGTTTCGCCAATCCGATGGGGAAATCTGGTGCCTGGAGTTCTCTCCCGCCGGCGACACGCTGGCGGTCGGCAGCAAAGCCGGCGGAGACGACGGCAGATATGGGGCCCTCAAGCTGTGGGATGTGCAGAGCGGCGAACTTCAGGCTGCGCTGCTGGATCCTGGCCTGGATGTTGTTTCGGGGATCGACTTCTCGCCTGATGGAAAGCTTTTGGCCAGTGGCTCGGCAGATGAAGAAATCCGCATCTGGGACGTCGCGAAACGGAAAGTGATCACCCACCTCAACGTAGGAGATGTCATTCGTTCGCTCCGCTGGTCGCGGGACGGCGATCTCATCGCGGTGGGCTGCGAGCAGGGCTCGGTGCAAGTCTATGACACCAAAACCTGGAAGCAGAAGGCCTTGATCCACGAGCTCAAAAGTCCTGTGCTGGGGCTCGCCTTTCTGTCCGATGGCAAGCGTCTGGCTTCCGCCGTCGCCTGGTCCGGGCCACGCGAAAGGACCGTCATCCATGACCTCACCCAATCGCCGCCGCAGCTTGTGCACAGTTTTCCAAACAATTTCGTCACCGCTGCGTCTCCGCTGGACGATTCGATTGCCGCTTATGACCGCAATGGCGTGGTCGAAATCTGGATACCGGGTGCCAAGGACGAACGCCAGAAGATTGCCACCCCGGCCGGTTGGCTCAACAACTTGCGGTTCTCTGCCGACGGCAATCGAATTGCCACCGCAGGATTTGAGGATCGTGTGGCCTCGATCTGGGACCGCAAATCGGCCCAGGCAGTGATGCGAGGCCCACACTCCTTTGCGGTTCAGGCCGTGGCCATTGATCCCAAGGGGCGCTACTGGGCATCGGCCAGCATCGACGGCGAGGTCAAGATCTGGCACTATGAACGGCCCGCGGAGCCCTCCTTCATCCGCCGAGAACCGGACATTCTACGGGTCTTCACTCTGCCCGATGGAACGCTCATTCTCGGCAGCGATGCTCCGGCGGAAGGCCGCGATGTGCAATCCGGCGCTGCGCGTGTCGTTGCCCCCGTGCCATATCTCCGCCGCGTTTCCGCGGAAGGCAATGTGCTGGTTGCCGCCCTGCCAGCCTTCGAGGGCAAACCGGCTGAAACCATCCAGGTCTGGAATCGGGATTCGGGCAAGATGCAGCATGTCTGGCAACTGCCGGATCCGAAGGCCCTGTATTACGGCTGCATCGCCGTTTCCAAGACCGGCCGGCTGCTGGCGACCCGCTCGGAGGATCATCCGATCCGCATCTGGGATTTGTCGGGCCCCAAGCCGCGCCAACTCCCCACGCAAACCGCCTTTTGCATGACGATGGCCTTTTCGCCCGACGAGCGGCTGCTCGCGGCGGCTTGCCAGTTCGGCCGCGTCAAAATGTGGGACGTGGAAAAGGGACAGGAGATGCCGGAGCTGCAAGGCTACGAATCGGGTTCCGACTGGGCACACGCAGTTTGCTTTTCCAGCGATGGCAAACTCGTCGCGGCCGGTAACAGCTCCGGCATGGTGCAAGTTTGGGATGTCGCCACCAGCCGGCTCAAGTCCAAACTCAAGGGGCACCTGGGGGAAATCCGCGATTTGGCGTTCTTTCCCGGCTCCCGCCGCCTGGCCGTCGCCAGCGTGGATTCCATCCAGCTTTGGGACGCCGAACTGGGCCAGGAGTTGATCTCCCTCAGCGCTGCAGGAGACAGAATCACCCAGCTCGCCATCACGCCCGATGGCCAAAACCTGGTCTCGCATCACAACAGCGGCAGTGTGCGGATTTGGCGATCAAGCGGTCAAGCAACCGGGCCCTAGCTCCCGGGTGCTGATCACTCACGGCGAATCCCAGCCGGTGCTGGTGGTCTTCCCTTTCTTAGCGGAGCCAGCCATTTCGGCTTCGACGGCGTGATGGGCCGCCAGGACGTGGGTGATGATGGATTGCATCCGGTTTTCGTCCACGTAGGGAGAGAGTACGTAAGACTTGAGAGCCACGATGGGCTCGCCGTAGTTACTGTGGCGATAACTTTCGGTAAACCCAATCGCGACCCCCTGACCAGTGAGGGCCTCGTGATGGACCCGGTCGTAGATCCGGCGGTTGAGGTCGTTGTGGGCCCGCAACTGGGTGACGAAGGCGGGATCGCTCCGCTCTCGCTCCTTGACCCGAAAGGTATCGACGCCGGTGGGATAGGCGCGGAACAGTGTCACAGGGCCGTAGTTCTCCTCGTTGAGAATGGACAGCTCGGGGCGGGAAATGATCAGCTCGCGAAGGATCTCCTCCATCTCCACCGCGTGGCCGATGAGCGTTTGAAAGCCTTCCTTCCCCAGCAGCAGCAGGTTGGCTAGCGCCGCCATCACGCCTCCCGCTCCGCGGCTGGTTTCCAGCGAGAACATGCCGGGGTGATATTGGCCGGAGTGGTAGAGGTAAGGCATCGTCTCTTTTTGCCGCGCCACGAGCCGAAGCTCGTCTCGATTCTTCAGCAGAAAGAGCGACGAGATGTAGGGGGCGAAGCCCGTTTTGTGGAAGTCGGCTCCAAAGGAGTCGGCCAGGCTCAGATGGCGGATACGGTTGGTGGCGGCAGCGAGAGCCCGCACTGTGCGGCCGCGAAAGCCCAGCGGATTCGCGGCGAAATCGTAGTCGTCGAAGACTGACCAAGCCCAGCCGATGACGGCGTCCGCGTGGATGTGCGGCGAATAGTCGAGGGCCAGTTCCCGCACGAGTCGCTCGCGGACTTCATGGATCGCGGCCAGGTCGTCAACGCCGAAGGCGTCTGTGGTTCCCATGGTGGCGATGATGGCGGCGATCCGCTTTCCCTGGCCAATGGCGTCTCTCATCGTCTGTTCCAGGGCGGCGACGTCCATCGAGTTGTCTTCGTGCGTGCGAACCTTGAGGACTTTGCTTTGCCCCATCCCCAGCCAGCCGGCGATGCTGAGACAAGCGTAGTGGCTTTGCTCGGAAGCGATGAGGACCGCGCTTGGATCGATGCCGTTTTGCAGTGTGTTGGGGCAGGCCTTTTCCAGCCCAATTTTCACGCCGTAGAGGAGCGTGCCTGTGCCGCCGAAGGTGAACAGCCCGCCGGAATGCCGCGGGTCGTATCCCACGAGTTGGGCGATCATCGAGGCGACGCGGACCTCGGCCTCGGAGAAGCCGCGGCCGCTTTCGTCGGTGCAGAGGTTGGGGTTGTAAATGGAAGGGAGGACCACGCCGATGATGCTGGCGATGGAGGGATGCGCGACGACGTTCACCTGGCTGCGGGGATGACCGAATATCAGCAGGCCATCGAGACAGTGCACCAGTTCGGGGATGACTTCTTCCAGCGAGCGGCCGGAGTGGCGGAGGCGGGCTTCGGCTGCCGCGGCATAGTCCGGCTCGCGAGGTGTGCCGAGAATGGGTGCCTGGGACTTGAGGGCGTCGACCCGGTCGAGGGCCTTGACCAGCGAAAAGACAACGTAGCCGTCGTGGACCGGATCGGAGACCGGCGCGGGAAACGCCTGGCGCAGGGACACCAGCAGGTCGTGGTAGCGTGACATGTCTGAAGCCTTCGCCGCCGGCTGCTATCTGCCCCGACCGCGTCCTCGGCCGCGGCCACTTTGGCCGCCATGACCACCGTGTCCTCGGTCGCGGGATCGCGACGCCATGTTGGCTTCGATCAGCATGCCGACCGTTTCCTGCCACGTCGGAATCTTCGTGTGGCCCTGCTCGTCGTCATGGTCCTCGTCGTGCTCGTCGAGGTCACTCACGTCCTCGTCGTTCTCTTCCAGCCGCTGCCGGGCGCGGGCGGCAATTCGGTCCTCTTCTTCCTCGTCGATTTCGGGCGCAGGAGCCGCCGAACCGGAGGGACGATTGTCGCCGGCTTGGCGATCTCCACGGCCTCGGCCACGGCGGCGTCCGCGACGGCGGCGGCGGGAATCCCGCTCTTCACCTCCCGCATCTTCGACGCCGCGGGCCCGTGCCGGACGATCGGAGGCTTCTGTCGGGGGAGCTTCGTCCAAGTCGATGTCGTCGATCCGCGGCAGAATGTCATCCTGCTCCAAATCGGCATCGAGGTCCAAATCGCGATCGAATTCACTGGGCCGCGGCTCCTCTCGGCGAACTTCATCGCGTCGCGAAGCTTCGCGCCGAGGTGGTGGGCGGTCATCGCGCCTTGGAGTCGGCGGGCGGGCTTCGCGGCGGCGCGAGTCTTCGCGCCGAGGCTCTTCACGGCGAGACTCTTCGCGGCGTGGGGGAGGAGCGTCATCACGGCGCGGCGCAACTTCGTCACGTCGCGGTGGGGCTACGTCGCGGCGGGGGGGAGGGGGAGCTTCATCGCGACGCCCCTCGGGCCGCCGAACCTGCTCGCTCCGCTCGTGGCCGCGTCCTCCACGCTGATCATTGCGGCCTCGTTCGCGTCCTCGGCCCCGATCGGCAGCGCGCGGGCGCTCTTCATCGCGAGGGCGAGGACGCTCGTCTCTGCGGGATTCGGCAATTGGCGATGCGGGTTCTTCCTTTTCGAGAATGTCCACCTCATCGAGATCAGGTTCGTCGAGATCCGGTTTCATGATCTCCGAGCGTTCTTCAAAGTCGTCATCCAAGGAAAGGCTCGCGTCGTCCTCGAAGCTCCACGTCGGTGATCGTGGCGGCTTGGGTTCCAAGGGCATGCGGGGCTTAAATTCATCGAGCGGATTCGACAAGCGAGCCGGCTTCTCCACTTCGGGTCGGAGGGGAGCGACTGGCCTTTCCGCAACCGGCTCCGGCGCGGGACGCGGCGCGGCAGCAGGTCGGGGTGGAACAGGCTTGGGTGGTGGCGGCGGGGGCTCTTCCGCCTTGGGAGCCGGAGGTGCCACTGGTGCCGGCTCTTCCGGCGCTGCTAGGCCCAGGATGGAGAGGACGCTCGACCACTGGCTCTTCGGCTTGGCGGCGGGAGGGGGGGACTTCGCCTGCGGCTTGGCGCGAGGAGGAGGTGGCGGAGCCGGTTTGGGGGGAGGGGGCGGCGTGCTATCACTGGTCGCCGAGTCAGGAGTAGAGGCGGTGGGCGCTTCGCTCGCGGGAATGCCAATCTGATCGAGCAGCGAATTCCAGTGAGTGGACTTGGACGGATCGGGCATAAGGAAAGGGAAGAACGTGTGTTTGGCAGTCGAAAGTACGAGTCAAACCTCGCATTGTATCCGATTGCTCTGGGCGTGAGAAGTTGTGCTGGCGAAAGGGTTTGAGCGAATTCTTGGCGATCGTTTTTCGGCGGGCTGGTCTTGAGCGAAACGCCAGCAATTTGGTAGCTTCCACCCCTCGTCTCACGGCAATCGCCGGTTTTCTTCGCTCGGACTCTTCACATTGGAACGGGCTGCCATGCGGTTCATTCTTTCGCTAATTCTTGCATTGAATGTCGCGCTGCTGGCAAATGGCAGAATCCGGGGGCAGGAAATCGCTCGTCTCCCCGGTGTGGACGAAAGGCAAGAGGTGGTGGCTCCTCCGACCCCGGAAGCCCTTCCGCCGGATGCTGATTGGGAGTTTTGGTCTCCCACTTTCTGGGATCCGTGGGAAGGCAACGTCGAGCTCGGGCTCAACGGCACCGATGGAAATACCGAGACATTCAATGTCCGGCTGGGGGCACTTGCCAAGCGGAAGACCGAGTTCCGCTCCGAGCAACTGCAAATCACCAGCATTCAGAAGCGGGCCAACGGCTTGACGACGGCGAACACGGCCCTCATCGACAGCCGCATCGACTGGCCGATGCCGAGTTCGAAATTCAATACGTTCATCCACTCGCTCGTGGAGTACGACCAGTTCAAGGCATTTGATTATCGCGTTTCCGGCGACGCCGGTGTCGGTTATGAGTTCCTGCAGAATGACATTACGACGCTCATTGGGCGAATCGGTGCGTCGGCTTCGCACGAGATTGGAGGTCCGAACAATCGGACGAATCCCGAAATCCTGCTGGGCGGTGAATACAAGCATAAGCTCAATGAGACGCACCTGTTGAGCGCCCAAGTGAACTACTACCCCAATGTCATCGACTTTGCGGACTTTCGCTTCAACAGCCAGGGATCGTGGCAGATCGTGCTCTCGCACTCGCACAACTTGAGCCTCAAGCTGAGCGTCATCGACCGCTACGACAGCACGCCCGAAGGGGCCAAACCAAACGATCTGGACTACAGCACGCTGCTACTGTGGACGTTTTAGGCAGATCGCCGAAGTGATGCGACCCGCGCGACTAAACTTTCGTAAGGCGGGGAGACTTTCTTCGGCGAGTTGCGTAAGCCCCGGCGAATCTGGCCCGGCAGCTCTTGCGAGCTCTCCACCAAACATCTCAACGCATCTCGCGGTGCGACTAATTGAGAGTTCGTAACCAGTTCGCATTCAGCTGTGCGAACACGTCGTCCACGGCTTTCGTGTCGGCGGCGGCTGAATGGTGGGAATCTTTGCGTAATGCCGATCGCTCGTTCGCAGCGCACTCGGCAATCTGGGCAGCACCATTCCAAGCCGATTGGGGACTCGGAAGAATAGCGATCCGAGGTTGATCGTCGTGGATCGGTTTGTTCTGGGGAGGACTGTATCGAGCCTCGGCCAGAACCAGCGATAGAGGTGCCAAAGAGCTCGCGTCCTCCGCCACGGCAGGCCCGTGCGAAGCAACCAGAATAGAGGCTTCTCCCTCACCTCCAGGATTACCTTCATCGTTTAGGTAATTGATAACAAGTAGCGCATCGATCGGCGACAGATTGTCGTCACCACTGGTGTCCAAGTAGGGATCACTGGCAGGATGCACTGCAGGAAGTCGTCCGCTCAAGCCTGCATTCAGTCCATTGATAATCAGCAGGGCATCGATCGGCGATACTTCACGGTCTCGATTAACGTCCAGCGTGGTCAATGAGTTTTGCCAGGGGTGCATCTTTGTGATCGTAATCTCAAACGTCTGCGGGCTACTTGAATCGCTCCCGCCATCCGCAGTCCCACTATCGTCCATGAGCACGACCTCCACCTTGGCCAGGCCGAAGGCGTTTGGCTTGGGTGTAAACGTGAGCTTGCCCGTGGCGTCAATCGTCGGTTGATTGACAAACAGGCCGTTGTTGTCGTTGGTGACGACGAAATGTAGTATCTGTCCAGCTTCATCAGTCGCGGTGGGCGGCCCTTTGGCAAGATCCGTGGCCCAAGCGGTTATGGTCTGGGCCGAACTCGCATCCGTTGCCCCTAAATCGGACCCTTTCGTAAAGCTCGGCGCATCGTTGACCTTGGTGATCGTGAAGCTGACCGTGGCCGTGCTGGTCAGATAGTCGTCCACTCCGGCAGTTGTGCCGTCGTCTTGCAGCGTATAGACAAAGCTGGCCGGGCCGTTGTAGTCTGCGCTGGGGGTGAAAAGCACGTTGCTGCCGCTGATGCTGATGGTCCCCCCCACGGGGTCGCTGACCGCCGAGATGGTCAGCGTCTGGCCGCCCTCGTTCGGTCCTTTGGTGTCATTGCCAAGTAGCGTGGCAAACGGGATCGTCCGCAGGCCGGAGTCTTCGGCCACGCTGGCCAGCGGGTCATCCACGCCGGCTGGCGGGTCGTTGACCTCGGTGATCGTGAAGCTGACCGTGGCCGTGCTGGTTAAGAAATCCGCTCCGCCGTTGGTTGTGCCGTCGTCCCACAGTGTATAGACAAAACTGGCCGGGCCGTTGTAGTTGGCAGTGGGCGCGAAAAACACGTTGCTGCCGCTGATGCTGACGGTCCCCCCGACGGGGTCGCTGACAGCCGAGATGGTCAGCGTCTGGCCGCCCTCGTTCGGTCCTTTGGAGTCATTTCCAAGGAGTGTGGCAAACGCCAGCGTCCGCACACCGGAGTCTTCGGCAACACTGGCCAGCGGATCGTCAACGCCGACTGTCGGGTCGTTCACTTCTGTGATTGTGAAGCTGACCGTGGCTGTGCTGGTTAGAAAGTCGTCCACTCCGTTGGTTGTGCCGTCGTCTCGCAGCGTATAGACAAAGCTGGCCGGGCCGTTGTAGTTGGCAGTGGGGGTGAAGAGCACGCTGCTGCCGCTGATGCTGACGGTCCCCCCCACGGCGTCGCTGACGTCGGTGATGGTGACCGTCTGGCCGTTCTCGTTGGTCGGTCCTCTGGAGTCATTCCCAAGAAGTGTGGCTAACGCCAGCGTCCGCAGGCCGGAGTCTTCGGCCACACTGGCCAACGGATCGTTTACGCCAATCGGAGGGTCGTTCACCTCGTTCACCTTCACGCTGAACGTGCGTGTAAACGTGTCGACGCCGCCGTTGGCCGTTCCGCCATTGTCCGTGATGGTGACGGTGACCACCGCCGTCCCCGATTGATCCGCTACTGGCGTGTAGGTGAGCGTGCCGGAATCGTCCGGACTGGTGTAGGTGACCGTGGGGTTGGCGATCAGTCCCGTGTTACTTGACGTGGCGGTCACTGTCAGCGTTTGTGATTCGCCAGGACCAGCGGAAATGCCGGTCAAATTGATTGTCTGTAATCCCGCATCCTCCAGGATGGCCGCCGGGTCCGAAATCGTCGCCAGCGTGGGCGCGTCATTAGCCGCATTGACGACTTGCGAGAACTCCGAGGTATTCCCAGCCGCATCGATAGTCGTCGCGGTGATGAAATGCCGATTGCTGAAGTCTCCTGTGAATTCGAGCGTAAAACTCGCGTTCCCATCGGCCCCAGAAGTGACGGTGATCGATCCCAAGAAGGTCTCGCCATTGCCGTCGCTGCCAGCCACCGCGCTGGCGAAAAACTCAATCGTGAACGGAGCATTGGGGGCGCTGTTCAGGGTCCCCATCACCGTCAGCGTACTCCCCACGATCAACGTCGAATTCAAGACCGGGAAGTTGAGCAGGTTGTTGGGTCCAGTATCGGGGTCGCCCAGATCGTTCGGCGTGACGCCATCTAATCCCAAGTCAATTTCAAGACCGCCCTGATGATGGATCGCATTGCCACGGATTGCATTGCCCGTGGAAGCCGCCCCAATGACCACTACTCCGCTCCCCGCGTTGAACGCGATGATGTTGCCCATGCCGACAGCCGTTCCTCCGATCATGTTGCCGGATGCCCCATCGGACACTGCAACACCGTCGAATCCGTTGGGCAATGCCGCCGTGCCCGAAACATCAGTCCCCACCTAATTTCCAGCCACCACGTTGTTGCCGGTGGCGCTTCCGGTGAATCGAACACCGATACCACCATTCCCCGAAATGGTGTTTCGCTCCAACAGATCGGAGACTCCGTCACCGTTGGTTCCGATCCGGTTGTGGTTCGAACCGTTAAGAATATCCACCCCCAGCCCACCATTGGGCAACGCCGCTGTGCCAACCGCATTCAAGCCGATGATATTCCCCGCGATTACGTTGCCCGATGTGTTGGCGTCGAACAACGGCACTCCCGTATTGGCGTTTCCAGAGATGACATTGCCTTCCGACGCATCGCCCAATCCATCGCCATTGGTTCCCACAAAGTTGTTTTGGGGGCCATTGGCCATTCCCACGCCAAACAGCAAATTGCCGATGGCAGAATTTCCCGTTACATCGGTACCGATGTAATTTCCCGCGATTCGGTTGAACTCCGTGCCGGAATCGAACAAATCGACTCCGTCAATCCCATTCCCGGAAATGATGTTCCGCTCCGCCGCATCGTTCACGCCATCGCCGTTGGTGCCGATGATATTTCGCTTCGTCCCGCGCGCGAGCATTACGCCGCGGCCACCATTACCGATCGCGGCGGTGCCTGCGGCATTCGTGCCAATGAAGTTTCCTGCAACGACGTTGGAGTCGGCGCCTGAGTCTCCGATGAATACTCCTTCGAGCAGATTGCCGGACACCACATTTCTTTCGGTCGCATCGTTCACTCCATCGCCATTCGTTCCGATCACGTTCTGCTTCGCGCCGCTGGTCAGGGCAATGCCCGTGAACCCGTTGCCGAAGGCCGCCGTGCCAGCCGCATTGGTGCCGACATAGTTCCCTTGAACGACCACTCCGGTCGCACCTCTGATCCAGATGCCGTTATTGCCGTTGGCCGAAATGACATTGCGGGCCGCGGCCTGGGCTCCGCCAACAGTCGTATTGTTTCCATTCACATACACGCCTTGAAAAGCATTTCCCAGGGCGGAAGTTCCCGACGCATCCAGACCGATCACGTTACCGGCGATTTTGGAGCCGGTGGTGGTTAGGCCATCAATACCAATACCTACCTGGCTGTTCCCCGAGACGACATTCCCCTCGTTCGCGTCATTGACGCCATCGACGTCCGTTCCAATTCGCGAATTGGTGGAGCCGTTGTACGCTGCGATGCCCCACCAGCCATTGCCGAGGGCCGCCGAGCCGGCCGCATTGACGCCGACATAGTTCCCCTGGACCACGGCTACTCATTAATTGAACCTGTATAGGCCTTGGTTCGTAAGTGCTTCAACGGAGTCTTTTTCCCTTACTCATGGAGGTCTCGTGGTGAACACGGTCGCCGCTGGGGATTTGCTAGCCATGCTGGCAAGAATCCCCGATCCGCGAGGGCGACAGGGACGACGCTTTGGTCTGTCGGCCATGCTGGCCACGGTGGTGTGCGGAATCCTGACGGGAGCGCGGGGCTACACCGCGATTGCCGAATGGATTCATCGTCAAGAGGTTCCAGTTTGGCACTGGCTGGGTTACACGCGCAAACCCCCGTGCCCCAATGCTTTCCGCGATCTGCTCATGGCACTGGACTCCACTGCTTTGGAGTCCGTGCTGCGGGAATGGGCCGAGATATTACTCGGCGAGACAGTGCCGCCCGGCGAGACACTGCCGCCCGAGTTACAGGCGGTTGCGATGGACGGTAAGACACTCTGCAGTACGCTGGCCAGCCACGGCCGCAGCGTGCATCTGCTGTCGGTGCTGGATCAGCGGACTGGTTTCGTCCTCAGCCAGCAAGAAGTCGATGGCAAGACCAACGAGCACAAAGGGGCGCTGCAACTCCTCAAAACCATCGTCCTCAAGGGCCGCCTAGTGACTGGCGACGCCATGTTCTGCCAGCGCGACTTGTGCCAGCAAATTGTGGACGATGGCGGACACTACTTCTTCGTGGTGAAGGATAATCAACCGAGCCTGAAAGAAGCCATTGCGGCTGATTTTCGGCCCGGATTTTCCCCCCTCCACAGAACGCGAGCGGCAGCAGCAGCTTTCTCAGGCTGAAACCTGCCACAAGGGACATGGACGCTGGGAGCGGAGGCAACTCTCTGCCAGCACCCGCTTGGCCGGAAATTATGATTGGCCTGGGCTCGCTCAAACCTGCCAGCTCACACGCACGACGAAAAGTGGCGTCAAGGAAACCGTCGAGGTGGTCCACGCAATTACCAGCCTCCCGCGTCCTCTGGCGGACGCCGCTGCGCTGCTCCACTTCAATCGCGAGCACTGGGGCATCGAAACCCTGCACTGGCATCGCGACGTTACCTTCGGCGAAGATCATTGCCTCGTCCGACACCCCGCCGGCGGCCACGCCCTCGCCTGCTTCCGCAACGCCGCCCTCAAACTCTTGCGGCGAAATCAGGTTAATGGCGTAATCAACGCCGTTAGGGCCTTTGCTTCCAGTCCCGCAAAACTGCTCAAATTCCTATGCATCTTGAAACAGTGAGTAGCCGTGACCTCATTGGGGACTGCTGCGAATCGCTTTCCTGATATGTTGCAGGACTTCTGATTCGGCTATACTCGCTTGCTCAACAACCGTTCACTGTTTTAGCGGCTCGAGTGGCCGCCCGTTATGCCCCGCGAACCCATTCTCACCCCCGCCGCCAACCCCGATGAGGACGACCGCGAGCTCCGTCCCCAGCGGATGCGGGATATGGTCGGCCAGCGGGAAGTCATGGAGCGGCTGGACATTGCGGTCGATGCGGCCCGGAAGCGGGGGGAATCGCTGGGGCATATTCTGTTTGATGGGCCCCCGGGACTGGGCAAAACGACATTCGCCACCTGCATCCCCCGCGAGCTCAATGTGGCGCTGGTCACTTCCAGCGGCCCCGCCCTCAAAGCACCGAAGGACCTGATTCCGTATCTGACGAATATGGAGGAGAACGCGGTCCTGTTCATCGACGAGATTCATCGCCTTCCTAAACCGGTCGAAGAGTATCTCTATACCGCCATGGAGGACTTTCGGCTGGACATCGTGCTGGGCGAAGGGGTCAATGCCCGCACGATCAACCTCAAGCTGAAGAAGTTCACGCTCATCGGCGCGACCACCCGCGCGGGAATGCTCTCCGCCCCGCTCAGAGACCGGTTTCACATGCGCGAGCATCTTGGCTTTTACGCCTTGCCAGAAATGACGGAAATCCTGCGGCGGAGCGCCAAAAAGCTCAACGTGCGATTGGCCGAAGACGCAGCCCTGGAGATTGCCAAACGGAGCCGGGCGACTCCCCGGATCGGCAATAATCGGTTGCGGTGGATCCGGGATTACGCGGACAGCAAAGCGGGAGGAAACGCCACGCTCGAAGTTTCTCGCGCTGCGCTCGAAATGGCGGGCATCGACACGCTCGGCTTGGACAAGCAGGACAGGGGCTATTTGGAGACTCTCATGCGAGTCTTCGGCGGAGGTCCGGCGGGAGTGGAAGCGATTGCCCACACCATGAACCTGGCGACGGACACGCTTTCCGATGAAGTCGAGCCGTTCCTGCTCCGCAGCGAATTGGTCATCCGTTCGCCGCGCGGACGAGTAGCGACCGCCAAGGCGTATGAGCACCTGCAGCTCTCCCCTCCTGCCGACGCAACGGACTCGCAGCGGCCGCTCTTTTAGGGAGAGTCTAGGGTGCGCATCACCTGGGCATAACTGGACTCAAGTGGTCCAATTGAGTCATGAAGCTCAAGTGCACGCCGGATGATTTTGAAGTCGAGGAGAAAGTCAATCTCTATCCGTCCGGCGGGCCTTATGGCCTGTATCGGCTGACGAAGACTTCGCTGGGAACACCCGAGGCGATTGATGCGGTGCTGGCAAAGTGGAACCTGGCTCGCTGGCAAGTCGCGTATGCGGGGCTGAAAGACAAGCACGCTCTGACGCGGCAATACCTGACGATCAAGGCCGGCCCACGGCAGGGAATGCGGCAGACGAATTTGGAGATGGAGTATCTTGGGCAAGTGGCCGAACCGATTCACGCCAAGGACATCCGGGCGAATGCCTTTGCCGTCGTCCTGCGGGACATGCCGCCGGCCGAAGTCGCCTCGGCTGCGGCTGCAATGGAGCAGATCGGTCAGTTCGGATTGCCGAATTACTTTGACGACCAGCGTTTTGGATCTTTGGGCAAGTGCGGAGAGTTCATCGCCCGTCCCTGGTGTCTGGGGGACTACGAGCGGGCTCTCTGGCTGGCACTGGCCGAACCCAATGTGCATGATTCCCCCGATGAGCAGCAGCAGAAGGCCATTCTCCGCGACCACTGGGGAAAATGGCCGCAGTGCAAAGCGGCACTGGCTCGCTCACACCGTCGCAGCGTCATCACGTTTCTGGCCGACAAACCGATAAAGCCGGATTTCAAAAGAGCCCTGGCTCTCATCCGGCAGGATTTGCGGAGCATCTATCTGGCCGCGTTTCAGAGCGACCTTTGGAACGGCATGTTGGCCGCCTTGCTGCGAAAGGTATGTCCGGCGGAGAGCCTGGTTGCACAAAAAATCGGCAAGCGGGAATTGCCGTTCTATTCGGCGCTTGACGAGACGGCAAAGACAACTCTGCGGGACACGCTGTTGCCGCTCCCTTCCGCTCGCTTGCATCTGCAAGTAGGGCCAATCAAGCAGTTAGTCGACGAAGTGCTGGCCGCGGAGGGAATGGAGCTGCGGCAAGTGCGGCTGAAGTTTCCTCGTGACACTTTCTTTTCCAAAGGGGAGCGGCCAGCGATTTTCTTTCCCTCGGGTGTCGCCCACGAAGTCGCTGCTGACGATTTCTATCGCGGCAAACAGAAAATGACCCTCCGTTTTGAACTGCCGCGAGGAGCCTACGCGACGATTCTCGTCAAGCGCGTGACCGACATCAATTTGGACGCAGAGGACGCGGAAAGCGAGCCGGCTTCACAATCAGCTTCCCCGGTGGATTAGACTGGCAGTGCGCGGCATCTGCCGTCCTGCCCAAAATATCCTGCCGATTGCCCAGGGGGGCCTACCTGATGAGATTGCTGCAATTCGCTTTCGTAATGGCCACATTGCTGCTGGCCAGCCCTGGACTGGCTCAAGTTCCTGTTGCGCCGCAGTTGCAGTTTCTGGAAGGGCACAAGGGGGCGGTTCGCGATGTGGCCTACACGGTCGATAACAAGTTGCTACTGAGCGTTGGGCAGGATGGGACGCTGCGTGTGTGGGACCGCACGACCGGGCAGCTCGTGCGGACCATCGCCGCTCACAGCCGGCCCAATCTCTGCTTGACGCTTACTCCCGACGGACTGCAGGCAATCGTCGGCGGCGTGGATGGCAGCTTGAATTTTTTCGATGTCCCGCGGCCATCCGCCCTGTTCGAAATTGCCGGTATTCCCGGACCGCCAACCGCGATTGCCGCTTCCGCTGACGGCAAGTTCGTCCTGACCGGAGACGCTTCCAACTATGTTCGCTTGTTCGATGTGACCACCAAGGCCCATGTGCGGGACTACCCGGGAAATGTCGGGGGCGTGACCGGAGTTGCCGCGTTCCCGGAGCAGAAGTTAATTCTCGCGTCTGGGGGGGATGGGGCTTTGCGAGGTTGGAATTTTGATTCCGCCGCGCTAACCGGAATGATTCAATTCCCTTCCGCGACGGCAATGGCCCTGCATCAACAGGGAAAGCTCGTGGCAGTATCCGGTGCCGACGGCGTGCTTCGCCTGGCGTCGTGGCCGCCGACTGCGCCGCATTCGATTCCCGGGCATAGCGACCAGGTCACGGCAGTTGTTATGTCGGCGGACGGGAGCATCCTCGGCAGCGGCGGCATTGATTCCCAGGTGCTGTTATTCAAGAAGGATGGCTCTCCGCTGCGGCCGCTTCCCGCCGGGCCGGGAAAAATCGCTTCGCTTGCCCTTAGTTCCGATTCCAAACTCGCCGCGGCGGGCAGCGATACTGGAACAATTAAGTTCTGGCTGACGGCAGATGGCGCGGATAAGGGATCTTTGGCCGGACATGTCGGAGCGGTGTCTTCGCTTGCCTTTCACCCCACCGAGCCGCGACTCGCTTCCACGGGAGCTGATGGAACCGTCCGCATCTGGCGGCTGCCAAGTGTCTCCGCGCCGTGGCCTGGCCACACGCAGCCCGTGACCGTACTGGCCATGTCCAAGGATGGCAAGACGGCCGTCACCGCCGCGGCGGACAAGTCCGTTCGCATTTGGAATACAGCTACCGGGAAGCCGGCTCGTGTTCTCGAAAATCTTCCCCAGCCCATCACGGCGGCTGCAATTTCATCAAGCGGCAAACAAGTCGCTTTGGGAGACGCGGTTGGTGGCGTCATGGTGCAAGACACGTCAGACGGCAAAGAATCTTTCACGCTCGTCGCCCATGTGGGTGGCGTCACGGGCCTGACCTGGCTCGACGACGAAAAAATCCTCGCAACCTGTGGCAGCGACGGTCTGCTGAAATACTGGCGTCTCCCACCGGCTCAGCCAATCAAGCTAGTCAGCCAAGAAGCGGTGAAGGCCATCGTGTTGTCTCCGGATGGCAAGACGATCGCCGCGACGAATTCCGATGGAAGCGTCCGCCTCATCACCGTCGCCACCGGCAAGGAATCCAAGAAGCTTCCGGCGTTTGCGACGGCAGTCACCACGCTCACTGCCAGCACCGATCGCGCCGTTTTGGCGGCGGGAAGTGCCAGCGGACAGGTCCAACTTTGGAACTTCGCCGATGGAGTTCCGCGTGGCAGTGTCGGTGGCCATGCCGGCCCGGTGCAAGCCATTGCACTCCATCCCAAGCTCCCGCAAATGGCAACAGGCGGTGACGACGGCCTGATTCGCCTTTGGAATCTCCCCCAGCCAGCGGCGGAGATTGCTCACCACAAAGCCTCCGTCCGTGTTGTTGCCGTCACGCCCGATGCCAAGACCGCTCTGACCGGGGACACGGCTGGCGTCGCGCAACTCTGGTCCCTTCCCGATCTCAAAACTGCCGCCGCGCTGACCGGCGGAAAGGCTCCACTTTCCGCTGCCGCCTTCCGTCGTGACAATCAGCAAGCGGCAGTCGGCGATGCGGATGGGGTGGTCCGGCTCTATGGAACCGTTGACGGCGCGGCGGCTGGACTGCTCGGGGCGCATGAAGGGGCTGTTACCGGCGTCAGCTTTCATCCCAATAACGCGCAGCTTGCCACGAGCGGAGCGGATGGCACGCTGCGGCTCTGGCAACTGCCGATTATTCCGCACCAGCCCTTGGCCAAGCATACCGCGGCGATCAACGCGGTCGCCGTGACGAGTGACGGTCTGCTCAGCCTCTCGGGCGGAAGTGACAAGTTCGTGCATGTCCTCGACCACGCCACGCTCAAGCCGCGGACGTCGGTCGAATTGCCTGCTCCGGTTTCCGCTCTCGCCACTGCCCCGGACAACACCACGGCTGTTGCCGCGACGCAAAGCGGCACGCTCCACTTCTTCACGCTCGCGGATGGTGCCATCAAGGCGCAAATTGGCGCTCACCCCGGCCCGGTCAACGGCGTCGCCTTCAAACCGCAAGGAGGCCAGATTGCCACCGCCGGAGCCGACGGCAAAGTGCGGCTGTGGGAGATTCCTACTCCGCTCAAGCTGCTGGATGACCATACTGCCAAAATCACTGCCGTCTCCCTCAGTCCCAACGGCCTGCAACTCGCCACGGCCGCAGCGGACAAAAGCGTTCGGGTTTGGAACGTCGCCGACGGCGCAGCAAGCTGGACCCTTGGTCACGCCGAATCCGTCACCGCCCTCGCCTGGAAATCGGACAGCACGCAGCTCGTCACGGCTTCGGCGGACAAGACCATTCGCGTCTGGAACATCGCCGACGGGAAGCAAGCCTTCCTGCTCGAAAAGGTTCCCGTGATTACGAGTGGCGTCGCGTTTGCTCCCGACGGCGTAAGCGTCTATGTCGCCGGAGCGGACAAGGTCATTCGTCAGCTCAAGCTGGCGGACGGCATGGAAATGCGTTCCTTTGGCTCGCACGACAAGCCGATTACATCGCTCCTGCTTGCGGGCGCGGGGAGTACGATTATCACGGCGTCCGAAGACGGTGCGATACGTTCCTGGAATACTTCCGACGGCAGCCGTGTGCTCAACATCGCGCATGGAACCGCGCCGACCTGTCTGTCCCTGAGCACCGATGGCAAGACTCTCGCCGCGGGTTCAGCCGACAAGAACGTCAAGCTCTACAACTTCGCCGACGGCTCGCTGGCTCAAACGATTGCCGGCCAGGGCGGCGCGGTGAGCGCGGTCAGCTTCAGCCCGGACAATCTCACGCTCGCGACGGCCTCTGCGGACGGCAATGTCCGGGTCTGGAACCTGCAAGGGGTTCTGCAAGAGTACATCCCTTCCACCGACAACGTCCCCACTGCCGTCGCCTTTCTCCCCGACAGCCGCGGTCTGGCGGTCGGCGGCGCGGCAAATCTGGTTCGCATTGTGCGGCGGGCGCTGGTCCGCGTCATTGACGTTTCTCCCATGCCGCTGGCGAACGTCGTTTATTCGGCGGACGGCAATCTCGTGCTCACCGGCGGAGCGGATAAGACTGTTCGTCTGTGGAGCGCGGCCGACGGCAGTCAGACTCGCAATTTCACTAGCCAGTCGGACGCAATTACCTGCGTGGCAATCTCCAAGGACGGCACCAAGGTTTTCGCCGGCTCGGCGGACAAGACCGTGCGGGTTTGGAACTACAGCGACGCTGGCCTGCTGGCTACGCTGCTTCATCCGACCGTAGTTCGGACGATTGGCTCATCCCCCGACGGGCAGAAGATTGCCAGCGGCGGCGACGACCACTTGCTTCGCGTTTGGGATTTGGCAACCCAAAGAGTTGCCGAGCGGTTTGTCGATTTCGCCAAGCCGATCTCCGCCCTGGCGATGCTTCCCGATGGCAAATCACTCGTCGCCGGTGGAGCCGAAGGGTTCACCCGCAAGCTGGCCATCTCGAGCCTCGCCGTCGTCGTCGCCCACAACGGAGCGGCCGGCGGCGTGGCCCACAACACGGACGGCCAGAAGCTCATCACTACTGGTGCCGACAAATTGGCCAAGCAATGGGACGCAATGCTCAAGCCGCTCGCTCCGCTCCCCCCGAGCGACGCGCCGCTCGCCTGCGTCGCCTATCGCGGCGACAACCTCCAAATCGCCTCCGGTGGCGAGGACAAAAACCTCTATCTCTGGCGGGCGGACACTAACCTGCTGGAGAAGAAGATTCCCACTCCGGCCGCCGTCGTAGCCGTCGCGTACAGCACCGACAACACTCGCCTGGCGGTTGCCGGGGCCGACAATCAGATCCGTATCTTCAATCCTGTGGACGGCATGCAACTCGAAACGCTGTCGCAAAAAGGACCGCTGACTTCTGTTGCTTTTGCGGGAACGAACTCCTCCCTGCTGACCGGAGGGACAGATAACCTGGCCCGACTGCACTCACTTGCGCTCATCAAAGTTGTTCCCGGCCATGTCGGTGCCGTGACCGCCCTGGCATACACCCCCGACGGAGCTGCTCTCCTTTCTGGTGGAGCCGACAAGACGGTGCGGCACTGGAACAGCGTGGATGGGGCCGCGGTGAAAGCATATGCCGGTGTGACGGACGTGGTAACAGGGCTGGCGGTGTCGCCGGACGGGAGTCGGGTGATTGCCTCCTCTGCCGACAAGTTCGCACGACTTTGGAACTTCGCGGATGCCGCGGCGCTCCCGCCAATTACTTTGCCCGCGCCGATCCGTTCGCTCGCACTCAGTCCCGACGGTACCCGGTTGGCTGTGAGTGGCGACGATGGTCCCATTCATCTGTTGGATTTACCCAGTGGCAAGGAACTTGAAGCTCTGCCAACTCATGGCGGTGCGTCGACGTCTCTTTCGTTCGCTGCGGATAATCGAACGCTGGCCTCGACCGGCCCGGACAAGACAACCCGCATCGATTCACTGACGGCCGAGCGAGTCATCGCAGCTGATCTGATGAAGCTGCACGCGCTGGCCGCAACACCGGACGGAAAGCAAGTCATTACTTCCGGCGAGGACAAGCTCCTCAAGCTGTGGGACTTGAAGGGAGTCATGGTGAAGCAATTCGCCGGCAGTCCACTTCCGCTGCGGAACATTGCCGTCCGAGGAGACGGCCTGCAAATCGCCGGTGCTGGAGACCCCACTCTTGCTCAGCCGAATTTGTTTGCCTGGAACACGGCGGACGCCGTTCTGGCCGTCAACGTCGCGACGGGTGCGGGGGTGACGGCGATGAGCTACGCGGGAGACGGCCGAATCGCGGTTGCTGGCGCGGACAAACACCGCCGTATCTTCGCGGCCAAGGACGGCAAGCCACTGGAGGATTCGCTCCTGCCTGCCGTGGCCAATCGGCTCGCCTCCGCCGATGGGCAGAACCTGCTTGCCGCCGGCGCGGATAATCAGGTACATCGCGCCGTGCCGGCACTCGAGCAATTGCTGACCGGACACGAAGGCGCGGTTTCCGCGGCCGTTTGGACGAGCGATGGAACCGGATTGATCACCGCTGGCGCGGACAAGACCGTGCGGCAGTGGAATTTGAAAGAGGCCAGGCCCGAGCGAACTTTCAGCGGCGCGGCCGGCGCGGTGCTGGGCCTGTCACTTTCGCCGGATGGCAAACGCCTGATGGCGGCCTGTGCGGACAATGCGGCTCGGGTCTGGGATTTCACCGCCAAGCCGGCGGCCGGCAAGACCGACGTTGCTCCTCTTCTGACGCTCACCCATCCGGCAGCGGTGCGGAGCATCGCCGCCAGCCAGGACGGCAGCCGCATAGTGACGGCAGCGGATGACGGACTGATTCGGCTCTGGGATGGCGTCAGCGGCAAGGAACTGGAGCGATTGCCGGGGCACGCCGGTCTGGTGCATAGCGTACGGCTGAGCAGCGACGGCAAGACGGTCCTTTCCGGCGGGGCGGACAAAACCGTCCGCCGCTGGAGTACGAATGTCACCGTCGCGATCGCCGCCCACGAAGGGGCCATCGCCGATGTCGCTCTGGCGACCGATGGCCAGCATCTCTTCACCGCCGGCGCGGACAAGCTTGCCTATCAATGGTCAACAGCCGACCTCAAGCTAGTACGAAAGTTCGAGGGAGCCACAGGCCCTCTCAAGGCCATCGCGATCAGTGGCGACGGCAAAACGGTCGCTGCCGGTGGCGACGACTTGCAACTCCGTGTTTGGTCCACCGTTGATGGCAAGCCGCTGGCAGCCCTGGCGCTGCCGGCGGCGATTACGTCCTTGACGCTTGGCAAGGATAGCTCCAAAATCCTCGTCGGAACCGCCGACGGAGTCTTGCGGAACTACGCCCTGACGACCATCGACGGAAAGTCGCATCTCATGCTCAATCACGAAGGGCGGGGCCATGCCGCCGGTGCCTTGCGGCTGGCAATCACCGCCAACGACGACCGCGCGGTCTTCACCGCAGGGGCTGACCAAAAGGTGATGCGCTGGCACGGAGCCGACTACGCAGCCCGGCGGACCTTGATGAGCGGCAAGCGCCCGCTCTACGACCTGGCGGTGAATGCCGACGGCAAACGGCTCGCCACGGCGAGTGGTGACGGCATTGCTCGGGTCTTCGATCTGGAGAAAGGGGAGTTGCTGTTTGAACTGAAGGGGCACGCCCGCTCGGTCCAAGCGGTTGCGTTCCGGCCCGATGGCAAAGAGCTGGCCACTGCGGGCGCGGACGGTGTGATTCGTCTCTGGGATCCCGAAGGGAAAGAAGCCACCGCCATTACCGCCAACATCAGCGGCCCGGTCAGCGCGCTCGCCTGGGCAGCCGATAATCGCACGTTGCAATTGGGCGGCACCAAGAAACTCTGGCAAACCTTCGACCGCATGACCCAGCAGCAGAGCCGGGCCATCGAAGGGCACAACCACCCACTCCGGGCCCTCCGCTATAACATCGCGCTCACCCGCGTCGCCACGCTCGACGACAGCGGCAAACTCTTCGTCTGGGACGCCGTCGCAGGAACCGCGCTCTTCCACCAGCAGCTTCCCGTCGCTGCTGGCTATCGACTCGCCTGGTCCGCCGATGGGACCGAAATCGCCGTTGCCGGTTCCGATCCCCGCATCCTCCGGGTCACGGTTCCTGCGGGAGCCCGGTAATGAAACGTCCCCCGAAGCGTCGCAAGAAGAAGCGTAAGCCCACAGGCGACACCTTTTATATCTGCGATGCTTGCGGCGAGGAAATCGTCATTCCGCTCGACCCCTCCCAGGGGAGCGAGCAGGAATACGTCGAAGACTGCCCCGTCTGCTGCCGGCCCAACGTCATCCACGTCGAGTTCGACGAGCAAGGTGAGAGCCGCGTCTGGGCGGAGCGGGAGTAGTCGCTATTCTTTCACCTGCTCCAGCACAAACCGCACTTCCGGATTCGCCTCGGCATTCGCAGCTTTGAAGAACTGCTTGACGTAGCGCTGCGGGCCTTTCTCATCGGGGACTTTGAAATTGTCTCCTTTTTGCAGAATGGGCCGCTCTTCATCCATCCAGCCGAAAATGTGGCCGTCACCGGCGACCTGGCAGGGGAACCAGGTGCCGCGTCCCTGGCTGTCTTGCAGATAGAACTCGGGATAGCAATGGCCAGGAACCCACACGGCCCGGGCCGGAATCCTATTGGCCCGGCAGAAGGCGATGAACAGGCTGGTCAGCTCTTCGCAGTCCCCTTTGCCGGCCTTGAGGGCGTCGACGGCGGGGTGGATGTCGGTGGAGAACTCGTACTTCACATTTTCCTGCACGTAGTCGAAGATCGCCTCCACTCTTTGCCAGGCGTCCTCCTTGTCCTTGATGATCGTCGGCGCAAGCTGCTTGATTTTCGGATCGGTACTCTCGATATAGGGGCTGGGAAGCAGGTACTTGCTCAAATCCTTGGCTGGTTTGGAAGCTAAGGACAAACCAGTAACGTCGTCCGACTTTTCAATCTCGCTCTTGACGATCTCGAACGTGACGACCGCGGAAGCTTCTTCCCCAGCAGCCACCCGAGGAATGCTGACAACCATCTGCTTCACGCCCCCCAGGTCCCGGTAACTGACCCTTTTCACGTTGGGCGAGATCTCTTCCTTGACGATCTTGACCTTCTGTTCCGGAAAGTCCGACGGCACCGCCATCGTCGCCACAATCCCGTTCACGGCCCCCGCGGGCGCTTTCACCACCAGTCCAAACCGCCACTGGGAAGTCGTTTGCTCACCAAGCTTGAGACGCGACGGACCAGCATCCTCGGCGCGCACCATCACAGCGCACCACAAAAATGTGGCACACAATACCATAACAAACTGTCGAGCCGCGAGTTGCATCCGTCTCCTGACTCCTGCCCTTACTTCTCCTCCAATTTCCGCACAAACTCCACCTGCGGCGCTCCCCCTCCGCCCCCTTTGCCGGTCAGGAACTCATTGACGAACCGCATCGTCTCCTTCTTCTCCGGCACCTTGAAGTTATCACCTTTTTGCAAAATGGGCCGCTGATCGGGTTGGGCACCGAAGGACTTGTCGCCGGCGACCTGGCAGGGGAACCAATATCCCTTTCCCTTGGCATCTTCCAGATAAAACTCCGCGTAGCAAGAGTCGGGAATCCAAACCATTCGGGCCGGCACCTTGTGCACGCGGCAGCAGGCGACGAACAGGGCCGTCAAATCCTCCTTGTCGGCCTTGCCATCGCGAAGCGCGGCCAGGGCTCCCTTGATGTTCAGCTTGTCGAGCTTCACTTTCTCGCGGACGCCGTCGCACAAACTCTCCACTTGCGCCCAAGCCCCTTCCTTGCCGGTTACCAGTTCCTTGGCAAGGGACTTGATTTTGGCATTGGCGATTTCAATCAGCGGGCTGGGGCCGAGGAACTTTCGCGTATCCTTGGGCGGGTTCTTGGGAATGACAAAGCCGGTGGTATCCGTCGGGGCGAGCATCGACCGCTTGGTGACCTCGAATGTAATCAGCGCCCTGGCGAGGTCGTTCGCGGGAACCTGCGGAATTTCGAACACCATTTGCCGAACGCCACCGTCAATCACTCGGTAGGTCACCGAGCTGACATGCGGCGTAACATCTTCAGCCACTACTTTGACTTGCTGCTCGGGCCAGTCGCTGGGGACCGGAATGGTGCCAAACAGCCCGCCGACGTTCCCGCCGACGGCCCGCACCTTCACTCCGACCTGCCACTTCTGGGTCAGCCCCTTGTCCAACCGCGGCCCTCCTCCAGCTTCTTCCTTGGGACCGAATTGGGCAAAGGACGACGAAGCGATGACGACCAGAACCGCAATCGCGGCGAGAGAGCGCACCAACATGAGAGAAGCTCCTGGCAAATCTCCCTCTCCCTATGGGGGAGAGGGCCGGGGTGAGGGTCGTGTCAGCGGCCCTCATCCGGCCGCATCCTTCCAGCTTAGTTGGAGAGTTCGCGATGCCAACACAAAGCCGGCCGACTCGTCGATTCCACCCGCTCCTGCAATCCGCCCTCCCGGCACAGACGGAATAACTACTTCTCCACGGCCGCCAAGACTTTCACCACCAGGTCCCTCTCAAAATCCTTGGGAAACTTCTGACCGTTCCCCAGTCGCACAAACACCAGGTCGAGGCTGGGAACCACCCAGCCATTGTTGAAATCCTTGCCGCGCGTGATCACCAGGTCGGCAGGAGCATCCTTGAGGCTTGGCATCGTCCACCACTGGCCTCCGTAATCATCCTTCACTTTCGACGGAGTCCAAGCAAAGTCGTAATACGACTCCGGGACGATTCGCTTGCCGGCCCATTCCCCCTTGTGCAGCGCCAGGTAGCAGAACCGGGCGTGCTCGCGAGGATTCGTATGAATGCCGCTGTAACCTTGGTTGTACGGACCAATCCCACCGTCCCCGCCGATTTTCATCCACTCCACGCGCTGCATGCCAATCGGATCGAACAGGTTCTTCTTGACGAAAGGAAAGAGGTCTTCACCCTGCGCATGTTGAAACAGCAAGACCAGGTGAGCGAGTCCCGCGTTGCTGTAATGGAAGACGGTTCCCGGATCCCCCTTGAGTTTCGCGAAAGGAGAGTTTTCGATGTGGCCCAACGAAGACTCGAACGGCTGTTTCTGCGGGACCCCTTCGCCGCCGATTCCCGACGTCAGGTTGAGAAGGTGTCGAACTGTGATGTCGGCTTTGCGGGAGTCGGCGAGGGGAAGTGACTCGGGAATCCAGTCGGCGTTGCAAACCTTGGTATCGAGAGTCAGCTTCTTTCCGCCCGGGAGCGGCTTGTTTCCGAAGTCGTCGAGGATCAGCCCGAACGCGGTGCTGGTGTAGGCCTTGCTGCTGGAATAGATGTTGTAGGCCGTCGCGCGTTCGCCGCCACGATACCACTCGCCGACGACCTGTCCTTTGCGAATGACAAGCAGTCCCGTCCCCCCCTCGGCTGTGGCGTTGTGTTTCCAGGCTTCCTGGAGTTTGTCCCAGTCCATTCCCGCTACTTCGCGGATCTTGGCCTTCTGCGCCGCATCAGGCTCTCCCGATTCCGGCAGCAGGCTGCGCCAGCCTCCCTTTTCTTCCGTAGGGGGGAAATAGGTGGAGAGGCCTTTGTCCGCCGCCAGCGTGGGGACCAGGAAGATGAAAAACAGGCTGACGCTCAACCAAATCTTGGAAAGTCCCATCGCGAAATTCCTCAAAACTGAACACTGAACACTGCAACTCTCACCTACGACACATGTGCCCCCTGCGTCTCGACATACACCTCATACAGCGACGTGCTCCCCGTCATGAACAGCCGGTTCCGCTTCGTTCCGCCGAAGCAGACGTTGCTGCAAATCTCGGGCAGCCGAATTTGTCCGATCCGCTTGCCATCCGGGGCAAAAATGTGCACGCCGTCGTAGCCATCCCCCACCCAGCCGGCACTGGCCCAGACGTTGCCCTCCACATCGGCCCGAATGCCATCGGCAAAGCCGGCCTTATCGAAGCCTTCGAGGCTCATGGAAGCAAACTCTTTCCCGTTGGCGAGCGTCTTGCCGTCCACGACGTCCCAGACCTTGATATTTCGCGGAGCGTCGGCGTAATGCGATGCGCCCGTGTCCGCCACATACAGTTTCTTGTAATCGGGCGAGAAGCAAAGTCCGTTCGGCTTGAAAATATCCTCGGTCACCTTGTCCATTTTGCCGGTCTTGGCGTCAATCCGATAAACGGCTTCCTTGATCTCCAGCTTCCCTTTGACTCCTTCGTAATTCATCAGGCTGCCGTAGCCGGGATCGGTGAACCAGATGGCTCCGTCGTCGGGATGCACGACCGCGTCGTTGGGGGCGTTCAGCTTCTTCCCTTGCCAGGCATCGGCGAGGACGGTCATCTTGCCGTTGTGCTCGTAACGGACCACGCGGCGGTTGCCGTGCTCGCAGGAAATCTGGCGGCCTTGGTAATCAAACGTATTACCGTTGCTGTTGCCGGCCGGATTGCGAAAAACACTGACATGGCCGTCCTCTTCGAGCCACCGCATTTGGATGTTGTTGGGAATATCGCTCCAAAGCAGGAACTTGCCGACAGCGCTCCACGCCGGCCCTTCGGCCCAAAGCATTTCCTTACTGTGATAGAGCCGCTGGATGGGAGTGTTCCCCAGCTTGATGGATTCAAACCGCTTGTCGAGGGCCACGATGTCGGGGTCCGGATAACGGACGGGCTGGGCGTTGGGTCCGTAATCGCGGCCTAAGGCAGCCGAAGTGCAGGCCGCTGCCGCGGTGCCGGCAACGGCGGCGAGGAAGGCGCGACGGGAAGAGGAACGAGCAGGTGTCTGGAGAGAGGTGGTCATGGAAACTCCTTGGTGCTTGGCAGTCGAATGAGAATGGAGATCTAATAGGTTTTCCAACTTAGACGAGCGGCAGGCGGGAAACAACTGTGCCCGCTGGCCGACCCCCTTCCGGCAGCGAGGGAAATGAAGGTCGCGACGCTCGCCCCTCGCACCCCCCGATAGTATTGCCTGATTCATGATTCACACCGTTTCTTTTTCAAACCTTACGACGATTCATCCCGCCGCAAGTCATTAACTGTACACATGTTTCGTTGATTCACGTCGCCGTAAGTCTGATTCACCGCTCCATTCTTGATTCATCACGCCACCCCGCCCGAGTCCCGGCTTCAGCCGGTCTCGTGTCTCCGACACTAGCGGGCGCGCCAGCGAGGGAAGGGCAAGCTGCGGCGGGGGCACAACCCGAGTCTCGTCCTGGCAACTTGGGTTACGACACCCTCACCTGGGTAAAAAAATGGCATTTTCTGCACAACTATCCAATTGTTCCAAACTCCCTGTGCCACAAACAATCCCCAAAAGCACAAAAAGTCAATAATATTTTCGAATGAGCGAATGTCGCCCGAGGGGCGCAGCGCGTGTGGCACAGTCTAGGAAAGTGCTTCGTCCCCCGCGTGCTTCAGCACTGGCAGGGATTCCATGAACCCGGCGAGCAGGCAAACTTTTGGATTCAGCTTTTACGATTCACGAGATCGCGAAGGTCGGCAAAGATGGGTTCCTCAAGTAGCAGCGCAGTCAACTCTCGAACCTCTTGTCCGAGCAGACGTTTGGCGAACTTCGTCACCCGATGCCCTCTGCCGCAGAACGATGGCGTTCACTTGCGGCGGCCGCTAGGTGAACTGAATGTCTCGATTACCAGTAATGCGGCCGCCGTCGGGTGCAACGCTGTGGTTAGGCCAAGCCCTAAGTCCACCCGAACTTCAATAGCTCTCGGCCGCATTTGGGACAAGGCGTCCGCAACCTTCCAAGGTCAACATTGGCGATGTGGCATATCGGGCAATACACGCCATCGTCAGGGATGGGGATTGATTCTCTCAATGCAGACAGCTTGGACGCTACACGATAAACCTCGTCTGAATCGGCGTCGGGCGAAGGGAGTCCCGCCGATTTTGGATCCGCAATCGTTAAACTCAACGGCATCGTGGAAATCCACTCATCCTTGCCAAGGCCCTGGTTGTCGTCAAATCGCTCCGTAATATCCAACTGACTAAAGGAGATCGCTTCCGCCCCAATCTTCTCGATTTTAAGTAGCCGCAGGGTCAGCGCGCCGGACTTCGTGTACTCTCCCCTCGTCCGTGGCTCGGCATGAACGACAGACCAATCGGCTTCACCAAGGTGCAGAGTCGTCTCTATCTCGAATGATTCGGGTAGGTCGTCCGGCAGCATCTTGGTCGTTGCAAAGGCCGCACCCGTGGCGTCGTCGATGAAAGTCACCAGCACATCTCGACTGAACCACCCCATCGGTGCATTCTCCAAGCTTACTTGTTATAAGGTCCAGCCTATAGTATGTCGCCCGCAGTAAAGCTGGACTGTACTCTATCGCCTACTTCTCGGAAGAGCCACTTCAGTGGCTCGCGGCTTTTCCCCTCGGTGCAACCGTCGATAATATTGAACGCGAGAAAAAGGTTCCAATCCTTGATACTTTGCAAGAGCGAGTTGAAACGCTCTTGGTTGTATTTGCCCTTCTTGCTCTCCGCTTGCCGCCAAAGCGCAAAGGGTTCGTCATGATACTGCACCATCGCCAGCAAATCAGAATCATCGCAGTACCGAGCCAGG
>SXOA01000097.1 GCA_005778405.1 Planctomycetaceae bacterium
CATGAGCCACGAAATTCGGACTCCCATGAATGCCGTCATCGGCATGACGGAGTTGGTCCTCGACAGCAACCTCAACTCGACGCAGCGCGAATATCTCACCATGGTCCAGCAGGCGGCGGAGTCGCTGCTGGAGATCATCAACGAAGTCCTCGACTTCTCCAAGATTGAAGCGGGCAAGCTGGAACTGGAAGCGACGGACTTCGACGTCTGGGAAGTGGTGGGTGACTCGGTCAAGTCGCTCGCCCTCAGGGCCCATCACAAAGGCCTGGAACTGGCCTACCACATCGCCTCCGACGTTCCCGAAATGCTTCTGGGCGATCCGGTGCGGTTGCGGCAGGTGATCTTGAATCTGGTGGGGACTGCCATCAAGTTCACCGAGCGGGGGGAAGTGCTCGTGGATGTGGCGAGAGCTTCGGCCGCCGAAGGGGATTGTTCGCTCAAGATTTCCGTCATCGACACCGGCCTCGGCATTCCCAAGGACAAGCAGTCGCTGGTCTTCGAGGCGTTTTCCCAGGCCGATAGCTCCACCACTCGCAAATTCGGCGGCACGGGACTGGGACTCACCATTTCCTCCCGCCTGGTTTCACTCATGGGAGGAAGCCTGCAGCTCGCCAGCGAACCGGGAGCGGGAAGCACTTTCTGGTTCACCGCGCCGTTCGCGCCGGGCACAACTCCCGGAAATTCCACGAGGCGAATGCAACCTGTGGAAGTGGAAGGGCTCGAAGTGCTGATTGTGGATGACAATTCCACCAATCGCAAAATCCTGGAAGAGATGCTGCGCTCCTGGCGGATGCAGCCAGTCATGGCGGAGAGTGCGGCGGCTGCCTGGCAGATGTTGAAGCAGCGCGCGAGCTCGGGAAGCCCGCTGAGTCTGCTGATTACCGATATGCACATGCCGCAGATGGACGGGTTCTCGCTCGTGGAAAAGATGCGCCGGGACGAGTCGCTGGCCAGCTTGCCGGTGATTGTCCTCACCTCGGGAGACCTGCGCGGGGAATCCGAGCGACTGGAGAAACTGGCCATTTCCGCCCACTTGCTCAAGCCGGTGAAACAGTCGGACCTGCTGACGGCGATTCAGGCAGCCCTGGCGAAAGGCGCCGTTCCAGCTCCGGCATCAGCACCAGCCGCCGCCGATTCGCAGCCAGCTATCCCGCCGCTTCGCATCCTGCTGGCGGAGGATGGGCTGACCAATCAGAAGCTGGCCCTGGGCATCCTGGGGAAATGGGGGCACTCCGTCACGGTCGCGATGAATGGGCAGGAAGCGGTGACTGCGTTCCAATCGCAGACCTTCGATCTCATCCTGATGGATGTGCAAATGCCGGAGATGGACGGCTATCAGGCGACCGGCCGCATTCGCGAGTTGGAAGGGGGCCGCTCGCGGATTCCGATCATCGCCATGACCGCCCGGGCCATGAAGGGGGACCGCGAGCGCTGCCTCGCCGCCGGTATGGACGGCTACGTCCCCAAACCGGTCCGGCGGGACGAGCTGCTGCGGGCCATGGCTCCGATGGTTGTCTCCCGGTGCACCCCGCCACAGACGGTACGAGCCGCCAGCGTACCTTGGGCCAAGGTGCTGATTGATTTCGGCGGCGATCAGCAACTTCTGAGCGACATTCTTGGGACCATTATCGAGGAAACTCCCAAACTTGTCGCCAGCCTGGAACAGGCCATCGCCACCGGCAACATCTCGGAAGCCCACCGCTTCGCCCACACGCTCAAAGGAACCCTCCGCATCCTTCACGTCACTCCCCTCATCGAGCTAGCCGAAGCCCTGGAAACCGCCGCCCGCGGCGGCTCGCTACCGGCAGAAGGGCTCATCCTCGTCACACTGAAATCGCGGCTGGCGGAGTTGTGCCTGGAGGTTGAGGCGTATCGGCGGGCGGAATGTGACGTAGAAACATAGTCGCAAATCCGGCGGAGTAACCACGAAGGCACGAAGACACGAAGAAATCGGAAAGGCGGAGAATGAATGTCTTCTTCGCCTTCTTGGTGTCTTCGTGCCTTCGTGGTTATCCTCCGGCTATAATCGCGCCATGGCCAGCACCGTTACGGAGTCGCCGCAAACTACTTCGCCCGACGCCAAGCCCCGCCGCCGCTGGTATCAGTTCACGCTGCGGACCGCGGGGGTCTGGATGGTGCTGCTCTGCCTCCTCCTCGGTAGCTTCGCCTGGTGGCGCGACCGAGCCGAGCGGCAGCGGAAGGTGGTGGAGGAACTGAGGGGGTTGGGGGCGAGAGTGGATTATAACGACTCAAAAATCACTTTGAGACAGGCGGACGGCAAACATGTTGATGTTTATCCGCACGACTTGTTCCTCTCCACCTGGCTTAGACGCACCTTTGGACAAGATTTCGTTGATGATGTCGACTCCGTCTATTTTCGGCATTCCCCGTCTCTTTCGGTTGTAAGTCCTAAGGAAACCCGATCGGCACTTCGTTTGATCAAACAGTTCACGCGACTGAGAGTGCTCAAACTGGATGGCAGCATGGTAAGCGGGCAGGACCTGAGCGGTCTTCAATGCTTGGACCGCCTTGAGGAGCTGAACCTTTACCCAATGGCGGAAGGAGAAAAAGGATTGCTTTCCGACAGCGATCTCACCGTGCTTAGCCGCGCCACGCGACTGCAACGACTCACCTTGTTAGGGCAACGAATTGGGGACCAAGGTATTGTGCACCTAAGCAACTGTCGCGATCTGCGTGAGCTTAACCTCAGTTCGACCAATATTAGCGACGAGGGGCTGCAGCATCTGAGTGGACTCACCGAGCTCCGGAAATTAAAGTTGCAGCAGACGAATATCACGGATGCGGGGCTAAAGCATCTTCACAATCTGAACCACTTGGAGGAGTTGATTCTTAGGGGCAATGCCATGAATGGTGAAGGACTTGCGGAAATCGGTTCCAAGCCCAATTTGCAATTCATGGATGCGGGTGACACCGACCTCACGGATAGTGCCCTCCGCCACTTTCAGCTGTTTCCCAACCTCGAAACCGTTGACCTGACCGATACCAAACTCACCGGGTCGGGAATTTCACACCTTGCGAACCTTAAAGACCTCCGAGGAATCTCCCTAAACGGCTGCCCCATAACCGATGCGAGCATCGACGGCTTGGAAATCCCTTCCGGATGGCGGTTTTTTTCGCTTGCCAACACTCGGATAACTGACAAGGGTTTCTGTAGCCTCAAACTTCCGGCCGGCATGAACATGATTCTGCTGAGCGATCGGGCCGTGACGCGTGCTTCGCTCGACCACTTACTTGAACTGCCGAATCTCAACCATTTAATTGTGCGCGATACTCAGACGACTTCTGAGGTCCTTGACGACTTTCAAAAAAGAAAACCAAATTGCCGAGTCAAAGTGCAGCCTTAGCCGAAATAGCTCATCGTCTTTGCGTGTTGCCTTCTCATTTGGACGAGCATCACGCAGAGGTGCCAAGGCGCAGAAAAGCAAAGAGAAGAGTAAGATAAACTCTAATTGAAATGTGTCGCAGCGGAGCGAATGCCATGTTCCCCCCCACCTCCCATCTTTCCCGCCGCGCTCTCCTCAAAGGCCTGCTGCTGACGGCTGGGGGCGGGGCGGTGATGAATTGGGGGAGTCTGACCGGGCTGCCGGCTTTGGCGGAGGAGGTGAAGAGGAAGCGGAAGCATTGCATTCTGCTCTGGATGAACGGCGGGGCGAGCCAATTTGAGACGTTCGACATGAAGCCGGGGCGGGAGACCGGGGGATTGTTCCGGCCGATTTCCACGAATGTGGCGGGGACGCAGGTTTGCGAGTTGATGCCCAAGATGTCCCGGATGATGGACAAGATTGCCGTCATCCGCTCGATGCGGACCAGCGAGGTGGACCATCCCGGCGGCATTTATTTGATGCACACGGGTTACCGGCCGGCGGCGAACGTCCGCTTTCCGGAGTTCGGGGCGATCGTCGCCAAGTATCAGGGGGAGGAAGGGGCCGACCTGCCGAGCTTCATCCGGGTCTTCACCCAGGCCCACGCCGGCAGCGGATTTTTGGGGCCGAAGTATCAGCCGTTCGACATCGGGCCGGAAGGGAGCCTGCCGCCGTTCTCCGGCTCGGGGATGGAAGCCCCGCTGGAAGCCCGCCGCCACGAGCTCCGCTCGTTTCTAGAGGACCGCTTCGCCGTGGAGCACAAGGCCTATGTCAGCCGCATGCATCGGGAGGCGTACGAGAGCGCCCGCCGGCTGCAAAACGCCCGCGAGGTTTTCAAAATCGACCGCGAGTGGGAGACCGACCGCGAGCTCTACGGCGACAGCGAATTCGGCCGCCGCTGCCTCCTCGCCCGCAAGCTGGTGGAGCACGGGGTCTCGTTCATCGAGGTGAGCCAGAGCAGCTACGACTCGCACGCGGACAATTTCGCCTGGCACAAGGGGCTCGTCCCGCCGATGGAGCACGCCTGGGCCGGCCTCTTGACCGATTTGCAGCGGCGGGGACTGCTCGACGACACGCTCGTCGTCTGGACCGGCGAAATCGGCCGCACGCCGCAAATCAACAATCGGGCCGGCCGCGACCACTACGTCCGCTCCTGGACTACCGCCCTCGCCGGCTGCGGCATCCGCGGCGGCGCGGTCTACGGCTCTTCCGACGAAGACGGGGCGGAGGTGAAGGACAACCCGGTCACCGAAGGGGACTTCTTCGCCACCATTTATCATGCTCTCGGCATTGATCCCAAGACGGAGAATTTCGCCGGCGTGCGGCCGATTCCGCTGGCACCGTTTGGGTCGAAGGTGGTGGGGGAGTTGTTTGGATAAATATTTACTGGGAGAAACGCGAACGTGATTACCATTGACTTGCGCAAAGATGCCGTTGACGTTCAACAGATGTTGTCGGATGCGGTTCGCAAATACGCTGCGAAGAACAGGGCCGCTCGAACCGCAAAAAGGCATCCTGCGGTCACTCGAATCGATATCAGCTACTCGCTTGGCGACACTACGTCGACTCCCTGGGTCCATTTGGATTTGGACACCAAACCAGGCAGCGAACCGGATGGAGACCCCAGCCATCCAGATTTCGCGAAACTAACCCGGAGAGCCTGGCTGCCGGCTGTGCAGGCAGATTGCGATGGGGAAACGGTAAGCGTTGTCCAGGTGAATGGAAAGGTGAGAAAGTGCAATGACGATGAACTCCTCGAAGCTATCGGAGACTTTTTGGTAGCGATGTTGCTGGAAGCGCGGACGAATGGCGTGTTCAGTCCCCTGCCCAAGGGAAACCGCTGCGAATTGGGTGTGGAGGATCCGACCTCTGGTGCGTTTGGTTGGCCGAATTATGAGGACCGGGGAAAGAAGAACCTTGTGAAGTAGCAGTGCAAAACTCATGTTCACTCCCACTCTCCAATACCAGCTCACCTTCGAAGGTCTTTGGCCGAGTGCGGTTGCGTTTCTGGATTCAAATCGCAAGTTGGCGGCTGGGAATCAGAAGGGGGAGATTTACGTCTGGGAGCTGCCCGAGACACCGCCGGAGATTTCTGCGGAGGAGAAAGAGAAGAGCAAGGAGCGGAAAGCGCCGAATCTGAACCCGGTGCGGCGTCTGGAGGGGCATACGAATGCCATTTCGTGGCTCATTTTCGATGTGGCCCGCAAGCAGCTCATTTCCAGTAGCTTCGACCACACGATTCGGCTCTGGAATATCGAAGCAGCGGCGACGGGAACAGCGGAGGCGATTCTCGATGGCGATACCCGCAAGGAGCAGTTCAAGCGGACGAAGAAGGAAGAGATCCTGAAAGCGCTGGGCGTGAACGTGCAGACCGTTGGCCCCCCGAAGACGCTGGAGGTCCATCAAAATTGGATTCATGCTCTCGCATTGAGCCGTAGCGGCAATCGGCTCATCAGCGGGGACGCGGCTTCGCAAGTCATCGTGTGGGACCTGGATAAGAATGAGCCGCTCTCCAAGTGGAAGGGCTATCCCTGGAATTGGATCGTGGCGGCCGACCTCGCGGCAGATGGCCAGACGGCGCTTGTCTCCGAATACCGCTACAAGCGGGATGACTTCGACATCCCGTCAGCCGCCCTCAAGCTCTGGCACACTGTGGATGGGACTGAAAAGCTCGATTTGCTGAAGGTGCAATTCCCAAAGCTCAAGCCCGAGGGCCGCACCTATGGCGACGGCCAACTTTGGCGGAACTTTGTCGGCAATGGCCTTATCGCAGCCGCGTTTTCGCCCGATGGCAAGCAGGTCGCTGTCGGCCAAGGTGGAGAAACCGATACCGGCAAAGTCCACTTGTTGGAAACGGAAACGGGCAAACTCTCCAAGACCGTCTCCGGCCACCAGTACGGCGTCACCGCGATTACCTACTCCAAAGACGGCCTGCACCTCTTCACCGCCGGCCGGGATACCTGCGTCCGCATCATCCAGATCGCGGACGGCAAGGAAGTCGCCGTCCTCGGCACTCCTCGTGGCGGCCAGTTCAAGGACTGGATTTCCGCCATCAGCCTCTCACCGGACGAATCCCACCTGGCGGCTGCGGATATCGCGGGGCAAGTGGGGGTGTGGAAGCTAAAATGAGAGACGCGGGTCATGGTTCTGGGAGATACCGCCTAGGATTCCCACGACGTCCGCGCGGCCTGCCAGGATCGCGGCTACTCGTGGATTCTTCCGTGCAATGAGCAATCTCGTGTTGGCGGGCCGCACGCCGCGCCCCAGATAACGTTCGCTCCTCAAGGATTAGTCCCAGTGGTCAGGCTCTTTCCGGCCAAGGGAAGAATGTCGCCTATCGGCGGCTCTCTCCCCATCGGGTCGGGGCGAAAGTGAAGCGCAAGCGGACGTTAAGATGACCGTTGAAACTGGGAATTGAAAGCATTTTTGCTGACGCCCGCGAGGTCTAGGAGCGATCACCCGAAAGATTCTGCGAATTCCCTCCAGATTTTCTCAAGTCCCGAATTTGACACCTAAGGAATCCGACATAGGGTTTCAATGTAGGAAGTTCTGGTGGCGACATCAGGACCTTTTGCGGTGGCATGTTTCCCGGACTTTGGGTTCTCCAAATCGGTCAGGCTTTCGGCCTGATGCCGGGGGGCTTTTCACCAGGCCTGCCGCCTCACATCCTCGAAAAGGCAATCCGCTCGCAAGGGCGGGATGCAAAGCCATGGGCTGCCGGCGGATTCGTCCGCGGGCGGCAACCGGCTGCCGAAAGGGTGATTGGGCTCAGCTGCTTTGGCAGCTCGCCGATTGACCTTGAAGATGACGAGGTGGTTACCAATCGTTGAGTTCCGTTCCGCGTCTGGCAGGCCGGCGGCGAAAGCCGTGGCGCGGGAAGGGCTCGGTCGTCACTGTGTCGTCGCCGCGGATTCCGGTTGATGCCGGGGCCGTGGTGAACAGAGGAGTAGGAACAATGAAGAATCTCGCTTTGAAGGTGCAACGTTTCCTGAAGTCCGAAGATGGCCCGACCGCAGTGGAGTATGCGGTGATGCTGGCGCTGATTGTCGTCGTCTGCCTGAGCACGATTACGACCATCGGCACGCGTGCGAACAGCACGTTTAACCAGATCTCGAGTGCTCTTCCCGCCGCGTCGTAACCGCGGGTGGGAGCTGTTTCGGTGTCGTCTCGGTGCGCGACATTTCATCCCCCTCGACAGTCGCTTCACGGCGATTGTCGGGGGGGACTTTTTGCGCCGCCGCGCAGATTAAGCCGCAAAGTCGAAATCTTGCGACCGCCGCCGCACGACAACTGCCTGTGACCTAGAGTTTCACAGAGCCTTCAGAGCGTAGATTCGTCTGTCCTAGAATTCGTGGTGTTTCATGTACCCAGTCATTCCTGGCGACGCACTGACCGGCGGATGGGAAACCATCTGCTTCGCAATCACGCTCCTGGGGGCTTTCGTCAGCTATTTGCTGGCCTGGCGCTAAATCCAACACCGCAAGAAAGCAGCACGGGGAAAGGTTTGACATGCAAGCTCTTTTGTTTGATTTCGCACAAATCGTCGCCCAGAACTGGACCGTTTGGCTCGTCACCATCGTCCTGATTCTGGCCGCTGTCATCGACGGCTTTGAACTCAAGGTGCCTAACTGGGTCACCTATCCCTTCATCATCAGCGGCTGGGTCTATGCCTTTGCCGCCTATGGTTGGGAAGGGCTCGGCTGGAGCGTGCTGGGAACGGCCGTCGGCTTGCTCCTGCTGCTGCCGGCTTACGCCATCGGCGGAATGGGAGCTGGCGATGTGAAGCTGCTCGCCGGCGTCGGGGCCTGGATTCTGATCCAGAACACCGTCAACTCCTTCTGCGTCTCGGCAGTCGTCGGGGCACTGATGGCGGTGGCGATGGTGGTCGCCCGCCGGGCCTGGAAAAAGCACCAGGACCAGTTCTGGCTGATTCTCAACGAGATCATGGTCATCAAGAACCCCGAACGGCTGGCGGAAATCGCGGCCGAGCGCAAGAGCCGGATGCTGCTACTGCCTTACGGGATTCCAATCGCGATTGGCACTATTGGCTACTTTCTGTGGATGGGGATGCTGGTATGAAAACTGCGAACGACAATTCTGTGATGCCCCCGGACAGCAACCTGCGTAAGCCTTGTCGCCCGGGCCGCCGAAAACGGCTGGGATCGGCGACCGTGGAGTTTGCCTTTGTGGCTCCGCTGTTCTTCCTGCTCGTGTTTGGCATGGTGGAATTTGGCCGCATGGTCATGATCCAGCAGGTCATCACCAATGCCTCCCGAGAAGGGGCCCGCAAAGCCGTGCTGGATGGTGCCTCCTCATCCAATGTGAAGAGCGCGGTAGTCACGTACATGTCCAACGGCGGCGTAACCATTGCTACCAGCAATGTCACGATCAGCCCTGCCGATCCGACCACCGCCGTTGCCGGCAGCCCGGTAACGGTTACTGTCTCGGTTCCTTTTAGTCAAGTTAGCTGGCTTCCCTCGCCAATGTTTCTAGGAAGCAGACAAATGATCGCTTCCACGGTCATGCGCCGCGAGGCTGTGGAATAGGGAAGATTTGACGGTTCCATCGATTGCAGCGTGCAACCCTGCTTGCTGCACGAAACCTGAGGACTATTGCCATGAAGATGAAGTCCCTGATTCTGATTTTCATCGCTCTCGCTTGCGGGCTGGTCGCCACCATCGGCATCAGCCAGGTCATGGAACGGAATTCGGGCGGCGGCGCGCCAGCCATGCAGATGGAGCAGATTCTGGTCGCCAAGGGGGACATCGACATCGGCGCAATCCTGGACGCCAACTCGGTGCAGCTCGAGGAGTGGCCCGCAGCCAGGGTTCCCGAGGGGGCGATTCGTTCACTTGAGGAAGTTGGTGGAAAATATCCACAAGCCCGCTTCTACAAAGGGGAGCCCATCCTGCTTCCCAAAATCTCGGACCAGAACCGCAACATTTTCGAAACCCTCACCCAAGGTTACCGCACGGCAACCATCAAGGTGGACGAAGACACGGTGATGGAAGGGATTGGACCGGGTGACCGCGTCGACGTGATGGTCTTCCTCAAAAAAGGGGACGGAATCCAGCAGACTGGGGTCTATCCCATCATCAAAAATGTCCGGGTGTTCGCGAAGGGTGCCCAGACGGAGCGCGTGGTGGACGAAAAAGGGAAAGAATCCCGTGCTCGCACGATTTCGCTGATGGTCAAGTTGCCACAATGCCAGGAAATTGCCCTGGCCGCTCAAATGGGCAAAATTACCCTCGCTCTGCGTAATCCCAAAGATGACCCGGCTGATGACAAGGATGAGGTCGTGCCGCTCTCTGAATTGCTTAGTGGCAAGGCCACTAACGGCGATGACAAGAAAACAGCCTCGACGGGCACGAATGATCTGCTCCAGGAACTCAAGAGTGCGATCCCCTCGAATGCTCCCGCCACACCCACGGTGCCCGTCGCCGCTCCTCCCGCCGGCCCCAGCTTTGCCATGATTGTGCAAAGCCCCAACGAGATTAAGTCCTATCAGTGGGGGGACCGTAACGGCTTCCCGACCGAATCCGTCGTGCTATCAATGGGTGGTGGCAACACGGTCCCGCCCGTGCCCCTGCCCGCCACCCTCGAAACGACTTCTCCCTCCCCCCCAAACACGGTAGAGGAGAATGGCAACGAGCCCAACGAGGAGTCCGGTAGCAGGCGTTAAAGCTGGATTTCACGAAACAAACGCAACGTTCGTTGCTAGACTGACCGAAGTTAAGCAAGGACGCCTCGCGCCAGACCCATTTTTTTCGCAAGGAAGACAAGGATGTCGACCCTTCTCGCTTTCCGCATGCGCAGCCTTTCCAACTACGGGCTGCGCCGGCTCCTCCCTAGCGGACTGGCCCTCCTTTGCCTTGGCGTTGCCCTCGCTGCTCCTGCAGCGCTATTTGCCCAGCAACGAGGCGAAGCTCAAGGCGTAAAGTTCAAGGTCTTGGGCCAGGCCGAGCGGATGACGATGATCGTCAACACCAGCCGCATCGTGGAATTCCCGTTCGAAGTTCCCAAGATGCTGGTGAACAACCCCGATCTTGTCCGCGTCGTCCCTCTGTCACCCAAATCAATCCAAGTCTCGGCCTTGAAGCAGGGCACAACCCAGCTCAATGTGTGGAGTTCCGATGACAGCATCACTTCCATCGACATTGTCATCAATGGGGACGTGCAAGAACTGGAAGGCGTGCTGAAAACAGAATTTCCCGATGCCGCCCTCCGCCTCCGCACTCTCAACAGCAGCCTGCACATCTCCGGCTTCGTTCCCAAAGCCGAAGCGGTTTCGCAAATTGTCAAAATCGCCCAGGACTATTTTCCCAGCGTCATCAACGGCATGACGGTTGGCGGTGTGCAACAAGTCGTGCTGCATGTGAAAGTGATGGAAGTCTCGCGGACCAAGCTCCGCACCCTGGGTTTCGATTGGGCCAATATTTCCAGCAGCGGTTTTGTGGTCCAAGGTGCTTCCGGTCTGATTCCTGCTTCCGCCACCGGTCTGAGCCAGGCGGTGCCGCTGAGCGCCACGACGTTCCGCTTCGCCATCAACGAAGGCAGCAATAGTTTCCAGGGCTTTCTGGAATCGCTGGAACGGAACAACCTGGCACATCTCCTTTCGGAACCGACTTTGACCACCGTCAGCGGCCGGCCCGCCAGCTTCCTGGTCGGAGGCCAGATTCCAATTCCCGTGCCGCAGTCGCTCGGCGTCACCACCATTGAATATCGCGATTTCGGCACTCGAATCGACTTCGTCCCCATCGTCCTCGGCAACGGCAAGGTGCGTCTGGACGTGCGAGCCGACGTCACGGAGGTCGACCCCAGCATCAGCGCCACCATCGGCAACGGCTCCGTACCCGGTTTCCGCACCCGCACCGCAGAGACGGGGGCGGAAATGAAGACGGGGCAAACGATGGCCATTGCTGGGTTGATCTTTAACAAGAAGGACGCCTCCAGCCGCGGCCTTCCGTGGCTGATGGATATGCCCTGGGCCGGTGCCGCATTCCGCCGAACCAGTCATCAAGAGAACGAGCTGGAGCTCATTATCATGGTCACGCCGGAATTCTGCGAAGCGATGGACGCGACCGAAGTTCCCCCCTGCGGACCTGGTCAGCTCTCAACCTCGCCCACCGACGTGGAATTGTTCTATCGCGGCTATCTGGAAGTGCCCAAGCCCTGCGGCAATGGCAACTGCCCGCCAGGATTCCGCGGCAACGGCGCGCAAGAAAACCACGAAGAACTTCCCGCTGGCGGCCAGAGCGCTCGTCGGCCCATTCCCGCCCAGCCCGCCACCTATCCGCCGCTTCGCACTGCCCAGCAGCCCAAAACCGCTGCGATCGGCACAGGCGCTACTCCCGCCAAGACCGTCTCTACCTCGCATAGCAGGACCAGCCCTACCAAAGCGAGTAATCCTGCCCCTGTCGTGTCAAAACCTTCCGTCCGCGCAAAGTCGAAGCTCATCGGCCCGCTCGGATATGACGAATTAAGGTAGTGAGTGGGTGCTAGCTAGGGATGGGCTGCGCAGCCCGCTTCCAAGACAGTGCGTAGCCCGCTGCCAGAATATTGCGCAGCCCGCTTCCAAGACACTGCGCTGCTCTGGCCCTCCTACTTCACTCAGAATGACCCGATGAGCAACGTCCTTCGTCTCGCCATCGTTGACCCGAGCGACTCGTCTCGCAACGCCATCAAGAACATGCTGCTGGGCATGGAAGTGGTGTGGCTCGAGGCGGAATGCTCGCGCTACGAGTTCTTCGCCGACGTCGTCGGCCAGACCAACCCGGATATCGGCGTCATTTGCCTGGATGCCAATCCCGAAAAGGGTTTGAAGCTGATGGAGTCGCTCCGGGATAGCGCCCCCACCTGCAACATCCTCGTCGTCAGCGGCACCTCCGACGGGCAGGTGATTCTGCGGGCCATGCGAGCCGGAGCCAAAGAGTTCCTCACCCAGCCCCTTCGCGTGGAAGACCTGGTTGCCGCTCTGGATCGCATTGGCGCGGTGAAGTTCGGCACCGGCACGGGGGGCGGCCGCAGCTCGCAAGTCATCGCCATCGCCGGGACCACCGGCGGCGTGGGGACCACCAGCCTGGCGGTGAATCTGGGGTGCATTCTGGCACAGGAGAAACGCAACTCCGTGGTGCTCCTCGATCTCGACCTGTCGCTTGGCGACGCGGACGTCTTCCTCGACACCATTCCCGATTACACGATCGTCGACGTTGCCCAGAACATCAGCCGCCTCGACATCCAGCTCCTCAAGAAGTCGCTGACCAAACACTCCAGCGGACTTTACTTGTTGCCGCGGCCCGTGCAGTTGCAGGATATTCCGCTGATCAACCCCGAGGACTTCAACCGGGTGCTGGGGCTCTTCAAAGCCACCTTCTCGCACCTGATTTTGGACCTTTCCAAGAGCTATAGCCCGCTCGACCTCGCCGCTCTCAAGGCGGCCAAGGACGTGCTCCTTGTCACGCAGCTCGACCTCCCGTGTCTGCGAAACGTGGTGCGGCTCTTGATGTCGTTCGGCGAAATCGAAGGGCTCAAGGAGAAGGTGAAAATCATCGTCAATCGGGTCGGCCTGGAGGCTGGACAAATCAGCCTGAAGCGGGCCCAGGAGACGATGGGGAAAGAGATTTTCTGGCAACTCCCCAACGACTATCGCACGATGGTCGAAATCCGCAACAACGGCGTGCCACTGATCGAACACAACTCCAAAGCCGGCATCACCCAGGCCATGATCGCTCTGGCCGACATGCTCACTAAGGACGAAGCCACTCGCGAAGGGGAAGCCGCAGCAGCCAAGGGGGCCGGCTGGTTCAAATTCTTCGGCACAGGGAAAGCCAAGGCCGGCAAGTAGCGGTGGACAGGTGTCAGGAAATCGGCGCACTTCTTAGATTCTTACCCTTTGGCATGCGCGTTTCGCGTGTGCATGTTGTACAGCGATGCCTTTTTGGTTGCGGCTTTGCCGCGTTAGTAAGAGGGAAGAACAGTGGCGATTGTGGAGTCCCGGTCCTCAGCCGCGGCGTCCGCCCTCGGCTAGGTAGTTGCTTCGCTGCACGGTTGAATTATGCCGCTTGTTCCACCTATTCCCCCTCGGCAAAAACTACCCTCGCCGCGAGCAAACATAGTCGCACCTCCGGTCACCTTCCGATGAAGGAAGAGACGCCTTAGTTTCTTGGTGCAGGGACGCGCCGCTGTCTTTACGCGGATGCGCCTGTGCCTGTCAGCAGCAATTTGAAGCGGGATTTGTTCGCCCTGGGGCTGCTCGCGCTCGTGGTTTTCTTGGGGGCGGCGCTGGTTACGTATGATCCGGCGGACCCGGTGGTGGAGCCGGTCGCGCCCTTGAATCTGCTGTATCAGCCGGACCAACTGGTGACGCCGGCGAATAGCCATGTGCACAATGTCTGCGGCCGGTGGGGGGCGATGGCGGCGGATATGCTGCTGTCCGCTTGCGGTTTGGCTGCCTGGTATGTCGTCGCGTCGCTGGGAGTACTGGATTTCACCATGCTCCGGCGGAAGGCCATTGATACGCCCCTGCTGCGAGCGTTTGGCTGGACGGCTTCGATCATCGGGCTGACGACCATTCTGGCGATGGTCGCGCCGACGCTTGCACCAGGGCCGGTGATTGGGCCGGGGGGATATGTCGGGGCGCTTGGCAGGTCGCTGGTGGAGATGCACTTTGCCCATGTCGGCGGGTTGATTCTGGCGGGGAGTTTTCTGCTCGGCGGGCTGCTGCTGGCGACGGACTATGCTTTGTTCCGTTTCGGCAGTTTTGCAGCCAAGGTCGCAGTGGCCGGAGCCGCGAGCGCGAGCGCCAAGCTGAAGCGGAAGCAGCAGTTGCAAACGGACTTGGATATTCCCATGCCGGGAGCAGAAGGGTTGGCGGTGAAGATTCGAGGGAAGAAGGTGACGCGGGCGGAGCTCGAGGCGGAGGAGCTTGATGATGAAGATGCAGAAGAGGTAGGGCAGGCTGGAAGCCTACCCCACGAGGAGGAGCCCGATATCATTCCAGTGAAGAAGCTCGGGCTGGTCGTGGCCGAGAAGCTGAAGGAAAAGACCCGCCAAGACGGCCCGGAAAATCCCCTGCGCGTAAAGAGCCCCACCGACCGCAAACGGGACGCGGCTCAGCGTGCCGCCGAGGATGAAGTCCGCCAGCGCCTCGACGAAGCCAGCCTCGGCAAGGGAGCGGACGACTACAAGCTGCCGGAGCTCGATCTGCTGCTGCCGGCGGATGACGTGAATTTTGAGGCCCAGGCGATTGAAGTCCGCCGCAAGGCAAAGATCCTGGAGAAGACGTTCCTCGACTTCGGCTTCACCGTGAAAGTCGTCGAAATCGAAACCGGCCCGGTCATCGCCCAGTACGAAGTCGAGCTGGAAGCCGGCCTGCGGCTCAGCAAAATCACGGGACTCTCCGACGACTTGGCCATCGCCCTGCGGGTGCCGAGCGTTCGCATCGTCGCACCCATCCCCGGCAAAAACACCGTCGGCATCGAAGTCCCCAACGAGCAGCGGCAAGTCGTGCGGCTGCGGGAGGTCATCGAGGAAGCCAACGGCAAAACCAAGAAGATGCGGATTCCGATTTTCCTGGGCAAGGATGTCTCGGGCAATCCGCTGGTCGTGGACCTTTCCACGCTGCCGCACCTTTTGATCGCCGGCCGCACCGGCACCGGCAAATCGGTCTGCCTCAACGCCATCATTTCGTCGATGCTGATGACCCGCCGCCCCGACGAAGTCCGGATGCTGATGATCGACCCCAAAATGGTTGAGCTTTCCGGCTACGGGCGGCTGCCGCATTTGATGCACCCGGTGGTGACCGACATGCGGAAGGCGGAGGCCATTCTGGCGTGGGCGGTGGAGAAGATGGAGGAGCGGTATGCCCTGCTGGCCCGCGTCGGCGTGCGGCACATCAGCAGCTACAACCAGCTCGGCGAAGAAGAAATCATGGACCGCCTGCAGCCGGAGACCGACGACGAGCGCAAAAGCATCCCGCTCCACCTGCCATTCATCGTGATCGTGGCGGACGAAATCGCCGACCTGATGATGACCAGCGGCAAAGAGGTGGAGCAGCACATCATCCGCCTGGCCCAGAAATCGCGGGCGGTCGGCATCCACCTGATCCTCGCCACGCAAAAGCCGACGGTCGACGTCATCACCGGCCTCATCAAATCGAACCTCCCCGCCCGCATCGCGTTCCAAGTCGCCAGCCGCACCGACAGCCGCGTGGTGCTGGACGAGATGGGGGCGGACAAGCTGCTCGGCAACGGCGACATGCTGTTCCTCTGGCCCGGCACCAGCACGCTTCTCCGCGGCCAGGGGACGTACCTCAGCGACGAGGAAATCAACAAGATCGTGGACTGCGTCAGCACCGGCGAGCAGCATTTCGTCAACGAGCTGGTCAACATGAAGGTGACCAAGCCGGGCGAACCCGGCGAGGACCGCCTGGCCGCGATGCGGAAAAAGGACGACATGTACGAGTCCGCGGTCGACGTCGTCATCCGCGAAGGCCGCGGCAGCGTCTCCCTGCTGCAACGGGCCCTCGGCATCGGCTACGGCCGCGCCGCCCGGCTCATTGACTTCATGGCCGAAGACGGCATCGTCGGCCAATACGCCGGCTCGCAGGCGCGGGAAGTGATTATCTCTGTGGAAGAATGGGAAGCGATGCAGGCGGGGACAGCCGCGGAAGAATCCAAAGGCAAGTCGGGGCCATTTGCAGCAAACTCCGCCCCGCCCAAGAAGCGAAACAATAAGGTCGTGCTGGAACGCGAGGAGTTGGACGAGCCGGAGGAAGACGACGTGCCGTTTGAGGCGGATGAGGAGGTAGAGGACGGCGTGACTAACTCCACCGAAGATGAATCCGAAGGCGACGACGAGGAGGATGCGTTCGCAGAGTCGGATTACGAGGCGGAGAGTGCGTAGAAAGTCCACGCGACAATTAGTCGCCCCCGGCGAGCTTGCCTCGCCGGAGCGCGGGTTTGAGAACCAGAAGGCGCGGGCCACTAACCCGAAGCGCAAGAGCGCAAGCGAGGGAGCGCCGGAAAAACGCCGGAAAACATCGCCACCGCCCGGACAAGCCGGGCGGTGGCGAAGAGTGAGGTCTTATTTTCAGCGTTTTGGTTTCCAAACATCGCTCCGGCGGGCGGGCGGAATCGGCCCTGTTCCGCGTATAGCTGATTGCGAAATTGCCAAAACTCCCAGAAGTGTCCGTGTCCTACCTGTCCCCGTATCGGTTTCCCTTTGTTTGTCCAGTGTGCTCAGGGAGTAAAACTGCAATCCCAGCTCAATTCTTCTCACTATAAGATGCTCCTATAGACTTTAACACGTGGCTGACGAGATGTTCGATGAGCCTTACCTGAATTTGAGTAAGTTGTGAAGTATCGAGTGCCGCTAAATCGCCGATCCTGTGAACTGCGAGTTGCTCTAGGGCGGACACTACGCGAACTGAAATCCCGATTTCCTCAATAGGCAGGCCGAGAACGTCTCGACGAATTCGCCAAGTACGGCCCTCGAGCGAAACTACAAGCGGAAATTCTGTTTTAGCCATTGCCACCTGATGCGCTGTTCCGCTACATCGCGCCAATATTTTGCCAATCAATTCGCGAGTCCTCGTAACGTGACTTTCGCTCCTTTCTGCATCTCCAATGGCTGCTTCCAGACTTTCGAGGATAGCCAGTAAATCGTCGCCAAATCGCCTGACGCCCCGATACCGACTCGCCCTATGCAAGAGTGCGACGGCGCGGAGAAGATCTCGTAGCTCGCCAGCGGTCTTGGCGCTTTCCACCTTTGTATCGACGGACTTCAGTGTATCGACAACCTCATTGTCAAATGCAGCGTTGGTGGACTCGCTCATATGCCGCCTGTGCAACTGTTTTTTTGGTTGGGCTGATTGGGGAAAATTCTCCTGAACGACGATGCGAACTATCCCCTTTGTTCCGATCTAGTTCGAGGGCGACGGCTCATCGCCAAAGGTAATAAGAGGCACACCCGTCGATTTCCAATTTGCAATGTTCTTGTCAACGAACGGCGAGTCCTTGCATTGACCATACATAAGTCCCAGGCCGATCCGGACCGCCGAGTGATTCGACCGGAGGAAGCCTCCCTTGTGAATTGGCATCACCTGAGGGTTTTTGAAGTCGAATGCGGATAGGCCAGTCAGCGCCTTGTCGTGCCACCTGCAGACGTCCTCTTGCGATCCTGGCGCGAAGCAAAGCGGGCTCAATTCAGCGCAATCTCGGGATGCACCGCAACATGATTCATCGCCGAGTCCCGACAGCGACAATAAGTAGCTGTCAATGCTTTTCTTGCGTCTCAGAGTAGGCTTGCATGACTCAGGAGGCAGAGGCCCGACTTCCGCACCATATACCGCCTTTGCCTTGTGGGAGGGCGACGCGGGATCTGGCTTATGAGATACGTCTGGATCCCCGCCCTTCTCAGCTTCTGCGTTCTTGTTTGAATCCGAAGAAACCTGTGATTTGAGCCGTGATCCAAACTGCTCAATTCTATCCTGGAATCGCTCCTGAGACTGCAACTCGGAGAGGTTTAGCGTTTGCTCGGTTCGGACCATCCGTTCTGCCGTTGCCAACCGTTGCTGTTGCAACTGACTTTCGAATGTCGCGCGACGTGACGCACGCTCATTCGCGTCCATTATTAAGCGAATCGCAAATTTCGACTCTCTCAAAGCAGCATTTTCGTTTTCCGCCTGTTGCAGCTCGCGCATCGTCGCCTTGATCCGGACACGCAGAGAATCCTTCTTGGCGTCTGACGCTGCTCGCTCGGCGCTAAAGAGTTTCAGCGCCTGTGCGACCTCAGGAGAGTAGCTCCCAATGGGTTCGTCTCCATTCGCTACTGCAATGTAGGTTTCACCAAAGTAGACGAGGAAGGCGATCTGAATTGCCATGGAATATCTCAAATACATGGATGCTCCTTTGTGCATGATTGAAATGTGCCTGCTCCATACCTGTTAGATTTCTCCGCGTAATCGACGGCAGAGTTCGGACCTACCGATCCAAGGCCGCATCGAGCTTGGCTTCCAGAACTGTGATTTCCGCCACCAGGGTGGCCAGCTCTGTCCAGGCTTTTCGAGCCACACTATTTTGCTTCTGAATTTCGTGCAGAGCGTTTGCCAATGAACCGCATTTCTCCGTGTGGCCGCGGACGTGATCTGCGAGATGGGCCTTCGAATTATTGCAGGCTTCATCCCGAGTTTTGCCAGGACTTCTTGAATCATTTGCCCCGTCGAAATGAAGTTTCACGTTGACGTCAATGCCTTCCGGAGGCGTCACGCCCCGAGTGCGCTTAAGGTGTTCGAGGGTGCCTTGATATCGATCCCGTCCATCCGCAATTGGTGAGTAGACCATGGCACCTTCAAAATGGCCTTGCAAAAACCCGCCGTATCCGGTCAACGAATGAAGCTGACGCTGTTCTTCTGCGATCGCAGGGGTGATTTGCGCCTTGAGTTCTTCGACGCGATTCCGCTTCTTCGAGAGGGAAGCTCTCAAGTCTGTCACGATGCGGCACTCCTTCAAGATGACCGCCAGCGCCGCATCAACCTCGTTTGTGGAAAAATCCTGAGAGAAAGGCGTGTCGGCGAGGTAGCTATTTGAAGACGCTATCCCGACGGCTACGGATGTCGTCTGGTCGAGCCTGCGAGCCTCCCAGCCCTTGGCGAGTTTAAGAACTTTGATGCGGTGTGGGGAAAAGGTCTCCTTCGTTGACCCCTCTTGCAGTTCGACACCGCTTAACTGACTAATCGTTTCAATATCGCGCGAATGTTTCTCACCGGTTCCGCCAAAGTTGAAAATCGGCAGTTTTAGCTGAAATCCGCCACCTAGGGAGCTGGACGTTTCTTTCGTATTTTGGTTGCCCGTTTGCGACGACTTCGTTGACATTGAGTGTTGAATCAACCCTAGTGGCTTGAGATGCAGTGCCAACATCTCCACACCCTCGGTTCCAAAGGCCCTTCTAAAATCGGCGGGGGACAGCCAACTCGCGGGTTCGAAAAGGGACATGAGGGGCACATCATCAATTTGGACGAGATTGACGACCGCGGGACCATCGAACGTCCCCGAACGCTTCACCACCGCCGCAATCCGCCTCTTGATCCGGTCAAAATCGCCCTGGAAAATGGGCATAGAGCCTGATTGCTGCTCCGACGTGAGCTCTTGAGAAAAGATCTCGCGTACATTGATAGTGGCTTGTGTGGAACTGGTCCCCAGTTCGAACCGCTTCCCAGAGCAGCGGTAAATAGGCTGGAAGGTGATGGCTTGTTCCGACCAATCGCTAACGAACCTGTCGTATCCGGCTGGGCTGAAAGAGAAATTCAGGGCAAGGTCGTCGCCTCCGTTGTGAACGTTCTGCCGGGCATAGCTCAAGCAAATGCCCTGCGCGTCCTGCACGCTGATCAGGATATCGATGATGGGCGCACGATTGACCACAACGGCTAATTCGGGCCGCTCAAGCCGCTGACGCTCGTCTTCCAAGTAGGTGTGATGGGCTCGCTCGAGTGTGGATTCCCCTGCCATGCGATCTAGTTTGCTAAAACGGCGAAACTTCATCGTTACCCTGATCTGACCGTCAATTCTGCTAAATTTCCAAACAGAGCTTGGTTGCCCTTCCAGCGGATGTGGATTAGGGATCAGTCGAATGAGCGGGTAAGCATAGTAATTGGTTCGGTATGGGTTGAGTTGATCGGTCGCAGCAACCGCCTTTTGGAGCAATACCGTTCGCATTGACTCGCCCGTCTCCGGATTTACCAGGTGCATCGAGAATCCATCACTGGACATCTTAAAGCCCTCGATGTGCGATTCAACGTCCATCGGCAATCGCGGTGAACCTGACGGTGTCGCAGTCTGCGGTACAGGTTGCTCCTCATCGTTGACGCCGAGGCAGGTTTGAACACTTGGTCCGATGAGTACCGTCGCGCAGATTACTTTGCCGAAAGTCCGCCTCGATGAAAGAGTCGCGTTCATAAGGCAATCTCCTATTTCTGAGCCTGAAACACGTGATGTCACTGGGAACGGAAGCAAGTTACCTGATAGTGCGAACACTGTATTCCGCGTGGTGCAAAGGGCCCCACGGTTGCCCCACAGGAGCCGCTCAGGTAACCTAAGTTATGTTGCGCACGCTGTTTACGACAAATCTCACAATAGGAAGCTAGTATGAAAGGTTATCATGTTCGGCTTCCAAAACCGCTGAAGGATAAGGTCGACGAGGTCGCCACGGAGCAGCTCAAAAGCCGAACCCAAGTAGTCGTTGATGTCCTCCAGGCCTGGGTCGCGGCGGGAGCACGAACCCCTTTAGGGAGTCTGCGTCGTGTGCTCGAGGTTCTAGATCAGTTGGTCGCCATCATGTCCTTTGCCGACCATGCGCTTAGCCGGTCTCAGTTTCCCTGGGCGATTCGCGAATATCGGCGCCTGCAAATTGCTGCCGAGGAAAGCGGCGCGGCTGCTCTCGTTCAGTATTCGCTTTACCGGCAGGCGTACTGCAATTGGGCCTTTGCGGTTCGACTTCGTAAAGCGGCACTGACGAACGTAGGTTCTCGGCACGACGAAGCGCGAGCAGCGGCAAAATACGCCGCAAAATCGGTCAAGCGCTCAATTGACATCAACAAGAAGTTCTTAAAAAAAGAGGAACAGGCGCTTGTGCGGTTCAACCTTGCCTGCGTTCACTCCTTTTACGCTGCGCTCCTCGTTGAAATCGCGTTTATGAATGACCAGGAGTGGAGACGCAGACTTGAAGACGGAACCAGAATCTGGACGGAAGATAGCGACTCGCTGGCAAACGTTTGGCGAGACGCCAAGATATTCGAAACTGAAAGTATTTGCGAACATGGACAAGCTGCTCTGAAGGCTCTAGAAATACTAACTACGGAGCCTGTTGTCCCGGTGACTCGCGACCCTAAACGGAGCGAAGAGTGGACTTCAATTTGTCCTACGGACCGCGATTGGTTGGTGCGTCAGACCAAGAATGACGAAGACCTTGCGTTTGTGCGTAACGACCGCAAATTTAAGGAAGAATTTGACACATGGTATGAAAGCAGAAATCTTCCCAGCGATGAGCTTAGTAGTCTTCGGGCATCCGCATATCTGCTTGACGAGATTCTTGAAGACCCGGACTAAAGACGGGGAAACCTGATTTTTCGGAATTCCATCACCCAGGCTCGAATTCAAGCCAGACTGTTATACTCTGCACGTCTCGCGACGACACTTTTAGGAGTTCCCCTCGGCCATGGCTCAGCCGGTCGCGCAGCGCTGCCCAATCTTGGCAAGTCGTTTCCCGAACCGAGATGCCGCCCACTCGGGACTCAATCTGCCTCAGCGGGGCAACCGATTCCAGCGCTGACCCGCTGGCTTCGAGCACACCTTGGGTACGTGAGCGAATCGAAAACCGGGACCCGGCCCCGTCCGAAACGGCCTGGGAAGGCCATCCTACACCGCAGAAAAAATCTTCCAGATTCTGGCTGCCGGGTACTTGCCTGTGCCAACCAATAAGTGTATATTTGTACAAACAGCGGCGGAGCTGCGCACGGAGCCAGGGAGGGTGCGATCTTTTCCAATTCGGTTGTGATGGCGTGAACCGCTGGAATCCCGGCTTCAGCCGGAATCGGAAGACCGCCTCAAGGCGGGACTCCATCATGAATCAAGAAATGGACTGATTCGCGGATTCATAAGCCATAAAGCGTTTCCGGGCCGTGGCTTGGGCGCGGCGGGGAAGCTAAAACGGAACGCGAATCAAGTGAATCAAACTCTGAACTCGAGGGTTTTCAGGGATGGCTTCCCCCATGTGTCACTTTTGGTTCACGCGGTTTTCAGAGCCGCCTGAAAGCGGGACTCCAACTTTAGCTCCGTCGGCCACGCGGAGCAGTCGCTGCACGTGGGTGACGGGGACTGCGTAGGCCCAGCCGCGCTGGGCTTCGGGCTTGTCGGTGCCGATGACGACGCCGACGAGCTTTCCCTGGCTGTTGACGACCCCCGCGCCGCAGGAGGTGTCGGGAGAAGCGGACTTCGGAGGCG
>SXOA01000098.1 GCA_005778405.1 Planctomycetaceae bacterium
ATGGCAGCGCGCCGGATATTGCAGGAAGAGGTATCGCCAACCCCATCGCCGCCATCCTCAGCGTGGCCATGATGCTCGATCACCTGGAGCTTCCTTCCTTGGCCGAAAGAGTTCGCCGCGCCGTGGAGAAAACGCTCGCCGGCGGGGCCAAGACTGCGGACCTGGGCGGAAAGCTCACGACCCAGCAAATGGGAGAAGCAGTGCTGGCGAACCTCTGACAGTCGGTAGGCGACTAATCTCGGCTCCCTCTCCCTTTGTGAGAGGGTTGGGGTGAGGGTTTTAGGATCGGTAATTATGTTCCGCTTTCGCTTCTCGCTCCTCCATTTCCTGATGGTCATCACGCTGCTCGCGGTGGGGTTCGGCGCGATAGCTTCCGGATCTCGCCTCGCCGCCAGTGGGGCCTACACACTGTTTCTCGGTCTGATCTGTCTGGCTCTCGCCGGAGCGGTGATTGTCCGCGGCGAGGCTCGCCCCTTTTGGATCGGCTTCGCCATCTTCGGCTGGGCGTACCTTTTTCTGGCGTTCGAGTCGAGTGAGTCTTCCGCGCCGCAGCGAAGTTGGCGTTCCGGCTGGCTAAGCAGCTTTTCCTTCAGCACCTACGGCTCCGAATCCCAGAATTCCGCTCATCTCATCACCACGGACATCATCGACTTCCTCGAGGACCACCTCACCGGCAGCCGGCAGATCGGAGCGAAGGTGATGGCCCAGTGGACCAGCGGCAGCTACTACGCGGGAACCATCCGGTCCTACGACGGCGCGGTTTACACCATCGCCTGGGACGACGGCAGCACCCCTTCCGCTGTAGCGCCCGCAGGTATCCGAGGCTACACCCCCTACGCCCGCCTCAGCGGCCACTCCGTCTTTGGCTCCCTCGCCGGCCTGCTCGGCGGCATCCTGGCGGCCCTGCTGTTTGGAAATGTGCGGGAAAATGCGGGAAAATGCGGTTCTTAGGATTTGACGAAAGTGAAAGCTGGCTAGTTTCATTTGGTGGCGACGCCTGCCTATAATGGCCGCTGCTTTCGCTGGAGACTCCATTCCGGCTGTCCGCTTTCGCACGATGTAATCAAGGCTTCGGTTCTCGACCAAAACCAGAAGGTGCAACATGATTGACGAATTGCAATCCATGTCGGTTCCCCCGACAACCGCTCCCATCCAGGAAAGCGCCGGCAACAATGCCACCGCGGACTCCTCGGGGAATAGCGCTCCGCCGGCACTCACTACACCGCCGCCGGCTGCGGTAACCGCTGCTCCCTCCAGTCGCGTCAGAGGGGCGAGTTCTCAAAAGAAGGTGACGAAAAAGAAGGCAAAGGCCAAAGCGAAAAAGGCCGCACCTCAGAAAGCCCTGAAGAAGTCGTCCAAGAAACCCAAGGCCGCCAAGGGAACGAAGAAAGCCAAGAAGTCCAAAGCGAAGGTCGCCAAGGTCAGCCGCACCAAGCCGAAGACCAAAGCGAAACCGAAGGCCAAAGCCAAGAAGCGAAAAAAGTAACTACCGAGTCAGTTCGAGCGTCCCCCACAAGCTCGGATCCTCATCAAACGGAAACTCCGGCCCAACGGAAAATGTCTGCGGGCCGAGCTCGCGATCGGCCAATGCGTAGTAGAAGCCGAGCGTGGGCTGCTCAATCGGAGAGAAGCCGGTCAGGGCATCGGAACCGATGAAGGCTTGCAGCGTGTAGCCCCCTAATCGCTTGTCGGCTTTGATTTTGAGCGCACGGATGTCAATTTCCCGCGGGCTTTCCTTGGCCCGGTTGATGGCCAGTAGCGAAATCACCGGCTCGCCCAAATTGCGGCCAGCACCAATCGGCAATAGGGCAAAACGGTGGCAGAAGCGGCCGGCGCGATGAATGTTTTGCGTGTTGCGAGTGTCGATCCAGACTTGCAGGCCGTCGCTGTCTTCCACCCGTGAATCGCGGCACCACGGCGGCTGCTTCTTTCCCTCCACGCGAAGGTTGAAGGCCAGTCCCTCTTCATTCCATGCCACTCGCAGGTCGGCATAGGGCTTTTTCCCTTCCAATTGACCGAAGAACGGGAGCGAATACTTCTCCTCCAACTCCACGCCTCCACCAGTCCACAGGTTTTCGCGGTAGAGGCAGGGCGCTGAATATTTGAAGAGGAAAGCAGGGGCAACGAGGGTTTCAAACATGACTGCTCCATCCTAAGCGCCGGCAGAGTTCTTGTCAGGGACCAGTTCTCGCTTTCCCTTACGAAGCTCACTCCCTTCCGCCAATCTCCAGTGCCCAAAGAGCGGCTCACGCACCCCTGGAGAGGTGCGGCGAGCTTAGAAACCCATGACTCCCCCGAGCTCGCCTTTACCTAAGGCGTTCCTCAATCGAATCTCTCGCTCCGGTGTCCAAGGGTGTTTGGTATCTTGAAGCCGCCCGAAGAAACGGAGTCAGGACGAGCACCATGCGCACAATGGTCGTTGGAAGCAACCTGACAAAGGATAGTCGGGCAGTGCGGTGCGCGAAGATGCAGCCGGGCTCTGGGCAGCGTTTGCCGCCCAGGGCCACTTTTTCGCCGTGTTTTGACAGCGGGCTGCGCATTACTTTGGACAGCGGAGCCATGCCTTAAAAAATTCCAACTTGGTATCAGTGATCATTCCGCGACAGTGTACGCTTCTGCCGGCTCAGTTTCTTAAATCGTCAGGGGCTCCGGCAGCAACTGGTGGTGCAACCAGCGGACGAAGCGGTTGGCCATGGCAGCGACGACGACGCAGACGTGCTTGCCGCGGGACTTGAGCTGCTGAACCAACTTCATCCACCGCTCGTCGCTCCGCATGATGCGGTGTACAGTCGCACGAGGCTGACCAGGTGCTGCTGCAAGATCCACTCGGCGTCCTGGCCGGGTTCGCCGAGCGCTGCCAGGGCCGCGAGCGAAAACGTCCTTCAGGCGCTCCGTCAATTCGGCCCAGTTCTCCACAACCTGCCACTCCAGGTGCGGCTAGTAATCCAGCCCCGCCCGCCGCAGCCGATTTTTCGGTGATCTCGAATCCCAGCGGCTTCATTAGCCAGAGTTTGGCCCCAATCGCCACGCAAGTTCGGGCCACGTTCCCCGTGTTCGGCGGAATCTCCGGTTGATACAGGACGATGTGCAGGATGGGTTCGTACTTCGGCGATTCGGGCATCCTTTGGGGATAGCGTTTTGCCGGTGAGTCGTCAACAATGGCGAATCGACCAGGAGAAACTGTTATGCCGACCACGGCCGCGACCACAACTTGCCCCGAATGCGGCGCTCCCGTGAAGAGCGGCGACAAGCAGTGCTGGATGTGCTACCGCCCGCTGGAATGGGATGGAACTGCAGTCAAAACTGCCTCCGCCAGTCCCTTTGGCGAACGCCCGGTTCAAATTCCGCGCACCTACTATCGGACCAATCCCTGGGCCGTCGTCGGGTTGGTGCTCGCCGCCCTGGCGATGATCCCCGCCGCCTGCATCGCTTTCTTTGTCACATGCCTAGTTTCGCTATCCGCCAATCCCAGAGGAGACGAAGGAATTCTTGTGGTCAGCGCAGGGGCGGCCTTTATCGTCTTCGTCGGCTTTTGCGTCCTCATCGGCATGCTGGGAACCCGCGTCAGCCGCCCGGTGAGAATCTGAAAATCGACATCCGCCAGGAACCTGCCTCATGAACCCCGTCATTCATTTTGAAATCCATTCCTCGAACCTGGAAAAGACCGACCTCCTGAAGTGGCCTTTCCGATGACATCGATCCTCCAAGCTTGTCCCGAATGCGGCGCTCGGCTCAAGCCCAACGACACGAAGTGCTGGCTGTGCAATGCCAATCCATTCGGCGACAAGACTGGCGAGCGGCAAGTCCGCTACAAGACCAACCACTGGGCGATGCTCGGCCATCTGCTGGCAATTCTGGCGATTCTGCCGGCGACTGGGATCGCCTTCATGACCACCTGCACCGTGCTCCTCGTTGCCGATCCGCAGGTCGCCCGCGGTGAAGCGGAAGGACGGTCCATCGCCTATCTCGTCCTCTGTGGTATCTCGGCGGTGGTGGTGTTCGCCGGCTTTAGCCTGCTGATTGCTAGTCTTGCCAAGAAGACGGTGTATCGAGTCGAGTGAGGAACCTTTTTCATCTCCTCATCTCCCCCTCCCTCAACTCTCCCTCTCCCTCCGCGCTCTCCGCGTCCTCGGCGGTTAATCCCCCTCCTGCTATACTGCTAAGAATTGCCCATTTCCTCCCGCCCAGCAGGCCCCATGTCCCGCTCTCTCACCGATGCCGTCTATCTCCACCCCGACGACAACATCTGCGTCGCCGCCCGTAACCTGGAAAAAGGGTACGACCTGAAAATCGCCGGCACGTCGGTTTCTCTGAACCAGCCCATCAAGCTCGGCCACAAAATCGCCATCCGCGAGATCGCCAAGGGGGACAAGGTCTACAAATATGGCCAGATCATCGGCGCGGCGACTCAAGCCATCAAAGGGGGCGACCACGTCCACTCCCACAACCTGCATCAGGGAGATTTCGTCCAGGACTACGCCAGTAGCACCGCCATTCCGCCGCCGCCAACTCCGATTACGGACCGGACGTTCCTGGGCTACCGCCGGCCGAGCGGCAAGGCGGGGACGCGGAATTACCTGGCGGTGATCGCGTCGGTCAATTGCTCGTCCACCGTCTGCAAGTACATCGCTGAGCGGTTCGACAAGTCCGCACTGAAAAACTTCCCCAACATCGACGGCGTAATCGCCGTCAAGCACGCCGGCGGCTGCGGATTGCAGTACGGCGGCTTGCAGCATGAGATTCTGGCCCGCACGCTCGGCGGCATTGCCCGCCATCCGAACATCGGCGGCTATCTGCTCATCGGCCTGGGCTGCGAGAACGCCCCGACCGGCTACCTGATGGAATCGCAGGGGCTGCTGCAGATTGAAGGGAACGGCCAGCGCCATCTGCCGCCGGTTTTGTCGATGCAGGACCTCGGCGGCACCGTCAAAACCGTCGAAGAAGGAGTCCGCCTCCTCGCCGAGATGCTGCCGCGGGCGAACGACGTGAAGCGCGTCCCCATTCCCGCCAGCGAGATCATCCTCGGCACCAACTGCGGCGGCTCCGACGGCAACAGCGGCGTCACCTGCAACCCGGCCCTCGGCGTCGCCTCCGACATGCTCGTCTCCGCCGGCGGCACCACGGTCCTGGCCGAAACGACGGAAATCTACGGAGCCGAGCACCTCCTCACCCGCCGGGCCCGCACGCCGGCCGTCGCGGACAAGCTCATCGAGCGGATCAAATGGTGGATCTGGCACGCCGGCCTGTACGGCGTGGAGCTCGACAACAACCCCTCCGTCGGCAACAAGGAAGGGGGCCTCACCACCATCGCCGAAAAGTCCCTCGGCGCGGTCGCCAAAGCCGGCTCCACCGCGATGACCGAGGTCTACCAGTACTCCGAGCCAATCACCGCCAAGGGCTTCGTCGTCATGGACACCCCCGGCTTCGACCCCCCCAGCGTCACCGGTCTCATGGCCGGCGGCTGCAACGTCATCTGCTTCACCACCGGCCGCGGCAGTTGCATCGGCCTCAAGCCGACCCCCAGCATCAAAATCGCCAGCAACACGCCGATGTACCAGCGAATGGTGGACGACATGGACATCAACTCCGGCGAAATCCTCCACGGCCAAACCCTCGAAGCCGCCGGCCGCGAAATCTTCGAAAAAATCCTCGCCGTCGCCAGTGGTGAAAAAACCAAAAGCGAGATTCACGGCATTGGGGATGAAGAGTTTGTCCCGTGGCAGATTGGGCCAACGCTGTAGGAGATTCTAAATGCCGCTACGGTGCGGTCACAAGAAAATGGAGCCGAATCTGACCGTGAGTGCCGGAATATCAAATGAAACAACTTACGATCAAGACAAGAATTCGCCCAGTACGTGTGGGAATGCTGGTTCCAAAGGATGCTACAAATGACGAATTCCTCTTGGCGCTACGATTTCTCTCAAGAATATGGGGCGGACGGTACTCGCCTATCCTTTGTGTAGATCGCAAGACGCCAGATCCGTTGACTCTTTTTAGACTGGGAGAGTCTCGCCCTGATTTCATATTTGGAGTCAATCTTGAACTTGAAAACTGGCACAACAGTATTTTCGAATCGTCGCAACCTCGTGGATTCGGGCCACTTACAAAGGAATACGTCGACAATCTTGGCAGAGAGGACGACGTCGAGTTTATTACCCTTGGTCATGTGATTCGCGACATTCGCGACGATCCTGCCTCACAAGCCCTGAATAATCGTACGCTTAGATTATTCAGTGCAGAGGGAAATACCGCGATAGAATCGCTTGCGGGAGCAGCGTTTGGGATTGCGTACCGACGACTCGGCGACGATTTACCGGCAAACAAAACTATCTTTGAGAGCAGTGCTTCTTTCCATGCCTTTCTTGAGGCATCGATCACCTTTGTTGAGAATTTCGAGCAAGCGTGGCTTGACCTGGGATGTCATCGCCTATCGACAATCCAAGGGTATGGAGAAATTCCGCCGACAGTCGTCGTCATAAATTCTCCAGCAGAAGATTTGTCGCACTTTTGGAATTTGCGCCTCTGCAAATCGCATGAGAGACCGACTTGGTTGTTGCCAGTACCCGCGAGCAGCCTTTTTGACCTGCACGTACTAGATGGAATTCGTAAATGGCTGTTAGCGTTCGACCGATACCAGGCAATTTCAAATTTCTGCCAAGTCACGAGTGCGACTTTGCCAAGGAGAGACCTTGAGGAGTTCGCCACAAGATTAAGGGAGACGCTCACCGGAACTCACTTTGAATTTGTGAAGATATCGGAGCCCCTGAACCGAATTCCGGTCACGATTCCTTATGAGTCTGAGAATTTGGTCACTGCGGAAAAACGTGGGCGAAGGATTCGGTTTCGTAGCCCCCGACCCGAACTTATGAAGGACGAGCTCTCGCGTCCGTGGATTGTTGATTTAGTCGAAGATGACAAGACCGGTCGCGCGGTCGCCGAACTCAGTTTGCCGCCTCGAATGTCGACACTACACGTTCTTAACGCAGCTGGGCCGCCGCATATTCGACACTATCGAATCTTTCCCATTTCGGATGGTCCCGAGAGTATAAACGTGCGTGTTAGCAAGTTTGACGACTACGTGGATTTCCACCTACCTACGTCGGCGGAGATACTTGAGGAGATAGTAAGAGAGAGCGGTGTTGAGCCGATCGTCGATGAAAAGAGAGCGTGCTATGTCCCTGCCATCAAGTTGTTTGGCGGCCTCGACAATGCGGCACGCTTTACGTCTGGTGTCGCAGGACGAATTCTAGGTGTCCTTGCAAATGGGCCTGCAACAGTGGCGGAGATTAAGGGCAAGTGCTCACTGGGTAAAGGAGTTCTGCCGGAAGTGGGACGGCGAACCGATATTGAAAGTGCTCTCAAGCACTTTCCAGAAGCAAGTCGTCGAGTAGCACTCCGCAGATTCGAATTGGCATTTGAACGGCGCCTGCCGAAGGGCGACATTTCCTCGTTGCTGGAGTTTTGGACGGAACGGGGGATAGTTTCAAGAAGGTGGCGTATTGGGCCTTGCCATGCTTGTTTGCAATCGTATTGGTTACCTCGAATTGAGATTGCACGTTCAATAATCTGTCCCGGCTGCGGCCGTCGAATCCGAATGTCCAAGGGAACTTCATTCGGGTACGAATTGCATCCGCTAATTACGAGAGCATTACTGGAAGGCTTGGTCTGCGTCGTGCTTACGGCACGGTACCTGGAATCACTTACACGGAAGGGGTTTTTGTGGCTAGCCGGATGTAAGTTCAAGGTCGGCGAGCAACATGGTGATATTGATATCGTCTCCGCATGCGATGGCTATATTGCGCTCGCGGAGTGCAAATTGCGTGAGGGGTCGAATGCATCCGAAATCAATTGGGATACGCGTTTTGCAGAATTTGAGCAGACTGTAAACGTCGCGGAAAAGTGTCGTGCGTCACTTGTCATCTATTCGTCTCTGCTCGAGTCATACCCGGACGAGTTTGTTCGAGCCGTTAATTCGCGTGTTAAGACGCCGATGCGTCATCTTTTACTTGGAAAAGAGGATCTCGAGCAAGGCTATGGGCGCCGTACAATGGAGACCGATGGCACGACAATTCCGCTACGCATTCTTGATTGCGTCTCGGACCCTATGCCAGAAAAGTTGCAAGCCTCAATGGAGGGGAAGGGCGAAATTAAGACGCCGTTTTACACCTCAACATTTCATTGATCGGCGTTACCGGACTCGGTGGAGCCATTTCCCAGGGTGCACACGAAGCGTGCGACCGCTGGGCTGGGTTAGGAAACCCCGTTGGGGTATGAGAACCGGAAATGCAGGCCAGAATGGCCGACCGTACGCCCTGGCCGCAGGCCAGGGGTAACGTCGGCACCGATATTGAGAAGCCCTGCAAGGGCGCTGTAATTGGCGGGGGACCTGTTACGTCGCCCCGGTGGGGCTCTTTGACTCTTCGTGCTCCGTACCCTGGCCTGCGGCCAGGGCTATCGTACGGCGCTCCTGCGGAGCTGAGGAGGGTTGGCGCTGGTCGCCGTTTACCCCGCCGCAAACGGCAGGGCTTACAGGAAAAAGCCTGGTAAACCAGGCTGCCAGTCAAGCCAACAATATTTTCGGTAAATAGTGAACAAAAGAGTCTTCTCGGGCGTCTTACATGTAGGGAACCGCTGCGCGCCGGTGGCTGGCGGTGGTTCTGCTGGAGAGTAGTTCTTTGGCAATCTGGTCGTAATCAACTCTTGGATAGTGTCTAAGAGATAGGCAAGGGACTGCGCAAAAGATGAGCGGCGAGGGCGCGAGGGCCATCGTAAATGGCTTATATTCCGAGTGGCCACGAGTGAATCAGAATTCGCAGGGTGAATCAGACTTACGACTCCGATTCACGATGGAACATATGTTCCCATAATGGGTTCCGGCAAGGCGACTCGCCGTAAGTGCCGGAAAAAAGAAGCTTGAATCAGCGAATCAAAAGCACTCTGCCGGGGGGTTTTGGGGGCTTATACTCAAAACCGCCTCGGGCGAGGATTCGCGGAGCAGAAACTGCCTGAGGATGTGTCAGAGGCTGCTTTGCAGTGTCGCTGCCGCTAAAATGCCATCAAGGTGTGTTGAGAACTGAATCACCCAGATCCTCTCCCGGCCCTCTCCCGGCCCTCTCCCGAAGGGAGAGGAAGATGTCCCATGCGAACCTTTTTCTTCTCGGTCTGCTGGATTGCGGCAATCCTCGCCTTGCCCGTCACGGGAAACGCCCAGTGGGGGGACGTGGAGATGACGTTTCTCTATGACGGCAAGCCGCCGGCGCTGAAGCCGGTGGCCGAGTCCCTGGATCGCCTCAAAATCGCTGATCAGTCGTGGCTGATCGACACAGAGGGAGGTGTGAAAAATGTCGTCGTGCGGCTGCTGCCTGAAAAGGGCGTCAAGCTGCCGATTCATCCCGATTTTGAGAAGGCCAAGGGGACGAGCGCGAAGGTGGAGATCGCGGGAGGTTGTTTTGAGCCGCGGATTGCGATCAAGTACACCAACCAGGACTTGACGTTCGCGAACCGGAATCCCTTTGTGCACAGTCCCCGGGGGGTCAGTACCAAGAACCACACGTTCAACCTGGTGGTTCCCGCGAACGGGATGGTCACGCTGGAGGCGGAAAGGGACGGCCTGAAGACGCACGACCCCGCGGTAGCCGTGCTCAGCGACAATATTCATCCGGAAATGAAGGGGTACTTCTTCATTCACTCCCACCCCTACGCGGCCGTCAGTGATAGCCAGGGGAAAGTGGTCCTCAAGAACGTCCCCGTCGGCGAATGGACTTTTGTCATGTGGCACGAAGCCAATGGCTACATCATGAAGGGAGCGCTGGACGGAGTAGCGGCCGAGTGGCCCAAGGGAAGGATGAAAATCAAGGTGGAGCCCAAAGTGAACAAGGTGCAAGTCATCTCGTTCCGCTAATGCATGGGGCTCCTACGCATCCGCGGCCGCCGTCAGTCGCGGCCGTGGTCGGTCCTCGATGATTTCCGGCAACACCGGCTCGGCGTCGAGGTGATCGTAGTGGTCTTCCCGCTGCCAACTGAGAATTGCATACAGCCGGTCTTGCAGGTCGAGCATCAGGCTGAGGAGAGCGGGAACGAAAACCAACGTGATGACCGTGGAAATGAGCAGTCCCCCCAGCAGCACGGCGCCAATGCCGCGATAAAGCTCGCTGCCCGCTCCCGGCGCGAGAACCAGCGGCAGCAGACCGACCAGCCCGCCGATGGTGGTCATGAAAATGGGGCGGATGCGGGTCCGCACACTTTCGACCACGGCTTCGCCAATAGGCATACGGTCTTGCCGCATGTGAATCAGCGATTGCTCCACAATGAGAATCGGATTATTCACCACGGTGCCCACGAGCATGATGAACCCCAGCATCGTCAGAACGTCCAGCGGCTGCGGAATATAGAGATTGAGTAGCCACAGACCGGCGAACCCGCCGACGGCGCCCAGCGGCACCGTGAGAATGACGACCAGAGGATAGATCCAGGATTCAAACGTGGCCGCCATCAGCAAATAGGTGATGAAAACCGCCAGGGCCAGGTTCCATTGCAGGGACTGCCGCGTGCTCAAGAGTTTGTCCGCCGTGCCCGCCAGGGCAATGCGATACCCTCCTTGCAAATCATCTCCTGCCAAGCGCGGAGCAACAACCTGCTGGGTAATCAGGTCCATGGCCGCTTCGAGTGGCATGGAGGTCGGCGGAGTGACTTCGAGCGTGATGGCCCGCTGCCGCGTCCGATGGTTGATTTGCTCGGGACCAGGTTCCAGCCGTAAATCGGCGACCGCTTCCAGCGGCACGAGCTGGCCGTTCGGTGTTGCGACGGGTATCGAGCGGAGACTTTGCTCGCTGCTGGCGAATTTTTCCTCGCCGATAATCCGCAGGTCGATCTTGTCCCCTCCCTTGTAGTAATCGGTGGCATAAGCGCCGTCTACGAACGCATCCACGGCATATCCCATCTCGGCGGCGGAAACCTGCATGTCAGCAGCCTGTTCCCACTTGGGATAAATGCGGACTTCCGGATTGGACAGGTCCAGGCTCGGATTCGGCCGAATCTGTGCCTCCGGCATTAGACCCGGGCTGCCCGGAGTCCCTTTGAGCTGCATGAAAATCTCTCCGCCGATGCCCACCAGCCTGTTGATGTCGGGCCCGGTGATTTCGATATCCACGGTGCGGCCCGCGGTCAGACCTTGTTCAAAGAGGCTGGCTTGTTTGGCAATCAGGAAGGTTCCCGGCAGCTTGTCGGCAATTTTCTGAATGACCGGCACGAGCTCCGCGGCTCGCAGGGGATCCGCCGCGCGTGCACCACAGAAGACTTGGCGGCCTCGGGCGACAAAGAAAAAATCTTCCATCACCAACTTCTTGCCGCTCTTAACCTCGGGGTCGTTGGGGTCGACGTCCCAGTACGGCCGCAAATCCTCCTCGACCGTCGTCCCCATTTTGACGAGCTGATCGAGGTTATATCCCGGCGGCGGCATCAAGATTGCAAAAACCAGGTTGCGGTTTCCTCCCGGCAAATATTCAAACTTCGGCCACAAGGCCCATGTCGCCAGGCAAGACGCACCAACGATCACGCCGACAAAGATAATCCGCGGCAGAATTCCCCGCTGCAAGGAGCGATTGGCCGACAGCAGCATTTCCACGAGTGAAAGCGCAACTGCGTCGCAGACCAACAAAACGCCCCGTACTGGCGTCCAGAGCACGTGCAGCACCTGCTGGAAATCAGAACGCGACTTGTGCTCCCCGGCTTCACCGTTCTGCTCATGGGCGGATGCGCCCTCTTCCCTTGCCTCGTCCGGCCGCCGATGCCGCTTGAGAATCCGCATCGCCGCCGTTGGCACCACCGCCACGGCAACCAACATGGACAACGCAACCGCGGCACTGATGGCAATCGCAATATCGCGGAAGAGCTGGCCGGCTTCGTCACGAATGAAGAGGACCGGGATAAACACCGCCAGATTAGCCAACGTAGCGTTAAGCAGCGCCCCCCAGACTTCGCCGGATCCTTTAACGCTCGCCGCTTCCGGGCTTTCTCCCAGTTGGTGACGCCGATAGATGTTCTCCAGCATCACGATGGCATTATCGACGAGCATGCCAACTGCAAAGGCGAGCCCCCCGAGAGCCGGCACGTTCAGTGAGCGGCCAAGCAGCGCCATGACCAGAAAAGCGCCAACCGTGCTAATCAGAATGTGCGCGAAGATGATGATGGTGGAGCGGGCGCTCCGCAGAAAGAGGAGCAGCGTGGCAAAGGTGAACAGGCTCCCCCACAGCAAGTTGTCTCTCACCAGGTACACCGCGGAGTAGATATAGTCGGTTTCGTCATACACCTGCACCAGTTGCAACTGGTGCTGCTTCAGCACACCTTCATTCAACTCCTGGACGGACTTTTGCAGCCCCTGCATCACGTCCAGCACGTTAGCGCCGACCGCCCGTTGGGCGTTGATAGCAATGCAAGTATTGCCGAACCGCTTTACGAACCCGTCAGGCTTTTTGTGCCCTTCGACGACCCGGGCGATATCGTGAACGTAGACTGGCCCACCTTCGCGCCGGGCGACAATGGCGTTTTCCACCTGTTCGGGGCTGCGGAACTGACCAAGTGTCCGGACGACGTAGCGCCGCTTCCCTTCCCAATAGTCGCCCGCACTCGTGTCCTCGTTCTGAGCCTTTACCGCCAGACGAACCTGGTTGATTGTCAGGCTGCGAGCCGCCAGCTTTTCCGGGTCAACAATGAGTTGCAACTCTTCTTCCCGCCCTCCCATAACGTTGGCATTGGAAACTCCCTCTACACGCTCCAGCCCAGCTTCGATGTAGTCTTCGGCAAACTTGCGGAAGGTGGAAATATCGCGCTCCGGCGGCAGCCATGTGCGGACCCGCTGATCCGTCTCGGCCAATTTCTGCAGGCGGTGCATTCTTAGGCCGTCGCTCTTAGCGGCATATGCCAGGTCCAATTGAGGCTTAAGCTCGGGATGTTTCTTGACGAACGCTTCCCCTTCCTCCTTCGTCGGCACCCGCTGGCCCAGGATAAACCAGGCAATCGGGCGGTCGGCAGCATTGGCGGTATTGATGACTGGTTCTTTGGCGTCTTCCGGATACGAAGGGACCTGGGACAGCTTGGTGTTCACCTTCAGCAGGGCCTCTCCCATGTCGGTCCCGACAGGGAATTCGAGAGTCACGCGGCCCAGTGAGTCCATGCTTTCGGAAGAAATCTTGCGGACCCCCTCTACGCTCTTCAGGTGCTCTTCCTGTTCCTGAACAATTTCTCGCTCCACTTCCTGCGGGCTCGCCCCCGGCCAGGTCGTCTCGATGGTCAGCGTCGGCACCTGCACTTCCGGCGTCAACTGCATCGGCATGGAAAACAGCGAGAGGATGCCGAACATCACCAGCAGGATGACGCCAACGGTGACCTTCACCGGATTGTGAACGAACGTCTTGATCAAGTTCATGGATGTACTGCCCCGCTCGCTGCTACTTGGAATACGCGATCTCGCGCTTTTCGATCCGCACTTCCTGCATGGGCCGCAGTCGCTCGTTTCCTTCGACGACGATTTGCTCCCCTTCCTTAATCTCGCCGTTGCCGACCGAAATCCATAATCCGCGGGAAGCGCCGAGCGTGACCGGAACGGGGCGAACCGTCATTTTGCCCCCTTTGTCCGTATCCACGACGTAGACCAGCGGGATCTTTCCCCCCAGAACCACGGCATCTTTGGGGATCAGCGGGACCGACAGGGGTTCGCCAACGCCCAGAGTGACGCGGGCGAACATGCCCGCTTTGAGCAGTGGCCCTTTCATTGCGTCGATGGTGTTTTGGACCCGCACTTTGATTGGAAAAGTTCGCGCCCTCGCATCCGCCTGAGGATTGATCACGGCGATTCTGCCTTCGAACCGCTGGCCACGCAGTGCCGGCACTTCCACATCCCCGACGATGGATAGATCGAGCCGGGCAACGTAGTCTTCCAGAACGCCAACTTCCACATCCACCTGGCTCAGTTCGACGATTTCGGCGACCGGATCTCCCTGCATCACCCACTGGCCGACTTCGGTCAGCTCCGCTGTGACATAGCCGTCGAAAGGGGCGAACATTGTATGTCGGTCAAATTGCTCCGTCAGCCTTTCGACCTCGGCTGCTTGCACGGCGATTTTGGCCTCTCCCAGCGCGTAGGTCCAGGTTGCCGCAGCAGTCATCTCGGCTTCGTTCTTGTGTCCAGGCTCCAGTTGTTGATTGGGCCCTCGGGTCAACAGCCGGACGGCGGTAATCGCCTCCTCCACCAGCGCTTGGGTTTGCGACGCCAGCGCGATGTTCTCCTCTAATTCTTCGCGCGTGGCGGAAGGCCCGAGCGTCTTGCCTCGTTCGCGTTTGGACTCCCGGAAGGCGAGCATCGCCTGCGCGCTGGCCAGCTTGGCCTGGGCGTGTTTCACCTTGTCGCCCCAGGAGTCGGCCAATTCCGCCAACTCGGCCTTCCTCAGCCTGAGCTCCGCCTCGGCCGCCTTCTTTTCTGCCCCAATAATGCCGCGGCGGAGATGGGCAATCGGCTGACCTTTCGTCACGAAGTCGCCGTCGTTGACCAGGTATTCCTCGACCCGTCCCGGAGCGGCACTGCCGACGATGCTTTTGCGCAGCGGCTTGATGGTGCCGACGAAAGACCTGGGCTCGCTGACAGTGTCCTGGCGCACGGAGACGACGAACACTTTGGGAGCTGGCTGCGCCGGCGCTCCTGCTTTGGGGGCCTGGGCGAAAGCAGCCTGGACAGCGCCGAGTACCAAGGTGCCTATTGAGAGCAACTGGGTGGCACGCCCACGGCTTTGCGTGGGCGTGGTTCTCAACGGCACATGGCCACTCAAAGCAGTGGCCATGCCACCCTGATGATTCGCTATTCTCAAGTTCTGAATCATGATTACCCCGCCTCATTGGCTGTCGGAGTGGATTGGAGGTTTTGCTGAACACAGGCCAGGAGCCGCTTGAGCGTGGCCATCTCACTGGGAGAAAGTCCGTGGGCGGCTCGCCTGCGGACCCGCCTGGCGGCAGCCACAACCTTGTTCCAAACCGGCTTGGCGGGCGCTTCGGGACGAATCAGCTTGCGCCGCTTGTCAGCCGGGTCACTCACCCGGCAAATCCAGCCGTCGCGCTCCATCCGGTCCAGAATGCCGACGAGCGTGGGTGGCTCAATCCGCATGAGCTCGGCCAACTTGCACTGCGCCAGCGGCCCTTCGAGCGCCAGAAAGCCGAGCACCTGGCACTGCCGGTAGGTAATCCCCTGGGGGGCCAATTCATCATTGATGGCCCGCTGGTAGTCGTTGGCCGCCGTTATGACCCAAAAGCCGACGCTGTTTTCAAAATCGTAGTCAAGCATGGCAGTGCGGCCCACATTGTTAGCGCACGAACGAATTGTCAATCATACTCCTGCCGGTAACGTAATGCAATGAACTTGACCGCGTGATTGCTCCTTGACCGCCTGCTGGCTAGACTTCCCTGGATGTCCCCCCACGAGTTGATGCTTGCCGTAGATTCTCAGCTTGCCCACGTCTGGATGGTGCGGGCTTTTTTGAAACATAGCGACGAAGGCCAAGAGGACGACGAGCTGGCCGAGGTTCACCGGGACCTGTACGACTATATGCTGGCCCTCGGTGGACCGCTCAAGGAAGGAAACTCCGAGGAATACCTCAAGTTGGCTCGCAAGAAGCTCGGCAAGCTCAAGAAAGCGTCCGAAGAGTTTTCCGATATCCAGCCCCAGGTCTCCACGCACACGAACTTTCAGATGGCGGTTGCCAGTCTGCGGACCGCGGCGGAGGAAGTAGCCAAGCTGCTTGAGTCTGGCGAGCGGAGGGCTTAGACCGCATTTCTCACCACGCGGAGTGAATCGCCGACAGTCTGCTCTCGTCGCAAAATGGACAGGATATCCAGACCCAGGATGTTCGCACGTAGCAGCATGCGGCCGACTTGCGCGCGGTGTCTCGGCTCGCAGCGAATGCTCTCTACAGCCTGCAATCACGACGTCCGCCCCACATGATGCACAAACGCCGCTGAATTGGTCCCCGTGCTACTGTTGGCAGGCGACAGCAAGTGATGCAATCCTCGGTAACTGTTTTGGACACGCTCGAAGTGTACTCAACAGGCTCCTCCCAATCGTCACATCTTGACGCGACGCTGCCGACTGCGGCAGTTCTTTTGCGGCCCGCCGGGGGTCCGCACCGATAGAGCCGGGAGAGGGGCGCTGCGCAGTCCGCTCCCAATGTGACTGCGCCCTGCCAGGGATGATTGCTAGCTTCTTTACGGGCGTATGCGCATGATGCGAAAGAGCCGCCGACAGTTTCTTGCGTGTGCCGCCGGTACGCTGGCGGCTGGAGTGTTGTGGACAGGTCCAAGCGCTGTTCGCGCCGAGGTGGCGGCAAGGGTAGCGGCCTTCAACTGGCCGTCGCGGATGATCCAGCTCTCGCCCGATCCGGACCAGAACACGCCGCCGGTGGTCACCGCGGTGCGGGTGCATCGGGATGGCGAGTGGCTGGCGACGGCCGGGGACGACCACATTGTAAGGGTCTTTAGCCTGGCCGACGGGAAGCAGATTCAGCGCCTCGTCAAACATACCGACTGGGTTCGCGCAGTCGACTATTCCCCCAGCGGCAAAGAACTCGCCTCCGCGGCTAATGACCGCGCCATCCATTTGTGGGATGCGGCGTCCGGCGAGTGGATTGCTGAACTGGGTGCGCAACAGCAAGCCGTTGTCCATCTCCGTTACAGCCACGACGGCAAGCAGTTGGCTGCGGCGGGGTTTCAAAAGCAGATTCATCTCTATGACGTGGAGGGACGCAAACTCGCGAACGAGCTTGCCGCGCCGTGCCCCGACATGCGGGCGGTGGCGTTCTCTCCCGATGATGCCCAATTGGCGGCCGGTGGACGGTGCGGGACTATTCGAATCTACGACGCGGCAAGTGGCGACAAGCTCCGCGACGTCCGCGCTCATCAGCAGCGGATTCGGGCGCTGGCCTACTCTCCCGATGGCCAATTCCTGGCTTCGGTCGGCGAAGATCGGACAATCCATATCACTCCGACTGATGTGGAGACCAAGCCGTATGCACTCGACATTCGCCCCGTGAAATTCATGTCGCTCGTGTACTACGGACCACATCACCTGGCGGTCGGCGGCAGCGACAACATCGTTCGCCTATGGGACGTGCGCGAGCGCCAGGAGTTGGGATTGCTGCTGAGGCACACGGGGACGGTGGCCGCGCTCGATTGCCTGGGGAAGATGCTCGTTTCGGCAGGCTATGACACCACCGTTCGGATTTGGACAGTGACCGACCACATCGCCGCGGAGCCGATTGGGCCGGGGCGGCGGATCGGAACGCGCAAAGAAGCAGAGACCTGGAAGAAGTAAGCGAGGTGACTCGTGGGATTGTGGAACCTGCTGTTTGGATGGCGGAAACGGGTGGATGCCTCCCATGCGCCCATCCCCGCGCCTAAACTGGCTCGCCGCCGCCGCAAGACAGCCAAGATGGCCGAGAGTGGCGCCACCCGACAATGCCGCTTCGAGCGGATGGAAGAGCGGCAGATGCTGGATGCGGATCCGCTCAAGTTGGGCGTGGTTTACATCGAGGAGGACGGCGGTTCTGACCTGCACGGCGACACGTTCGAGGTGCAGTTCCAGGGTGGAGCTGCCGGGACGGAGTTGACTCGCGTCGTTATTGATGGCGATCACGGGCCCCAGGGGTTGAGCGTGGGGGACATGATTTTCGACACATCCTTCGGCGGACTCGGAGCAGATCAGGCGTATGCGTTTCAACTGGTCTCCATCACCGGCGGCGGCAGCGTGACGGCCAGTGTTGTCGATGGCTCAAGCAGGCTGGTCCTCGACTTCTCGGGCTTCCATGCCGGCGACAAGCTGCGGTTTTCCATCGACGTGGATGAAATCCAGCAGTTCGACCCGGCAGTGACGGACTTGTTCGAAATCAACTCCGGGGTTGATCCGATTGCGTCGGGGGTCGAGTTTCAGGACTCGCTGCTTACGGGGACGTTCCGGGAATCACATCACTACGACGTGAGCGGCACCGTCAAATTCAAGAACCTGTACGACCCGCTCTTTGCCGGCAGCAACCTGCTGATCTCGTCGGGCAACACGAGTGGCTTGCCCCACGACGACTATCATGGAAAACGCGACCGCAGCACCGGCGCACTCTTGCCGCTGCAACAGCAGCCGCTGCCCATCAGCATCTCGGGCAACGTCTATCAGGAATACAACCTCGATCTGCACCGGGACCCCGCCGAGCCGCCGATTGCGGGAGTGACCCTGGCCCTCTGGAAGAGACAAGGAGCCGATTTCGTCTTTACCGGAAAGACGACGACGACGGACTCGCTGGGCTTCTACAAATTTGGCACGGAGCACAACCTCACTCCCGGCATCTACCAGGTGCGCGAGACACAGCCGAGCAGCTACTTTAGCGTCGGGGCCATTCCGGGCACGGTCTCGGGCTCGGCGACGGGCAGCACCGTCAGCGGCAATCCCGACGTGCTGACCGAGATTAACATTCCGTTGGGGAATCTGCATGGTGTGCACTACGACTTTGCCGAGTATCTGCCGTCTTCGATCCGCGGCCATGTCCGTCTGACAGATGAATTTGGCAACTGCGAGGAAGAGGGAGACACCTCGACGCCGCTGGCGGGCGTGCAACTCATCCTCAAGGACGCGGCGGGAACGACCATTGCCACGACCCAGACCAATGCCGCGGGCGAGTATGAATTCACCAACCTGCTGCCGGGGACGTACTCGGTGGTGGAGTTCACGCCTGCCGGACTGATTGATGGCGACGACCACGTCGGTACGATCAATGGTGTGCATGTTGGGGTGGCGACCGATGACAACCTGGGAGGCATCGTGCTGACCGGCGGGCAGAACGGCGTTCATTATGACTTTTGCGAACTTCTTCCCGCTAGCATCGCCGGTCGGGTCTTTTTCGATCCAAACGAGGACTGCATCTTCGATGAAAACGACCAGCCGCTGTCTGGAGTGACGGTGCAGTTGCTGAATGAGCAAGGGACGGTCATCCAGACGACGACGACCGATGCCAATGGCGAGTATCGCTTCGAAAATCTGGTGCCGGGGAAGTACGCGGTGCGAGAATTTCAGCCGCCGGACTATCTGCAAGGAGGGACGGTTCCGGGCACTGGCGGGGGCGATGGAAGCGTTCAGGACCTGATTTCGGCGATTGACATTCTGGCCGGGGCGCAGCTCGTGGAATACAACTTCTGCGAAATCCTGCCGGTGAGCATCGCCGGTCGCGTTTGGGTGGATCTCAACAACGACTGCATCTTGGATAGCAACGAGCAGCCCCTCTCCGGCGTGAAGATTGAACTGCTGGATGGCAATGGCATTGTTGTCCAGACGACGTTCACGGACTCGAGTGGCCAGTATCAATTCGACGACCTGGTACCGAACACCTACAGCGTGCACGAATATCAGCCGAGCGGATATGTGCAGGGGGGGCAAATGGCCGGGTCGCACGGGGGCGACGACCTGACCACCGACCTCATTGTGGACGTGAGCCTGACCAGCGGCGATCAGGCCATCAACTATGACTTTTGCGAGCAACTCGTCGGCAGTATCAGCGGCTATGTATTTCGTGACGGGCCAGTGATTTTTACCCCCGATGGCCGAGTCCCCAGCAACTTGTACGACATTCGCGACGGCCTGCTCACCCCCGATGACCAGCGGCTGGCGGGTGTGCTGCTCGAATTGCGGTTCAGCGATACCGCAGCGCCGGTGACGGGAGCGGATGTTTTGCCGGGACTGTATGGCCCCGGCCCGCTCCGCGTTCGGACGGATGCGAATGGCTATTACGAATTCCGCGGCCTGCGACAGGGGAACTACACCATTGTGGAGGTCGACCAGCCAACCGGTTACCTCGACAGCCGCGACACTCCGGGTTCCACCAGCGGCATGGCGCTCAACCTGAATACCGCGCTGATTCCTGGGCTGATTGATCCGTTCATTCAAGAAGGGATCCCGCTCCGCAACGACGCCATTTTGCAAGTTTCGCTGGCCGCCGGTCAGCATTCGGTCCTCAACAACTTCAGCGAAGTGCAGGTGACGACTTTCTTTGTTCCGCCGCCTCCCTCTCCGCCACCGCTTCCCCCACCGCCGGAGCCAATCCTGTTCATCCCGCCCCCTCCGCCGCTGCCGCCGGAGAACTTCAATCCGCCGGTTCCCCCGCCGGAGTACATAGGCGGTGCCGGCAGTGCCTATTCATGGCATCTTTCGGTCATGAACGCTGGGCTCCCGCGCACATCCAGCCGCAGCACCAAGATTGCTGGGCTGGCCTGGCAGCCGGTGTTGTTCGTGAACGGCACCCAGTGGAAGAGCGACCGGCTGGCCGGCGGCACTTGGACGATCGACACACTCTCGCCGGGCATTGACCGGCCGATCGCCTATGGAATCAAAGGTGCCCTGCCCGTCACCGGTGATTGGGACGGCGACGGCACCAGCGAGATCGGCATCTTCTACAAGGGAGAGTGGCTGCTGGACCTGAATGGAAACGGCAAGTGGGACGCCGACGATCTCTGGGCCAAGCTCGGCAACGAGGCCGACCTCCCCGTGGTTGGCGATTGGGACGGAGACGGCAAGGACGACATCGGCATTTTCGGCCCCGAATGGGCGGGGGATCCGCGTCACCATCAATACGAGCCGGGCCTTCCCGATCCCCACAACCGGCTGAAGAAACGGCCCAAAAACGTGCCGCCGCAGCCGGAGCAGGCCACGGAAGGAGATCGACTCCTCAAGTTAACCGCCAGCGGCCGGGAGCGTGCCGACCTGATCGACCACGTTTTCTATTTCGGTGCCGAAAGCGACATACCGATTGCCGGCGATTGGAACGGGGACGGCATTGGCAGCATTGGCATCTTTCGGGATGGCCAGTGGCACTTTGATACCGACGGCGACGGCCGCTGGTCCAAGGGGGACGAGGTCGCTGAGTTCGGGCAGGACGGAGACCTTCCCGTAGTCGGCGACTTCAACGGCGACGGCATCGACGAGATCGGCATCTACCGCGCCGGCAAGTGGATCATCGATACCAACGGCAATCGGCGGATCGACGCCGCGGACCAGGTGATTGAACTGGGCACCGCCGGCGACCTGCCGGTGGTTGGCGACTTCAACGGCGACGGCACCGATGAGCCGGCCCTGTACCGGGAAGAGTAGTCCGCAATGTAGTCCGCTCACTCCGTGAGCGGACATGCCGGTTCGTCACCCTTGCCTAACTATCCACTTCTGTCGCCGCCGCGGCTTCCGCGGCCATGGGGGCGTGGACTCCGCTGGCGAGAATCTTCTCGCGGATTTCGGCAGTGACCTTTGGGTTTTCCAGCAGGTAGGCGCGGGCCTTTTCCTTTCCTTGCCCCAGGTAGACCTCGCCGTATTTGAACCACGAGCCGCTGCGGGTGAGGATTTTCTCGTTGACCCCCAGGTCGATGATGTCCCCTTCATAGCTGATGCCGCAGGTGTGCATCATGTCGAACTCGGCGACGCGGAAGGGAGGCGCGACTTTGTTCTTGACCACTTTCACGCGGACCCGCTGCCCCACCACATCTTCCCCTTCCTTGAGCTGGCTGATGCGGCGGATGTCGAGACGGCAGGAGCTATAGAACTTCAATGCCCGGCCGCCGGGAGTCGTTTCCGGACTACCGTAAGAAACGCCAATCTTGTCGCGGATCTGGTTGATGAAGATGACGCAGGTCTTGCTCTTGGAAATTGCGCCGGTGAGCTTCCGCATCGACTGGCTCATCAAGCGGGCCTGCAGGCCGACGTGCGTATCGCCGATTTCGCCGTCGAGCTCGTGCTTGGGCACGAGGGCGGCCACGGAGTCGATGACGATCACATCGACGGCGTTGGACTTGATGAGCATTTCCGTAATCTGCATCGCCTCTTCGCCGTTGTTCGGCTGGCTGACGAGGAGCGTGTCGAGCTGCACGCCGAGCTTCTTGGCCCAACTGGGGTCGAAGGCGTGTTCCGCGTCGATGAAGGCGGCCACGCCGTCGAGCTTTTGAGCCTGGGCGATGACATGCAGGGCGAGCGTGGTCTTGCCGCTTGATTCGGGGCCAAAGACCTCGATGATTCGACCGCGGGGAATCCCCTGGCCGCCGAGAGCCACGTCCAGCGACAAACTGCCGGTGGGAATGCCCTCAATCTTCATACTGACGCTGCCATCCAGCGGCATGATCGAGCCTTCGCCGAACTGCTTTTCGATTTGCTGAAAAGCCAGCTTGAGGTTCGGGTTCTGGTCCATCAGGGCGTCCATCTTGGAGCCCGACTCCGCCTTGTTTGCTTTTTCCTTCTTGGCCATTTTTCCGTTCGCCTTTTCGGGTTTTTCTGCCGTCGCCACCATGGAATGCTCCTTTATGGGAAAATTCGCCCGGCCGTGCAAGCCGTGGCATGTACAAGGGCTACTTATCATCAACTGGATAGTAGTGTACAGAGGCTATTATCGGCGGTCAAGAGGCAATCCAAAAAACTTTTCGCTGCCGTCCATGCCATTTCTACCTGTTGGTTAATCGGGGGGCGTAAACGTATGTAAGTCATTGCAGACAAGCCACTTACGGCCTGGGTTTGCCAACACCCCCAGTGATCAAGACGACCATCGTTAACAGCGAGTTTAGCTACATCTTCCTTAGCCGGCTCAAGATCTTCTTGTCGTGCACGTAGTCAGCCGGCTTTTTACCGTTCTTGTTCTTGAGCGCCGGGTTCGCGCCAGCTCTCATAAGGATGTCGATAATCTCTAGCACCTGGTCTCTTTTCCCGGCTGTGCCAGGGGCCCCCGTCGAGGTCACCGCTCGATGCAGCGCGGTTCCCCCTGAGCGATTGCACGCCTTGTTGACGAGCGCCCCGTGGTGCAGCAAAGCTTGGACGGCAGCGGGGCTCCGAAAGCGGACGGCGTGATGCAACGGAGTGACGCCGTTCTTGTCGGATTCGTTCACGTCCGCGCCGGCCTTAAGGAGCGATTCAATGGCGCGCCGCTGTTTCTTCGGGTCGGCATTCTGTTCGCAACACACGTCGGACAACTCGTACATGTCGCTTGCCCCTTGTTTTTTTAGGTGTGTTCACTCCCCGAGCGTCGCATGTCCTATCGGCTCATGAGCCGGCCCTTGCCGCCCGAGAAAGCTGGCAAAGGTGACGACCTCATCCACGACGGTCAGATCGCCGTCAAAGCTCGCGTTTTCCTGGATAAGCCGCGAGAGTCCGTCGCGGGCCGGGTCGGATTCTTTCCGCAGCCGGCCGAGGGTGAGATGCGGGTGGAACTTGCGATGCTCTTTGCCGAAGCCCATTTCCTTTTTGAGCGCGTCTTCAATCGCGGTGTGCAACACCGAGAGTTCCTTTTGCCCTTGATCGATCCCCAGCCAAATCGTCCGTGGCTCGCTCACGCGCGGAAACGCCCCAAGCCCCTTGAAGACAATCTCGAAGGGTTCAATTCCGGCTGCCGCCTCCGCCACCACGCGGCAGACATCAGGAGTTTCAATCTCCGTCACGTTTCCCAGAAACTTCAACGTCAGATGCATCTGAGCGCTATCCACCCATCCCACCTCCGCGCCACTCGTCTTGAGCAGCTTGATCGCCTCCTGCGCCCGCGCAATAACGGTGCCAGATAGCTCGACGGCGATGAAGGTGCGGATGGGACGCATGGTCTATCGACTAACGGCAGGGGATTAACCGCAGAGAACGCGGAGTGACGCAGAGGTAGGAGGAGAAATAAGTAAGAGGAATGTATGCTGTCTGAAGTTCATTTCGTTCTGTCTCTGCGCCTCTCCGCGTCCTCCGCGGTTCAACTTTTGTATTCATCGTGGCGGCTAAAAGCTCAGCATCTTCTTATACCGCTCCATCCGCAAATCCAGCTCCCCTCGGTCGATCCCCTTGAGCCGGTCGAGGCTGAAGTCTTCCACGTTGAAGCTGGCGATAACGATGCCGTAGGCCATGGCTTCTTTCAGGGACTGTGGGTCGAAGTCGTTCTTGGCGGCCAGGTAGCCCATCATGCCGCCGGCGAAGCTGTCGCCGGCTCCGGTGGGGTCGACGAGGCGGGCGGTGGGGTAGGCGGGGAGGACGTACATCTCGTGCTCGGCGAAGAACATGGCCCCGTGTTCCCCCTTTTTGATGACCACGAATTTCGGCCCCATCGCGCGGACTTTGTGGCCGGCAGCGACCAGGTTTTCTTCGCCGGTGAGTAGCTTGGCCTCGCTGTCGTTGAGAACCAGGCCGTCGAGCTTGCGGAAGAGCTGCATCAGCTCGTCGTGCTGCTCAGTGATCCAGAGGTCCATCGTGTCGGCGACGACGAGCTTGGGGCCAGTCATTTGCTCCAGCGTTTTGAGCTGCGTGACCGGCGAGGCGTTCGCCAGGAATAGGTAATCGCTGCGTCGGAAGTCCTCGGAGAGGGCCGGTTTGAAGTCGCCAAAGACGTTGAGATGGACTTCCAGCGTGTCCCGGTCGTTCATGTTGGAATGGTATTTCCCCTTCCAGTAGAATGTCTTTCCTCCTTTCACCACGTGCAGACCGCTGGTATCGATCTTCCGGCCGTTCAGAAGTGCCGTGTGTTCGCCGGGCCAATCCTCGCCGACGACACCCACCAGCCGCACCGGGCCGAAGAAGCTGGCGGCATACGAGAAATGCACGGCCGAACCGCCGAGGACACGCTCTCGCGTAGCGGCAGGGGTTTGAATGCTATCCAGGGCAACGGAACCGACGACCAGCAGGGACATGCGGGAGCCTTTCTAGGACGGAGAGCCAAAGTTGCAGTATCCGCCAAGCTCCGCGTTATGCAAAGTGCCGATTGTTGACACTTGAATAAGTTAGTGCTTGCCAGTCAACATCCGGGCAAGATAACCTAGTCTAGTACGAACTCTCTTTTACCATCGTTCTGGACAGGCGGCTGGAAGCCTTACGCACGTTTTTTGGAACCTCGCTCATGCCCTTGCAAGTCACCTGCTCCAGTTGCAACGCCAAGCTCAAGGCTCCCGATACGGCCGCGGGAAAGAAGACCAAATGCCCCAAGTGCCAGGCGGTGATTTCGGTCCCCCTCGATGCTCCGCAGGCCCCCGCCGCGTCCACGGTGGTGAAAAGGGTCGAAAACTGGCACATGCAAACGACCGACGGCAGCCAGTTTGGCCCCGTCCCGCGAACCGAGCTCGATGAGTGGTTCAAGGAAGGCCGCATTTCGGCCGACTGCCAGCTATTGAAGGACGGAGCCGACCAGTGGCAGTGGGCGAGCGAAATCTATCCCAGCTTGGACAAATCCGCGCCCGCGGCGGTTCCCACCAAAGAAGCGGCGGGACTCGACTTTCTCGGCCCGGCAACTTCCGCAAGTAACGACCCCTTCGGCCTGGGAAATGCCGCGCTGGGAACGCCGCTGCCGTCGACGGCGCTGTCCACCTACCAGGCACCCGCTTTTCCGGCCAGTGCTCCCAGCTTTGGGGGCGCTCCGTCCTATGGCGGTTATGGGGGAGGAGGCTATGGCCCACCCGCCAATCCGTACTCAAGCCCCAGCACCATGTCGTACGGCAATCAGTACGGCGGGCAAGCTCGCAGCGGCCTGCACCCCATGGTCATCATCGCCTCGATCATTGAATTCCTTTACGGCGGGCTTTATGCCATAGCGACGATTGCGTTTGGCGTCTTGATGATATTTCTGTTGGTGGGGGGCGCGGCTGTGGCGGCGAATGCTCCGGGCGACAATCCGGAAATGCAAAATGCTGGCCCGGCACTGGCCGCAATTACGGGAATGGGATTGTTGTGCCTGCTCCCTTTCACCCTGCTGTTCATGGGGCTTTCGGTACTGCTGATCAGCACGGGAGTGGGACTGCTACGAAAGCGGTTCTGGGCCAAGATTGTGTCGATCGTCGTGAGTGTACTTTTCCTGCTGATCCAGTGTTTCTCGCTCTTCATGTCCGTGCTCAGCCTTGACCCCTGCAGCCTGATCATGGGACTCATCGGCTTTGCGTTGTACGCCGTTGTGCTGACCGCCATGTGCATCCCCAACTGCACAAGCGATTTTTCGTAGCAGTCCGCTACGTCACCACGTCACGTTCAGCCCGCCGTACATTCCAAAGCCGGGTGTCCCGAAGCCGCGGGCCTCTTCGTAATAGGTGTTCGTGATGTTGTCGAGCCGGCCGAAGAATTGCACCCGCTCCGTGGCCTGATAGGTGCCGCTCAGATTCAAAAGCGTGTACTGGCCGAGAGTCCTGTTGCCGGTGTCCAGCCGCGTGCCGACATAAAGGGTGGAGAGCGTGACCGACGAGCGGCAGTCCCGCGACAAGCGGGTGAAGGCGAGCAGCATCTTGTTCCGCGGGCGGCGGACGAGCTGCGCGCCGGTGTCCAGGTTGAGCGTGTCGTCAAAGGTGTAGCTGGCGTTCATCGAAAGCTGCTGCGTGATGAGCGAATTGATCGTCAGCTCCACGCCGCTGGAGCGGGCCCTGCCCACGTTGGCCAGCGAGAACGTACTGAAGTCGAAGATGATGAGGTCGCGGAAGTCGTTGCGGAAGTAGGTCGCGTCCACGTACAGGGCCTCTCCCCAAACCCGCTGGCGAGCACCGAAGTCCCACCCCTTGCTGTGCTCCGGCCGCAGATTGGGGTTGCCGAAGGCAAACAGATTCTCCGCCAAAGCCGGCTGGCGAAAGCCGGTGCCGAGCGAGCCATGAAACGACAGCCCCAGCGATTCAATTCCGTAAAGACTGGTAAAGCGATAAGTCTGGGCGCTGCCGGACTGGCTGGCGTCGTCCCACCGCAGGCCGGCGGTATTGAACCAGCTCGGGCCAATCTGAAAGGCATCCTGCAGCCAGATCCCTTTGATGTTCTGCGTAGCCTCTGGATTGAGCGAGGAAACGGCATCCTCGGCCAGATAGTTGGCTCCGCCGGAAAGCGTGTTGGTTTCGGTCAAGAGCGCGCTGATTTGATAGTCGAGTTCCCGCGTCTGACCGTGAAAGGACTCGGGCGAGAAATCCGGATCCGTGTCCCGGCGGTCCACGTCGTTGAGATTGAACCCCACCTTCTGCTGGACGAGACCATCCACCATCCAGTTCGTAAGCTGCACACGGTTGGCGAAGTTCTTGGACAGATTCTTGCGAATCAGATTATCAATGGGGAGGCCCGTGAAGAAGTCGAAATCGTCGACTTCAGCGGCCGCATCGACATAGCGGAAGACATAATCGACGTTCCAGGCGTCGCCGAGGTTGTAGCCAATCCGCCCCGAGACCGTCCCGTTATTGAACGCATCGTGTTCGGTGTTGCCATTCCGGGCGCTTGCCGAGGAGATACCCCCCGTGCTGAGAAAGGAACCCAGGACGGAGTAATACGCCCGCTCATTGCCGCCGCTGGCGCTCAGGCTCGTCTGGGCGGTGTTAAAGCTCCCTCCCATGCCGGTGGCGCGAATCGCCAGCGGGCCCTCCCCCCGCTTGGTGATGATGCTGATCACGCCGCCGATGGCGTCGCTCCCATAGACCATGCTTTGCGGGCCGCGGAGAACCTCGATCCGTTCGATGTTGTCGACGGTCAGGTTCGAGAAGTCGAACAGGCGAGAAGCATTGCTCGGGTCGTTCAGCGAAATGCCGTCCAGCAAAACCTTGGTGTGCGCCGAGTTGCCGCCGCGAAGGAAGACGGAGGTGAGCCCGCCGGGCCCACCTTGGCGGACGACATCCACGCCGAGCTGCGCGCGGAGAACTTCGGCCACGGTGCTTTGGCCTCCCTGCTGAATCTGCTCCTGGGTGATGACTGTCACCGAGCTGCCGCTCTGGCTGGCGGGGGTGGCGTTGCGGTTGGGCGAGAGGACGGAGTCCCCTTCCAACGGCTCGGCGGGGAAGTTGCCGATGCGACCTGGCACGATGGTCGGCGGCAGTTCAGGAATGGGCTCTTCCGCGGGCTGGTCGGTGACGCGGGTGGTGGAGGTTTCGACGACCGGTTCGACAGGCAGCTCCTGAGCCGAAAGACAGGGCGCAAATCCACAAGCGCACAGGAAGATGCCCGGCAAAAAACAGCCCGCGCGCGAAAAGAGACCATCCATGGAAACTCCTTTTCCCTCCCACGGGGAAAGTTTGTGGTGGTGGAGCTTCCGGACCAGATATCCTGGCTTGGGGTCGTCCTACTTGCCTGCCTTCCCGGCTCGTGCCAGTGGCATCGGTGGCTTTCGTCACCCTTACAGTCGCGGGGCGGCGGGAGCTTTGCACTCCACTTCCCTGAAATCCGAAAGGCGTATCTCCGCCGCTAGCAGCCGCATGGAAACGGCGGCAGCCGGGCGGCCTATCCGTTTACATCGGCTGGGCGGGTTGTGCGGATGATAGGGAGTTCACAAAAAAAGGCCCAGCGCGGGTGCGCTGGGCCAGGGAGATACTGCGATGGGGCGTGGGCGATTAGTAATCGCCGGCCTGGATGGGGGTGTTCTGCCAGAGTGGGAACGGCCTGCGTTGATCCAGGGGAAGGGCATTGCCATTTAAGATCGGCGTGGCGGCATCCGGATCTTGCGTCCTGCGGCCGTTGCTGGTCATCAACCGGCAATAGACGTCATAACGAATCGAATCGTTGATGAACCGGGTCGAGCCGTCCGCCATGCAGACGACGAAACCATTGGGATGAAAGCTGCCAGGGCGAGCATGATCCGCATCCAAGGGGGGAACTGTAAGGGCGGGAATATCCTGGTTAAGGCCGATGAGGGGAGTCGTCGTCGGCAGCCAGATAACGCCGAAATTGAATTCGTGCCGGCTGTTGGCGGGAACGGTGGAAATGTCGACTCGCCACTTCGTCACATTGACATTTTCGCAGTACATCAAGGTGTTCGAAGTGCCGTCCCCATTGGAAACATCGGCGAGCGAAGATTGCTCGACTCGTCTGCCTGGAGTAAAGGTCACCCGATCCGGGAACAGGCCATTCTCGACGTAATCGAGCGGAAAGTTGGTCGCCAGGCTGCCGGCATTATCCGGCTCGAAATTCATGCGACCGGAAACGCAGGCGTACGACATACCATCGACCGAACCGCTGTCGGTGAAATCATCGGTCCCGCACACCAGCCAGGGCAGACTGAGCGTCAGCGAAGGATCGGTGTTGAAATTGCCGCCGTTTGCTTCGACTTGATCAATGAGCCGCGCGGAGTTGTTATCCGTTACCGGAAGAAGCGCATTCACCCAGCTATAGATACGGGTATTTGTGGAGTTGAAATAGCGCGAAGCGGGAAGATTGTGCTTGGACGTTTCATAATCCATCGTGGCCTGCCCGATTTGCTTCAGATTGGCGCCACAGGCCATCCGGCGAGCCATCTCTCGCGCCGCGCCAATGGCGGGCAGCAGGAGCGCCATCAGCACTCCAATAATGGAAATCACCACCAGCAACTCAACCAACGTAAAGGCTCTGTTCTTGCGGAGCGACATAAGCGCCTCCTATTTCCCCAAAGAAGTTGTTCCGTTTGGCCGACGAACGCCGGCACTCCGATGACACAGCCCTTAGTTTGCCACTTCGCCGCACGGTTGTCGAGAGATTTATCCGGATTTTTCTGGCGAGGCCCGTCCTGTCCCCTCTCCCTTTGGGAGAGGGGGTAATTTGCGGCCTAGACTTACCCGTATGCTGCGCGCTTCGGGTCCACCTCTGAACCGGCTGTTTTGGCGGCGAGTCTTCGTCGCCCCGGTCTGCCTCTGCGCTGTGGCGGCCTTGCATCTTTATCGCGTAAGTGCCTGCCAGCAAACGCCTTGGAAGGGGGGGGGCTTTGGAATGTTCTCCACCGTCCAGAGCGAGGACAGCCGCTTTCTTTGGTGCTGGAAGGCCGAAGCAGGGTGCCTGAGCGACAGCGAAATGCACGCGGGAAAGCCAATCGCAATTCCCCGATTCCTATCCCGCGAAGAGCTGCGACTGCGGGTGGCCCCGACTCCTCAGCGCCTGGACCGGCTGGCGAGGTTGCTGGCGGAGCACGAGCATGCCCCGGTCTTGGTGGAAGTTTGGCAGTACCGATTTGACTCGCAATCCGGAAAGTTGCTAGCCGTAAAACGCGAGCAGGCGAAAGGATCGCCATGAACACGCTCCTCCTTTCACCGCTGCGCCGACTGCGCGAGTTGCAACTCGACCTGCCATCACTCGCGCCGCTCCGTGTGCTGCCGCTCCTGACCATGTTGCACCTGCTGGTCAGTTCGGCGGATAATGGTTTGCTCTTCGCGCCGCTCGCCGCCTGGTTTGCGCTTGGAGTCGCGATGCCGCGCCTTCTGCGGTCATCGCCCTTCTGGTATGTCACGGCGACCATCCTGGGGACCGGGGTTTTTCTCACCTGGGAGTCCGCGGACAACCATCGCTACTTGTTCGTCTACTGGTCGCTGGCCCTGTGCTGCGCCTTTTCGCTTCCCAAAACGGAGCAGCCGCTGGCCCTCGCCATTTCCAGCCGTTGGCTTCTTGGTCTGTGCATGCTGCTGGCGGCGGTTTGGAAAATCGCGAGCCCCGACTATCTCAGCGGCTCGTTCTTTCACTTCGAACTGCTGGCGGATGAACGGTTTGCCCACGTCGCGTCTTGGACGAGCGGACTCTCGCTGGAGCAACTGGCCGAGAATCGTACTCTCAGGGAATCGCTGGTGGCGGGTCAGTTGCTGGGAACCGAACTGAGTCAGGTGCAGTTGCACACCTCCTCCGGTGTGACGACCGTCGCACAAGTACTCACCTGGTGGACGCTCGGCATCGAAGGCTTGCTGGCGGGGCTCTTTCTGGCCGCGGCAGTTCTGCCCCGCTCTCCGCGATTGGTTCTGGTCGCCAGCCTCGCCCTCCTCTGCTTTGCCGCGACCACCTATGCCGTCGCCCCCGTCCGCGGCTTTGGGGGCATCTTGATGCTGCTGGGCCTGGCCCAATGTGAGCCGGAACAGAAGCGACTCCGCTACGCGTTCCTGGCCGCCTTCACCCTGATTCAGCTTTGCCCGCTGCCGCTGATGGATTTGATCGCGGCGCTGGGGCTGATGTAGTCGGACTCTTTCTTGGAATCAGTGGTTGCCCCTTCGCTCGAAGCACTGACTCTTTATTCTCTCTCACCCAATCAGCTCGTCCACCACCTTCCCATGCACGTCCGTCAAGCGGAAGTCGCGGCCGGCGTAGCGGTAGGTGAGGCGGGTGTGGTCGAACCCCATGAGGCGGAGCATGGTGGCGTGCAGATCGTGGACGTGGACCGGCTTCTCGACCGCCTTGAAGCCGAATTCGTCGGTGGCCCCGTAGGTTTGCCCCCCTTTCACGCCGCCGCCGGCCAGCCAGCAGGTGAAGCCCCAGTGGTTGTGGTCGCGGCCGTTGATTTTGCCCGCGTTGGCCCCGGCTTGCGGCAGTTCGACGGTGGGAGTCCGGCCGAATTCGCCCCCCCAGAGGATGAGCGTTTCCTCGAAGAGGCCGAGCCGCTTGAGGTCGGTGATGAGGGCCCCGATGGCCTGGTCGCACTGGCCCGCCAGTTTGCGGTGTTCGACGGCGATGTCGTCGTGGTTGTCCCACGGCTGGCCCTGGCCGTGCCAGACTTGCACGAAGCGGACGCCCCGCTCAATGAGCCGGCGGGCGATGAGGATTTGCCGGGCCTGAGTGCCGTTGCCGTAGGCTTCGAGCACATGCTTGGGCTCGCGATTGACGTCGAAGGCTTCGGCGGCCTCCTGTTGCATGCGGTAGGCGAGCTCAAAAGAATGGATGCGGGCGTCCAGCGCCGGGTCGCCGCCACGGGCTTCGGCGTGCTTTTTGTTGAGCGCGGAGAGCACGTCGAGCTGCCGCCGCTGGGCCGATTGCGTGAGATAGTTATTGCGGATGTTTTCGACGAGCTTTTCGACCGTGCGATGCTCCGTGTTGACATAGGTTCCTTGGAATACTCCCGGCAGGAACGCCCCCTGCCAGTTCTGCGTCTCCTGAATCGGATAGCCGCCCGGGACCATCGCCACAAAGCCGGGAAGGTTGAGGTTCTCGGTTCCCAGGCCGTAGGTGAGCCACGACCCCATGCTCGGCCGTACCAGACGGGAGTCGCCGCAGTTCATCAGGAGCAGCGACGGCTCGTGGTTGGGAACGTCGGCGTGCATCGAGCGGATGACGGCGATGTCGTCGATGTGCTTGGCGGTGTGCTGGAACAGCTCGCTGACTTCGATGCCGCTCTGGCCGTACTTCTGAAATTTGAAAGGGGAGGGAAATGCGGCCCCGGTCTTTCGCTCCGTTGCTAGATTCTGCGTCGGCAGCGGTTTGCCGGCGTATTTCTCCAGCGACGGCTTGGGGTCGAACGTATCGACGTGGCTCGGCCCGCCGTTCATGAACAGGTGGATCACCCGCTTCGCCTTGACCGGAAAATGCGGTTTGCGCTCCGCCAGCGGATTCTGGTAGCCGGCCGTTTCGTCGCCGGATTTGCCGGCCGTTGCTGACGCGGCATCCGCGCCGAGCAAGCCACCTTGCTGCAACACGCCGGCCAGGCCAAGCATGCCGAGCCCCATGCCAGAGCGGCGGAGGAGCTCGCGGCGGGTGAGGGTGCAATCGATTGTGCTGAGGTCTCTGCTACTCATTGTTTCGTCAATCAATATACATCCCCTCATTCGTCAGCAGCAAAAGCTGGCAGTACTGCTCCCACGGAGAAAGCCGAGTTCCGCTCTCGACTAATGCCGCGCCGGCGGAATCGATGAATTGGCGGCCGATATTGATTTCGTCGTCGTTAGCTGGACGGGAGAAGAGAATCTCGTAGAGGCGGATGATGCGGGCGGCAGGATCCGCAACTTCGGCGACGTCCGGGCGGGCGGCGAGGGCACGGGACTGGTCGACGACGAAAGGGCTGTTCATCAGGAACAAGGCTTGCTGCGGGATCGTCGTCCGCGAACGACGGGCCGCGCTTTGGTCGGGGCTGGCGATGTCGAACACGCGGAACATGCCTGGCAGATCCTGCCGGTCGATGAATCCGTAGACCGCGCGGCGACGCGAATAATTGACGGCTGTCAAATCGACCGGCCGGCCACCCATTTGCGTATCGAGCCGATCGGCAGCCACCAGGAGCGTGTCCCGTGTCGCTTCCAGTTCCAGACGACGGCGATTCATCCGCCACAACAGGCGGTTTTCCGGGTCAGACGCGCGGCAGTCGAGGCGGTCAATGCTGGCCTGACGGTAGGTGCTGGAAAGTAGCAGCGTGCGATGCAGGCTCTTCAGCGACCAGCCGCTGTCGAGGAGTAACGAAGCGAGGTAGTCGAGCAGCTCGGGATGCGTCGGCGCATCGGAGCGGATGCCGAAATCGCTCGGTGTCGTAACGAGCGGCTCACCAAAGTGATGCATCCAAATGCGATTGGCGATCACGCGGCGGGTGAGTGGATTCTCGGCCGAAATAATCGAGTTCGCCAGGTCCAGCCGGCCGCTGTTGCCGTCCCTGAAAGGCGTACGCTCCTGTCCGGCCACGACGAGCAGGAACTGCCGCGGGACTTGCTTGCCTGGCCGTCCCGGATTGCCGCGAATGAGAACGCTCGGCTCATGCGGCGTCGGCGTATCGTTTAGGACCATCGCTCGCGGTGGAGCGACCGGCGAATTGGCCTGGAACGATTCCACCTGCCGCTTGATTTCATTCCGCTTCTGCCGCTCGTCGCGGCTGAAGAACTGCTGAATGTCGGCGAGCGGGACGTTCGTCGGCGAATCCTTCCCCGCGATGATCTGCGCCAATTGCCGGGCGTCCTCCGGCAACTTGCCGAAGGATTCTTCGTTGCCGCCCGCCTTGAGCCATTCTTCGTGAGCATCGGCCAGCAACTTGCCGTAAATCCTAGCAACATCCGGCTTGATTTTCGGAGCGTCCGCAGCGAAAGCCGCTTTCAGCCGCGGATTACATTGACCACCGGCGGTTCCATCCGGCAGCGCCTTCCATTTCACAAAAACGCCAGCAGCCTTCTCCTCAAAGCCCTCCACCGGCAGCGCGGCCAATTCCGACCACAGGCCGAGTGAGGCATTCTCCGGCCGGGCATTCTGCTTTAGATACTCCCGCCACTTTTCAATCAGCCGTCGCCGCAGGTCCTTGGCGTTATCGGAGAGAAAAGAAAGTGCCTTGAAGACTTGCAAATCACGCTCTTCAAACAAGGCCCGCGCCAGATAATCCGCCGGCTGCTTGCGGGCCTTCTCGGTCAGAGTCGCGTGGACCTTCGCGTCGAAGTCGGTGAGCTCTTGTTGCTTGGTGGCCAATTCTTTTTCATACGCCTGATACTCCGCCGACTGCTTCGCCTCCCCAATCAACGGCAATTCCGCCGGCTGCTGGCTGCTGTCGAAAACGCCGAAGAGTGAGTAGTAATCCTCCGATGGGATGGCGTCGTACTTGTGGTCGTGACAGCGGGCGCAGGCGACAGTCATTCCCAAAAGGCCACGGCAGACGACATCAATCTGGTCGTCGATGTCGTCATGGTGGTTGTTGAACTTCCGCCCCGTTGTGAGAAAACCCATCGCCGCCAGCGGAGCCTTATCCTCCCCCAGCGGCAACCTATCCGCTGCTAGTTGCTCCACTATGAACCGGTCGTAGGGCAAATCCTTGTTGAACGCCCCAATCACATAATCGCGATAGGTGTAAGAGAACGGATACTTCCGCTCCTGCATGAAGGCGTACCCCTTGGTATCGCCATAGCGGGCCACGTCCAGCCAGTGCCGGCCCCACCGCTCCCCGTAGCGGGGCGATGAGAGCATCCGGTCAATCAGCCGTTCGTAAGCGTCGGGCGAAGCATCATCGACAAACGCCCGCACCTCTTCTGGCGTTGGCGGCAAGCCGAGCAAATCAAAACTTGCCCTACGAATCAGCGTGCGGCGGTCAACTTCCGGCGACGGAGAGAGTTTTGCCGCATCGAGTAGCGCCAATACGAAAGAATCCACCGGCGTATGAAACCATTCGGGCTTGCTTACGGTGGGAATCGCCGGACGCTCCACCGGTTGCAGCGACCACAGCGACTTCCGCGACTCCGCCACGCGCTGTTCCAGGCTTTGCGGCTTCGCAACCTCTGCCGTCTTTGGCCACGGCAATCCCATTTCCACCCACTTCGAAAGATCAGCGATCTCAAGATCTGTCAGCTTCTTTTCCGGCGGCATCTTGATGTCGCCGACGTGCTGGATCGCCTTCACCAGGAGACTCTTGTCCGATTGGCCGGGGACGGCACCGCTGGCACCACTGTCACCACCTTTCAGAATGGCCGCCCGGCTGTCGAGGCGAAAACTCGATTCCTGCTTCCTTTCGCCGTGGCACTCCCAGCAATTGGCGGATAGGACAGGCCGCACTTTTTTTTCAAAGAATTGCTCCTGCTCAGCCGCCGGAGGCTTCTCGTCGGCTCTGGCCCATGGATGGAGCCAGGTCAGCAGCGCAAGGAACATCAGCAGGTGCGGAAGTCGCAGCATGGCAGGCGTATGGGGCAGGAACTGCTTCAGGCGGGAAACACCATTATACTCTGTGCCAGGCCCCGCCGTGAGGACCGCAAACGGTGCAGGTAGGAGTTCTATTTGCCCTTGGCCGCTTTCAATCGCTCGGCAAACCACTCGGGATCGAAATCCCCCATGGCCCGCAGGAATTTCGGCAGGTCTTCAGCCACCGAGTTTTCCTGCCGGGCAGGGAGAGTGAGCAACAGCTCATCGCGATTGTCGCGACGAAAGAACGCCGCGATGCGATCCTGCGATTGCTGTTGCTCGGGATCTAAGCTCGCACCAAATCCATAAGGGATTCCCTCCTGGTCCTGCCGCAGTCCTTGAACGGCCCAGGCAACCTGCCGTGCAGAAGCGTAGTCCCGCACATCAGCCGTAGCGCTTGAGCTCAGCAGGATTGCCAGCGACTTGGCTGCCCGATCCTCGTCAAACTTCGCTGCGCCCACCTCCTGACAAAGCCCCTCAAGCTGGGGAGCCAGTTTCAGGGCGGCAGCGGCGATTTGCTGGGGGTCGCCGAAGGGGCGCTGCGTGAAGGCAAGTTCCAAAGCGCGAAGGTCGTCATCGATCTGGGGCTTTCGTTCCGTTGAGAGTCCCAAAAGGGCGCGCGTCCAGCGGGGCATTGGCGGCCGGCCAGGAGGTCCGCTCAACTTGGGACGCGATGCCAATCCATCCTGCCGTCGCAGTTCGTGATGGCAGGCAACGCAGTCATAAAGCGCGAATTCCGGCCAGGCGAATTGCTTGTTTCCCTTGGCCGCTTCCTCCGCATAATCCCCCGCCAGACCGGCATAGGTTTTGAGCACAACGACTCCCGAAAGTGTCACCTCCTGCGTCCGCGGCCGATTGGCAAACGGAGCGTCGTCCTTCGCCGCGGGAAAATTCGCCTCGCGGTAATGGGCTTTGATGTCGGCGTCCGCGATGTCGATGTTCCGCCGACGCAGCACGATCCGCTCCGCCTTGCCATCGGGAACCACCGGACTCGCCGCCGTCCGCCCGGCAAAGTCTCCCTTGTCCGCTAGCGGTTTCCAGTGAGCGGGCATCTGCGCGGCGAAGGCCGAGTATTCAAACCCTGGCAGCGGCGGGTGGCCGGCGGCATACCACTGGTGCTTTACGAATTTCCCTTCGGCCACGCTGCCGACGTGGCAGGATGCACACAGCTTCGTCCGCACCACTCCATCGCGAACATTCAGAAAGCCGAGTTTGCTCTTGGCCTCGTGCGAAACCCGCCGCCACCACTTTCCCGAATGGGCTTCGCTCCAACTCCCGGCCGGTCCGTGGCACGCCTGGCAGGACACTCCGCGGCTGAGTGGCTCGACTGGCTCGGTGAGCTTGCCCGTAGGATGCTCCGCATCTTTAGGCCAGGTTGCGTGGCAGCGAAAGCAGGACTGCACCGTTTGCACCTTGTCCGCCAGCTTCGCGTCCTCCGACAAGCTCGCAAATTCGTCGTCGGCAAAAGCCTCTCGCAGGTCAAAGCCGAGTATCCGGTTCGTCAGCTCGCGGCTCTTGTCCTTCAGCAGTAGGAAAGACTGGCCATGCTTGTCAAGCTTCGACCACAAATCCGCGGGAGCAATGCCGATGAAGTCGGCGTGGTCCTTCATCTTGGCGGTGTCGCTGTGGCAGAGGATGCAGTTGTCCGTATTGGTGTAGTCGAGTGGCGGCTTGGCCGGTTGCACTGGCTCTTGGGCGGCGACGAAGCCGGGAAACTGACAATCGACCAGCAACCCCGCCGCCATTGCGGCAGCGAACAGCCAGCGCGTGATATTTCGACCAGGGTGAGTCATCGTCTTGGCTCAAGGAAGGCTTGCAACATCCGCAGTTTACCCGCTGTCGCGGTCAGGTCCGACTCCACTTGCTCGATTCCTTGAGGGATAGCCAAGACGCGCGGCCATTCGCGTTTGTTGTCCGCAAAGGAAAGCTGGAGCCCCACTGCCGCCAGATCGTGGTCAATTTCGCCGCGCTGCTTGTTAAAGGAAACGCGGTCCGATGTGCTGATTCTGCCGGCTAATTCCAACTTTCGGAACTCGTCGCCTATGGATTTTTCCAGGACACGCTGGGCCAGATATCGCTGGCAGAGAGCTTCCCACGATTTGCTCGCTTCGCTGGGCTCTGCGGGCAGCTTGAGCAGTTGGCTGGAAGTCGCATCTTCTAGGAACAAGCTCGTACCGAGCGACTTGCGAACATTGCTAGCCGCGACTTTCACGACATGAGGCTGGGAGGCAAAACTCTGCCTCATTTCGTCTCGCAGGGTGTTCAGCACTTTCGAATCGGCTGCCGGGCCGGCAAACACAAGATTCCACTGGCCCCACTGGGGAAGTCCCGCCACGGCCCTGCGATTGCCATCCGATGGCCGCAGGCGCTGATGACAACTGAAGCAGTCGTACTCGGCAAATTCGGGCCAGGAGGCGCCCGCGTGGGCTCGGCTTTCCAACAGCGCGAGCGCGGCCTTGGCGGAAGCGATCTGCCCGGCCTCCCACAACTTGACTTCTAAATCCTTCGTTCCAATTCGCTCGCGGGCATCGTTCCAGTGGCTCCGCTTTCCATCTTCATCGTGGCTGGTCAACTTGCGATGATAGGCGGCCAGTTCAAACCGCAGCGGCGGATGACCGGCAGCCAGCATGTCGTGATTGACGTTCTTCAGGGCACCGCCAACGTGACAGGACGCGCAGAGATCGCCACGAACGTGCAAGTCCTTGGTATCGCGCATCCCGAGCGCCACAAGCGACGACCGACTGACATCGCGCTCATAATGCTGGGCCAGCCAGCCTTTACCTCCGCCGTGGCAAGTTTCGCAGCTGATCCCGTGTGACACAGCACTGCTTGGCACTGCCTCAGCAGCCATCCCTTCGGGATCATGGCACTGGGCGCACTGGTGGTAAACCGTGGCGCGGGTCGGTCCCGCGGGTCGCTCGCTCAGCTTGCCAATGATGGCTTGAAACTCCGGGCTCGCCAACGTCTTCGCCGCCTTGACGTGCGGATCGTGGCGTTCATAGAGGGCAAATTCTTGCAGACTCGCGCCGTTCACTCCGCCAGAAACACGCCGCGGCTCCGTGCGTCCATGACAACTGACCGAATTGCAAGTCTGACTGCCGACAAATTTTGTCTCCGAAGCGGCAACAACAGAAAGCGAACCCGCGAGCGCAGCAAACCATAGTGCTACAAACGAAATGGACTTCCAAGCTGTGTAAGTCTGCGGCATCTGCGGATGCTTTCCGTCCTCGGCGTAAATCTGTGCAATCTGCGGACGATCCCCGCTCGTATTCTATCGGCTGGTCTTGAGCGGCAAGGCGCAGGAGCTTGTCGCCGTTTCCGCCAGGATAGGGAGTGCGACGATCACTAGCGGGCGATAAACCTTTCCCAGGTCGGATTACCGGACCACAAGCGAGGATTTAGATTCCCATGTTCGCCAGGCCATCCAGAATCTGTTGCAGCACCGATGTGATCCGCGGGTGCTCCGCTTCGAATTTCGTCAGCAGGCTCTGCACGCGCCCCGAAATGGAATCGACATCTTCCTGCGTGGAAGGCTGGCTCTCGTCATGCAGCCGATCCAGATCCGCGGTGACCTCGGTCAGGAGTGCGAGCGTGTGCGGATCGGCATTCTTTGTCGCCGCGAGCTGGGCCCGGAGTTCCCGCAGTTTGGCCGTGAGTGATTTCTGATCCATGTTTTTTTCCTCTTTCGGAAGCTCCAATAGGTAGTCTACCCCATCCGTTGTGCCCCGGCCACGGTGGAGACTATCCTGAATGCGAAGAGCGAATACTGCCTGGCGTGAGGTCGCAAATATGCGCATTCATTGTCCCAACTGCCACCACGGCCTGGAGATCATTCCTGAGACTCCGGCGGAGTACATCAAGTGCCCTTCGTGCGGCAGCCAGATTGATCCGAATTCGGGCGAGACGGTCTCCTACAAACCCCAGCCGCGGAAAACCGTCGGCCATTTTGAGCTGATCGACCTCGTTGGGCGTGGCCACTTCGGCGAGGTCTGGCGTTCCCGCGACACACAGCTCAAGCGAGTCGTGGCGGTGAAAATTCCCCGTACGTCGGACCTGTCGGAATCCGACAGGCTGCTGTTTCTGCGCGAAGCCCAAACCGCGGCCAACTTGCGGCACGACAACATTGTGAGGGTTTACGAGGTCGGCTACGAGGGAGACACGATCTATATCGTCAGCGATTTCATTCAGGGAATTCCTCTCTCGGAGCAGTTCAAGATCCGCCAGCCGACAATCAAAGAAGCGGCAAGCTGGTGCGCGACGATCGCAGATGCTCTGGACTACGCACACGGCCAGGGGGTGGTCCACCGGGATATGAAGCCCGGCAACATCATGCTCGAAGGAGAGGACAAGCTGTTTGTCCTCGACTTCGGCCTGGCGAAGACGGACGGCGGGGACTTTACGATTACGACCGAAGGGGAAATTCTCGGGACGCCGGCCTACATGTCTCCGGAGCAAGCCCGCGGTGACGCTGGCAGCGCCGACCGGCGAAGCGATGTGTATTCCTTGGGCGTCGTGCTGTACGAGATGCTTACCGGCGAGCGGCCTTTCCAAGGGGGAACTCGCAGCCTGGTGCATCAGATTCTGAACGAGGAGCCGAAACCGCCGCGGCGGCTCAATCGCGAAGTTCCCCGCGATTTGGAAACTATCTGCCTCAAGGCGATGGCAAAGGAACCCAACCGCCGTTACATCACCGCGAAAGATTTCGCCGACGACCTCCGCCGCTACCTCGCTGGCGAGCCAATCCACGCCCGCCCCGTCCGCTGGCCGGAGCGAAGTTGGCGGTGGATAAGGCGAAATCCGGCACTCTCGGTAGCCAGTGGAATTGCCGCTGTAGCGGTGCTGCTGCTCCTGATACCGGTGGGAAAATGGCTGCTCACTCCATCACCGGCGATTCCCGTTCGATTGGAGGTGGTGCCCAAGGAAGAGACAGCTTCGTCCCCGACTGGTTGGCCAATCATGGTTGTGTTCTGGCCCCTCGACCCTTTGACCGGCGAGCCGATCATCGAAAAGCCAACTCGGGTCCGCGCCTCGGGCAGCTCTCTTTCGGCTCGATTAGTCCCGGGCGATTACCTGGTGGTCGCTCAGATCGAAGGCCACGGCTTTCACGAGGTCTACCGGCATGTTCCAACTCGCGAAGAAGGTGTTCCCCAGCATCGATTAGCACATCAGCATTGGACGAGGCTGGAATCCGGCGGTGCCGTGGAACTCCCCAAAATTGAAGTTCCAGCGGCAGCAGTGGAACAAGGGATGGCCATGTTTTCGGGGTCCCCCGGCTTTTTGATGGGTTCGGACAAGCTCACGGTGGCACCCTTGCACCGCCGCAGCGTCATGGGGTTCTGGATGGACCCACACGAAGTGACCTATGGCGAGTTCCGGCGAGTCCTGCCGGTCCTCGTGCCCGCCGATCTCAACAAAAGCCAGCCGGACGATGACATGCCGATGACCATGGTCGATTTCAATGTGGCGGTCGCTTATGCCGAGCGCGTGGGAAAACGCCTGCCTGAAGAAGTGGAATATGAAGCGGCTGCGACGGACTATGGGACCAAGGATTTTCCTTGGGGGAATTCGGCTGAAAAGCTGGGCGAGTGGAAAATGGAACGGGTGAGTGTCTTAACCGCCGATAAGTTGTCGACGTCGCCGCCGGTCCAAGGACTGTACTCGAACGTCGCTGAATGGACGGGCACCTGGGCTACGCTCTATCCCAAAATGCGCGAGGCCGGTTTCAACAATCCGGCGGTACAAGTGGAGCGAATCATCCGAGGCGGCACGCTCAGCGTTTTGGAAAGCCACCCGGACCCAAGCGACTGGCAACAAGGGCCGCGCATGCGAATGATGCTCAACCGCAGCGAACGCCGGCCCGGCCTCGGTTTTCGCTGCGTGCGATCTGCCCGGCCGCGAATAGAGGCCAAGGACTTCAGCCGGGAGCAACCAGGCAAGAGCGGGTAATTCTATTTGGTGGTGGAGTGGGACACGACGGAGTAGAACTTGCCTTTGTACTTGAGGCAGCAGAAGTGCTCGTCCCAGGTCCGGTCGCCGTCCGCAATCATGTCCATCTCGCCGGTCGGGGCCGCTGCCACTTCGTGCCCGATAAAGAACTTCTTCTTGTCTCCGGGGATGACGGGGTTGTGTTTTTTGGGATCCACGTCCACTTCCCAGAGTTGACATACGATGAGCGTCTTCCCCGCGGTATTGAGCTTAACCAATGTTCCTTCCTTCTTATCGGGCTTCGCGCTGGAATCGACATTCGTCAGATCGGCAGGCGCAGGTTTGTCCCCCATCATCCCAGTAGTTGCCAGGCCGCCGTCCATGAACTGCTGGCTATCGCTGCTACAAGTCTTCTTGCGTGCATAATTAGGCGGCTTACAACTGCCCGAGGGACAGTTGCTGCAACCTCCCGGTGGAATCCCGCAGACGTCGTCCCAGTTGCAAGGCATGCTCACGCCGCCAGTTCCATTGCATACCGTCGAGTAGTAGGAGCAGTAGCTCGTGTGGTTGGCATAGGGGAAATTCAGGCAAGTCGTGCCCAAAGCACAGTTTCCGTAGGTAGGTGCAGCCGCCATGATCCCCTGGCAATCACACCTGCTGCGACGATGCCGGCAGCGGCTGAACAGGCCGGCCTCAAGTGTGGCGCAATTGATTCCCACCAGGACCAGACCGAAAACCACAATCAGCGACTTGAGCTTATTCATGGAAGAGTTCCTGAACTCAATGCAAAGCGACATCCGATTTCAAGATAATCACCCGTTGGTGGGATGCAAGTGAGAAAACGCACCCACCGATAAACACTTGGATACAATTCAAGACTCTACATCCGTATCCCGGAACCGATAGCCCACCCCGCGGACGGTTTCCACCAGGTCCGCCTTTTTCCCCATTTTCCGGCGGAGCGAGCGGATATGGACATCGATGGTCCGCTCCATCACCATCGCGTCGTCGCCGAGGGCGGCGTCGATGAGCTCGCTGCGGAGAAAGACTCGGCCGGACTGGCGAATGAGCGTGTCCAGTAGCCGGAATTCGCTGCGCGTGAGGGGGATCGATTTTCCATCCAGGCTGGCCTGGTGTTTGCGGCGGTCGACGGTGACTCCCATTTTCGTCGTCACTTCGTCGGTCAGCGGATCGACCTGCCGGCGACGACGGAGGGCTTTGATCCGCTCCAGCAGCACTTTCACACTGAATGGCTTGGTGACGTAATCATCCGCCCCGAGCGAGAAGCCGACCAGCTCGTCCGATTCCTCGGCCTTGGCGGTGAGCATCACGATCAGCATGTCCCGCGTGTCGGTCCCCGCTCGCAATCGGCGGCAAACATCCAGCCCATCCACCACCGGCAGCATCAGGTCCAGCAGCACAATGTCCGGCTGTTTGAGCTGCGCCTGCAAGATGCCGTCCTGGCCGTCGGTCGCCACAATGACTTCGTAACCCGCCAGCTTGAGGTTATAGGTGAGGACATCCACCAGGGAGCGGTCGTCTTCAACCACGAGGACTTTCGTCTTGGGCATAGCTTAATGAATGACCAATGACCAAATCCCAATGACCAATAAAGGGCAGGCATCATTAGTCATTGGTACTTGGTCATTGGTCATTCTCACGTAGGTGTCTCTTGAATCAAATCGTGTTTGTGCCGGACGATGTCCCCCTCGACGAGGTAGATGACATCCTCGGCGATGTTCGTGGCGTGGTCGGCAATCCGCTCGATGTGCCGGGTCGCGGAAAAACAGTGCAGAGCGGCGGAAACGAATTCCGGACGGGTCTTCATCGTCGTTTCCAATTCGCTGATGATGTCGCAGTTGAAACGGTCCACGGCGTTGTCCATGGCGATGATCCGGCGAGCCGCTCCCGTGTCGATGTTGACGAAGGCGTCCATCACCCCGCGGACCATCTGCGTTGCCAGCACCACCATTTGCGGCAGCCGGTCGGGGACGGTAAAGGCGGGATATTCCTGCAGGGCCTTGGCTCGCTGAGCGATGCTGACCGCCAGATCGGCGATGCGCTCCAAGTCGGCATTCACCTTGAGCATCGTGGCAATCCGCCGCAGGTCCACCGCCACCGGCTGATGGAGGGCCAGCATTTTGAGGCATTCTTCCTCGACATGCACCTCGTGCTGGTCGACATACGGGTCCGATTTGACCACATCGTCGGCGAGCTCAAACTTCCGCTCGTTCAGGGCCTGGGTCGCCTTGTCGATCATGTCCTCGACCATCGACGAGATGCCCAGAAGCTCCTGGTTAATGGCCTCAATATCGCGCTGTAGGTGTCTGCTCATGCCGGAACCGTCCCATCGATGCCCAGCCGGGCCCTTGGTGGCGGAAAACCAAATTCCGCCTCGTCAGGCCGCCCATTTGCGGGGCATTTCAGCGCTCTATCATGCGGCGCAACAGGGGCTGCTGCAATGGCTTAACTCCGTTGGAGTCCCGCCTTCAGGCGGTTCTTCATCGGCACTCATTGAAAAGAACCTCGTCGATGGACCGTATGAACGTTGCGCGAAGATTTCGTGAAGACGCCTTCGGGGGACCAGCGCGAGAAGCTACTCCACGAGTTCCGGCCGGAACTTCCCCGTTCCCGTGAGCGGCAGCGGGCGGCCCAGGGCATCGGGAAAGGTCGTCTCCGGGTCGATGCCCAGCAGATGGAACGCCGTGGCGAGAATGTCCTTGGGAGAGATGGGATTATCCACCACGTCCCCGGCGATCTTGTCCGTCTGTCCGATGACTCGTCCGCGCCCCATGCCGCCGCCGGCGTAGACCTGCGAGTAGGCGCTCGACCAGTGATGCCGGCCGGCTCCTTGGGGTTTGCTGTCGATCTGCGGTGTGCGGCCGTGCTCGCTGAGGACGAGGACCAGCGTCTCGTCCAAGAGGCCTCGCTGTTCCAGGTCCAGGATCAGGGCCGAGAACGTCTGGTCGAAGACAGGCAGCAGAAAGTCCTTCAGCCGGCCGAAGTGGTTGTGGTGCGTGTCCCACGAGCCGGCGTTGAGGCCGTAAGCGTCCCAAATGACGGTCACGAATTTGCTCCCCGCCTCAATCAGCCGGCGGGCGGCCAGGCAGGATTGGCCGAAGAGGTTCATCCCATACGCTTCCCGCATCGGCAGCGGCTCGCGGCCGAAGTCGAGAGCCTCTTGCATTTTGCCGGAGGTCAGGATGGAGTACGCCAGTTGCTGTTGTTTGCGGAACGTGCCGATGCGGGGGCTGCTGTCCAAGTCGCGGCGAATGTCATTGAATTGCGTGAGGAGCGAGCGGCGGGTTTCGAGCTTCTCCGTCGCCCCCGCCGCGGCTGCTCCGCCGGGGAGCTGAAAGCGGTCGGTGGGCAGGATGCCCAGCAGCGGGTCTTTGAATGCTTTGCCGCGGCCGATTTCCGGAGCCAGCTTCGTCCCTTCGGCCAGGAACTCAGTATAGACCGGGTCATATCGCATCCCGAGCATGCCGCCATACGGCCCGGCCAGCGGCGGAATCTCGTTCTTGGAGCCCATCACCCAGGGGAGCACAATGTTCCGCGGCAATTCCACGTCGGCCCCCGGCGACTGTCGCTCCGCGAGGTAATCGACCAGCGACCCCATAAATGGCCACTGCCGTTGATGCCGGGGGAGCGATTCGATCTTGGTATCGACGTCGGGAATCCCGGTCGTGGCATAGACCGTCCCGTGCAGCGGAAACGGATGCGTCAGCGAGCGAACCACCGTCAGCCGGTCCAGAATGGCGGCGGTTTTGGGAAGCCCTTCGCCAATCTGAATGCCGGGAATCTTGGTCGCGGTCGCCTTGAGTTCCCCCTGAATATTCGCCGGCGCATCGGGCTTGGGATCAAACGTCTCGTGCTGCGGCGGCGCGCCGTACTTGTAGATCAAGATGCAAGACTTGGCCCGTCCAAAAGTCCGGGGAGACTCCGTCGGCGCGGCCTGCGCCGCTTGCGAAGCCAAAAATTGCTCCAACCCGACTCCCAGCAGCCCCAGTCCCCCCACATGCAGCAAATCGCGGCGCGTGAGCTGGTAATTATCTCGTCGTTGATGACCGAGCAAACGAAGCACGGCAGCAGAATCCAGCAGGTGACGTTCAGAAACCAACCGCAGCATACACTGGCGGGTCGTGCGGGAACAAGTTTTAGCAATGTGGTTTGTCACATGGCGTGTTTCGGAACATTATACTTCGCTCATCCATTGGCAACTTCATGCGACAGTGACTTACCCACTCATGCGAAATCAACTCGATCCCTCCGCAGCAGACGGCTACAAGTCCAACTCGCAAATCGCCCGACGAGTGACGGAGAACTGGTTCTCGGAGTCGATGTACTGCCCATCATGCCCGAACAAGTCCGTGCGCCAAACGCGAGGCGGCACGAAGGTTGTCGATTTCGATTGCTCTCGCTGCGGGGCGGAATTCCAACTCAAATCGAAACAGGGCTCGTTAGGGCGAAGTCTGCGGGACGCGGCGTATGCCCCAATGATGGAGCGGGTGTCGGCTGGCTTGGCTCCACACTTCGCTTTCATGACGTATCGCAAACAGCCTTGGGAAATCGTGGACCTACTCCTCGTCCCGCGACACTTCTTGACGCCTGCCGCCATCATCGCCGCGCCACCGCTGTCGGCAAGCGCGCGACGGGCGGGCTGGGTCGGCTGCAGCATCAAGCTGGATGAAATTCCGCACGACGGGCGCGTATTTGTTATTCAGCGTGGCTCCGTACTCGATACCGTCGCTGTCCGCAAACTCTGGAGGAAATTCGCGTGGCTAGAGGGAGTGACAGTCGAATGTCGAGGCTGGACCACCGACGTATGGAAATGTATCCAACGGCTTGGCAAGCGAACTTTCACGCTCGCCGATGTTTACGCCTTTGAAATTGAGCTTTCGGCAAAGTATCCCAAGAACCGCCACGTTCGCGACAAAATCCGTCAGCAACTTCAGGTTCTGCGTGACCAAAAGCTGCTCAAGTTCGATTCCAGGGGCATTTACTCGCTCATCTGGTCGTCCAATCGTCCTTCGCCATCTTCCTAATTCAAATCATCGAAGAAATCTTCTTCAACGATCGTGGTTCCGATGAGCTGACGAATCGCGGAGGGATTTAAGACCAGCGAATCGGCAATCGCCTTTTGAACTGTTTCGCGTTCGCCATCGCTAAAATCAAAGGCCGATTCATCGGCTATGCGCAGAGCAATGGCGTCTGCCCAATCTTCGATGCAGGCCGGAAACGACTCGTAGTATTGGAGGTCTTTAACCAGGTCGTAGACTTCGATTTTGTCGTCCAGCGAGTGAGAGACTCTTAGCGTTCGGCCGTCGCAATACCATTCTGAGAAGTCTTCCGTTGAGAAGCGAATCCACCATTGGCAATATGCAGTTCGTTGACGAAGCTCGTCCGCGTCCAGAATCGACGGCAACGGGATGGATTCGTCGAGCATCGCGAACCTTCTTTCAATGGCGTGCACCTCAAGACACGCCCGTTAGTGACTGTAAGGAGCTTGTATTTGGTCCAACACTCGCGATCTTAGATCGAATTCTGCGAGGATCAAGGGCCGATCCAAACAATTCAGACCTCGGACGAGTGTCGAGATTCATCTTCTGACCGCCATAAATACTGAATATTTGACGATCTATGCATTGATCACAGAGGGTACTATTCATTAAGCTAAATGTGACTTCGTCGCTTAAAGGTATGAAGTCCCATTCAATGGAGCCGCCGCCAATGGCGAAACAGAAGAGCAAGAAACCGCGTTTCAAAACGGGATTCAGAACGATTGGTATCCACGGAGAAGAAGGTGAATTTGCCGTGTTCGCCACTCTCAATAACGAGACGTTTCGAATCCCACCGAAAGTTTTTGAAAAGCTGACTCGCGGAATTCGCAAGGCGATTAAGAACGGCGAGATTCTGGAGCGCGAAGACGCACCAACAACAGTTTGGCTGGAAGATTGAAACAGAAAATATCGACCAAGCTAAATGTGGTTGCTTCATGAACTGCTTCCAGGACTCTGGCAGTCAGCCTCTTGCCTGTGCCAACCGGGATGTATACAGGTGCGTAGATTACGAGCGCCGCTCCGCGCTGGACTGCTCAGCACTGGCGAATTGCTCGGAAAAACGGCTGGCATTCAGCCAGGAACTCGCGAAGCCACCACTATCTGTGAAAACTTCGGATATTATTTGTGCAGACCTCTTGCCTGTGCCAACATGCTATTGTATACTTAAGTTCAGTATAGGGGCCTCACTGCGCGCCGAGAAGCTTGCCCTCGCGTCCACGTCGGGAGTCGCCGCGTGGACGCGGCGGCACAGCTTTAGACCTTGCGTTTCCGGGAGGGAAAATACTGGACTGGGATTTGAGATCTGAAAGTAGAGACTTGAGACGGAAAGCGATGTCGCCGACCTTCGTCTGACGTCTGTTGGAGGGAGCGAGGCAGGAGATCGGGCAGCGCGTAGGGGAGCTGATTAATGGTCATCAACGTCTTGGGAACACATGAATAAGAAATCGCGAAAATCATGCGGAAATCGCATCATAAACACGTGATTCAAAATGGCGTAAGTGCGGTCAGTGATGTGAGTTAAGGCAACGACTGTGAAACGCGGGCAGCAAGAAATAGAGAGTCGCGAATCATGAATAAAAACAATACCATCGGGAGGTGCGTGGGCGGTTATCGCGCCACTGCCGACTGCCTTCTGCCGACTGCCTACTTCGGCTCACCAGCCCACGGTGTTACCGTGCCAGGGGAAGTAGCTCGGCCGGCGGCCGCCGAAGCGGTATTCGACGGCGGCCATGAGGGAGAAGTTGGCCTGGTTGTCGAGAGTGTGGGAGCCAAAGCCAATATTTTCCGTCAGGTCGAAGCGGATGGTCATCCAGGGGGAATGATAGTACTTGAAGCCGCCGCCGAGGGGCATGCTGAGGAGCGATTCGTGAACGAGGCGGTTCTGGTCGTCGGTGAAGCGGAACGTCGCCTGCCCCAGGCCGATCATGAAATAGGGTCGCCAGCGGGAATCGCCCCAGGGGTAGTAGAGCAGCTCCACGTCGGCGAGGTAGTTCCGCGAAACCCCCAGCGGCGTGCCGTCGGTGAGGGTGATGTGCGGATTGGAATAGGCGAATCGCCCTTCCACTCCCCAGTAGTGATCGAAGTCGTGCCCCAGGCGGATGCCGGCGAGGGCCGAGTTGTTTTGCTGCACGTGGCCGGAAATGAGGTCGCCGTGAAAGATGCCGCCGACGAACGCCCCGACATACCAGGGTCGGTTCCGCCAGCTCGGTCCCACCAGCGGCTCACCCCAGCCGATGCTGCGATGGGGGTCGTTGGGGTCGGTATGCACGAACCAGCCGTGCGAGAAGGGGCTATCGTGCCAGGGATCGCTGGCGGATTCGTCCAAGACCTTCAGTTGATTTTGGCCAGGCCCCGCGTCCGTCCATCCATTGGCCCGCAGCGCCTGCTGGGGAGTGGGGATCGCACGAGGCGGCAGTTCTTCCGTGAACTGCGCTTGGCGCAACGGATTGAGGCCGGGGCGAAGGTTCGCGGCATCAGAGTTTCCGTACGCGGGCTGCGCTTCATCACCCCAGATGTCGTAATCGGTGTAGCGGCGCGGGGCAGAGCTCGCCGGGCTGGCGGGGGGAATTTTCGGGCTGGGCTCGGAACTAGTTGCCGGCTCTGGAAGCGCCGAAACTCGGAGCAGGTTGGCGGAGGACTGAGCGTGAGCGGCAGCGGTCAGCACGAGCGCGCAGTACATCCCCACCATTGCCATTGTGCATCGCCATCGCCAGCCGCAAGCGCGCATGTATTCCCCGGAGATAAAGGCGGCGGATTATGGCGACGAGGGATAGTTACGTCAATCGAAACTGTTTTTCAGCGATCATCAGCGGGCAAGTTAGTGCTAGCACAGCCGTCATTTCGGTTGACCGAGGCACTTTCCCCCGGGTAGAATACCGATAAGCAAATATGGATGCGTCCCGCGTTGTTTTAATACAGGGCGATGCATCTCCCGCCTGATTTGCTCCCACCAGGAGTTCCCCATGTTTCGCATTGATGCCGGCCGAGTGAGCCCCAAATACTGCGACGGGCGATCCCGCCGCAGCTTTTTGCAACTCGGCGTGGCGGGAATGGCCGCGGTCAGCCTGCCGCAATTGCTTCGGGTGCAGGCCGCTTCCGCCGCTGCTGGCCAGCCAAAGAAGGACACGTCGGTCATCTTGCTGTGGCTCGACGGCGGGCCGGGGCACATGGATATGTATGACATGAAGCCGGAAGCGCCGGCGGAGTATCGGGGGATTTGGACGCCGATCAAGACCAACGTGCCGGGGATGGAAGTGACGGAACTGCTCCCATTGCAGGCCAAGATCGCCGACAAGTTTTCCGTCGTCCGCTCGCTCCATCACGACACGGGTGACCACTTCACCGGCGGACACTGGATGCTCACAGGTCGCGGAGCAGGAGTGAGCGGAGCCAGCAACACGGGCAAGTATCCTTTCATTGGTTCGATTGCGACCAAAGTTCTCGGACCGCGGCAGCAGGGGATGCCGGCCCATGTGGCGGTTCCCTATGCGATGAGCATCGGCATTCGCCCTGGATATTTTGGTGGCAACTATCTGGGTTCTCAGGACAACCCGTTTGAGACCGAAGGGGACCCGAATACCGAGAAGTTCCAAGTCAGTAACCTGGCCATCGCCAATGCACTGACCGTGGAGCGGCTCGATGACCGTCGCAACCTGCTAACCCATTTCGACAAGCTCCGCCGCGAAGTGGACCGCAGCGGCAAGCTCGACGCCATGGGCAAATTCGAGCGGCAGGCTTACGAGATGGTGACCGGCGAAAAAGCCCGCAAAGCGTTCGACATCTCCGCCGAGCCGAAAGAAATCCGTGACCGGTACGGCCGCAACTCGTGGGGGCAGAGCACGCTCCTGGCTCGTCGCCTCGTCGAGGCCGGCAGCACGTTCGTCTCTTGCCACTTCGGCGGCTGGGACCATCACTGGGATTTGAAGGCCGGCATGGAACGCTACCTGCCGCAAATCGACCAGCTCGTTTACGGCTTGTTCACCGACCTGGCCGAGAAAGGGCTGTACGACAAAGTCTGCGTCGTCCTCTGCGGCGAATTCAGCCGCACGCCGCGAATGAACGACGGCGGCAACGGCGGCGCGCCGATGAGTCAGGGAACACCGGGCCGCGACCACTGGGGGAACTCGATGTTCTGCCTGCTCGGCGGCGGCGGCGTGAAGGGTGGCCGCCTCGTCGGAAGCACCAACCGGCTCGGTGAAGTGCCGCAGGACAATCCGCTTCGTCCGGGCGACATCCATCACACGCTCTATCGTGTCCTCGGCGTCGACCCGAATACCAGTTTCCTTGATCACTCCGGCCGGCCGGTTCCGGCCATTGATCACGGCGGTGTGATTCAGGAGCTGTTCTAGGCCTGCTGAAAATCACACCTCTCGCCATTTGTCCTCCGGTAGATTCACCGGATGCAATTCGACGCCTGCACCTTTCTGCTTGACGAGCAGTGCGGAGATTTCGGCGTACTTTTCGCAATAGGCATTTGCCCCTTCTAGCCCCAAGACATAGAACGCCGTCGAGAGTGCATCCGCCTGAGCGGCTGTGGGGGCGATGACCGTCGCGGAGAGCACCTGTTCCGCCGGCCAGCCGGTGCGCGGATCGAGAATGTGGCCGTAGCGCTTCCCCTGGTGATGAAAGAACTGGCTGCCGGATCCGGAGGTTCCTAGGGCTTGATCGTGCAGCATGAATTCCGCGAGCCGCTGATCGGGGCGGAGGGGATGGCGGAGGCCGATGGACCAGGGGGTGGATTGCGGATTGGAGAGTTCAGATTTCGGATTTGGGATTTCGGATTTGGGATTTGAAGACTCCTGACTCCTGACCTCCGACCCCTGTCCCCTGACTCCCCTCGCCATTACGCTGCTGTTGCCGCCGTGGATGAGGAAGTCATGGACGCCGCGGCTGGAAAGTAGTTCGGCGCAGCGGTCGAGAGTGTGTCCTTTGCCGATGGCACCGAGATTGAGTTCCAGGCCGGGGACGAGGAACCGCACGCTCTTGTTGCCGGCGTCGAGATCCAGATGCTGGCTGCCGACTTTGGTGAGTGCCTCGGCGACTTCTGTTTCGCTCGGCATCCGTCCTAGCCGGCGATAGAAGCCCCAGACTTTGGTCAGTGCGCCTGAGGTGATGTCGAGGGCTCCGCCAGTAGCTTCCCACAATACTTTGGCTTGCAGGAATAACTCAAACAACTTTTTCTCCACAACGACGGGCTGCGAGTAGGCCTGCTGATTGAGCCGGCTGACTTCGCTAGTATCGCGGTAGACGGTGAGTTGGGCTTCGAGAGCTTCGACCACGTCCAGCGCATCCACCGCGGCATCCGGCCCGGCGGGATACTGCTTCGCATCGAGCAGCACTTCAAACTCGCAAGCCATCGCTTCTCGAGAGATCTGCGTCAGCCAGGATTCGTTCGCTCTGGACGGCTCAAGGAGCGGCACTGCAAGCTTGTCATGCGCATCCACTATCGCCCGAATCGCTGAGCGACCTGTGAGAAACTCGCGTCGAGACGAATCACGTGACATGTCTGCCTACTGCCTACTGCCTACTGCCGTCCCCCACTCCACCGCTGCCATGATGCAATTGATACCACTACCAATACCGAGCAGCGCGACCCGCTCACCCGCTTGAAGGAACTGTTGCTCCTGGGCAATGGCTAGCGTGATCGGCAGCGCGACGGAGCCGGTGTTGCCAAGCCAGGGATAAGTGCAGAAGTCCCGCTCAGCTTTGAGTTCCAGCGACTGCAGCATCTGCATGCGATGAGCGCTGCCAACCTGATGGCAGATGGTGCGGTCGATGTCCTCGCGCTGCCAGCCGCTCTCCTTTAGGAAATCCGCAAAAGTCGCCTGTCCCGTGGCAATCCCTTCCGCGAGCAGCTTCTCGGAATCGGTCTGCATCAAGATCTGCGAGCCGCCGACGGAAGGCTCGTGCCCGCCTTGGCAGAGCTTGTAGTGATTGGTGTGGGCTCGCACCGAAACCGCCGTCAGTCGATGTCCGGTCGTGCTCAAATCGCGATGAGTCAGCAGGATCGCGGCGCTGGCGGAGCCGATGGTCAGCGAGGCCACCGCCAGCTTGATGGATTCGCGGGTCAACGTCTCATCACGATTGAGCTCCGCGATGGTGCTCTCGACCAGTTGCAGGCTGTCCTCGGTGCCGACGACGAGGCCGGCCCGAATCTGGCCCAGTTCAATCATTGTGGCCACTTGGATCATCCCGTTGAGCATCCCCAGGCAGGCATTCGAGACGTCATAGACCAGGCATTCTTGCGGCAACCCCAGCTCAAAATGCACGCTGCAGGCAGTGGCCGGCTCCAGGTAATCGCGGCAGACGGAGCCGTGGATGAGCGCCCCGACTTCCCGCAGATCGACGTTCGTTTTCTCCAGCGCCCGCCGCCCGCTCTGGATGCTCATCTCGCTCGGCCGCGTTCCCTTCGGCCAGAGCCGCCGCTCCTTGATCCCACTCATCAGTTCCAGCCGCCCCTCCGGCAGCCGCAACCTTTGGTAGAGTGGCGCTAGTCGCCGCTCGATTTCATCGCTGGTCAGGATTTCCTCCGGCAGCGCATAGCCGAGCGACTCGAGGCAGACATTCTGATAACGCATGCATTCAGCCTACAGGCGGCCTGCGGGGTGGTAAACGGGCGATGAAACCGGCAAAATAGTCCCCATTGCCGGTTTGCATTTCAGCGGCGGATTTTTGCGAGAGCGGGACCATGTGCTGCGATTTGATCTTTGTCATTTTGCTTTGTAAGCATGTCGGCGAAATGGTGCAAGAAAAGGGGCGGAACCCGCTGCTGTACCAGGTGCTGATGGCTGTCGGCTGGATTGGGGGAGAGATCATCGGCGGCATCATTGGGTTGGTGGTTGCGATGGTCGCGAGCGATGGCAATGGTGATGTGGTTGAAGTGGGACTAGGGATTGGCGTGGTGATTGGTCTCGTATGCGGCGCGGGGCCGGCGTATCTGCTGGCCATGAATGTGACCCGCGATCCCAACTACCGCCCTCCGCAGCCCGTGCCGGGAGTGTCACCCTATGGACCATCGCCGTATGGCTCTGCCCCCTCGCAAAATCCATTTGCACAAGGTACGCCTTCGCCAACTCCCGCCGCAAGCACCCCGCCGTCAACGAGCGCCGCAGCACCCGGCATTCCGAGTTTTCTGCCGGCCAGCGCCTTCGCTCCCGCGAACACAGGTCCGCGTCGGCTGCAGTTTTACTGCCCCAGCGGCCACCTGCTGGAAGAATGGTCCACCTCGGCTGGCGAACAGCGCCGCTGTCCGCACTGCGGCGGCGTGGCAATAGTTCCCAAGAGCTGACGCAGTCATTTCCGCGGATATCGGGCGAACAGCCGGCTGATCACGGAGCGGCTGCAGAGTTCCCTCAATTCGTATGTGCCCACCCATCGTGCTGAGGCGTCGGCATTGGCGATCAGCCGTCGTGTCGTCGCCGTGGTAGCGGCGTGGAGCGGCAGATTCCGCTTGCCAATGGCGCAGAGGGCCATGTTCACGGCCTTCTTGAAGAAGTTCAGCTCATCCGTGGCAGCCCGCTAAATCAACATCAGCCCCATTTGCTTACTTTGACTTTCCACTTCGTCCCGCATTCTCCTCCATCCTCGCCTTCACCAGTTTCTTCACCAATCCTGCGGGCAGCGGCTTGTCTACGGCAAAGCGGATGGTCCCTGTGCTGGTGTCATACTTCTTGAGCTCGTCTCGGTGGGCGGCCACCGTGGAGTTGCTCATGAGGTAAAAAGCACAGTGATTCGCGGTCGCCCCGAGGGCCACCAGCAGCTTTCCGTCAAGTTTGAAGGCGGCGAGGCCGTAGCTGATGCACTCCTCGGCCTTGGGAGCTGCGGCTTTGATGGTCTTGCGAAGCTTGTCGAGCGCGGCACGCTGGTTGTCATCAAGGGCCGCGAGGTAGTCTTCAAAGGTCTTTGCTTTGGGTTTGGTTTTCATGGGTTTCGCCGCGAAGTGAAGAGTGCGCCAATTGTATGATGCGGAGTTTCCCGCCAACCCAGTCGGTTGGCAAGGCGGTGATGATCAGGGCGATTCATCGCAGGAATCCGCTAATCCAAACCTAGATCTTCCAGCGGCGGGGATTCCTTGGCCAAGGCATCGATCATCGACTGGAGAGACTCTTCGATTTCGACCATCAGGGGATCGATGGGTGCGCCGCGGACGCGCTCCGGGGAGACTTCGATGGCCGGAGCGATTTGCAAGATGACTTTGAGGTGGCCGTGGCGGCGGGCTTTGTCGAACATGTCCTCCTCAAACTTCTCGATGATTTCCAGCACCCGGTCCACGCTGGGATTCTGGGCGAGGTAGTCGGGCGGATAGCACGAAAGCTGTTGGGCGAGGTAAATGTCGGCGAGCTGTTTCCACCGGCGGGTCCGCTCCACTTTGTCCACGCGGCCGGCGACCATGTCCGGCAGGATTTTCTGTCGCAGGTTGCGGACCCGCGGCACGACCTTGCCGGTTTGCACTCCCCCCAGCCATTCCATTTCAATCGGACCAAGCAGATGGTCCATCAATCCCCGCAGTCGATCACCCAGGCGTCCGGTTTGGATCTGGCCGAAGTATTCGATCTCCTTGAGCCCCAGCATGGCGCTCCCCACTTTGGCAATTCGCGGGAGCAACGGCAATTCGCGCTGCGGTTGCCAGGTGAAGCGGTGTTCGATATCGGTGAGGACATCATCGGCCACCTGGTGAATGTCGCCGCTGAAGTGATATTTGATTCCGACCGGATGGACAACCACCTTGCCTGGCATCGCAAGCCGGGCCCGCTTTTTTGCGGCGCTACGGGCGATGAACGCCACTCCGTCCAGCAGGGCCTGCAGCCGGTCGTTGATGCGGCTGGTGGCTCCTTCGGGAAAAATGATGAGCGGGCGTTTGGCCTCGGTGAGCAAATCGATGGCGGTGGTGATGGCTTGCCGGTCGACCCCTTCGCGGTTGACGCTGAAGCCCCCCATCATCCGGATGGCCCAAGTGCTGAGGCGGTCCTGGTGAAAAAGGTGCCAGCTCGCCATGGCATAGACGTGGCAAGGCGTCTCCTGCGCCAGAAAACCCAAGGCGATGGGATCGGCAGTGCGGGGATGGTTGGGGGTGAGCAGGATTCCGTGCCCCGCCGCCAGAGACTCTCGCAGGCGCTCAATGCCGCGAATCTCATGAGCGACCACTCCTTCCGTTCGCCGCAACTGCCAGCCAGGGACGCCGACGAGCTTGATGAGCCAGGACCAGAAGGTGCCGCGATACGGAGGCACAAACTGGTAAGGTTTTTCGATGATGATGTTTTGCATGACGACGTGCGGATCGACGGCTGACGGCTGGCTGCATTCGGGCGCTTGCACCGAATGTAGCGAGGTTGAGGGGAGAGACAAGGTGAGTTGCCGGCAGCGGGACGGCGGGACGAAGAGAGTAAGCAGTCGGCAGTAGGCAGTAAGAGTCTGCGAACTGCCAACTGCCTACTGCATACTGCCAACTCCTCCCCATGCCCGCCCGTCCTCTCAAACCCAAGCTCATTGTCCCCGCGGCCGCGCAGGCCGGCGGCAGCACGCAGGGCGCGCGGTGGGCGGCGGCGTGCATCGACTATCTGCGGACAGAGTGCCACCTGGCGGCCAACAGCACCGCGGCCTACCAACGGGACCTGCGGCGATTCTGCCAGTGGGCGGGAACGCGGTTCATTCCCAAGCTGACCGTGCGGGACTTGTCCGATTACATGGGCTGGCTGCAGACGCAGAAGCTCGCCCCGCCGAGCATCGCCCGGCACATTGTTTCGCTGAAAATCTTCTATCGGTATTTGCAGCTCGAAGGGATTGTGCAGGACAATCCGGCGGAGCTACTGGGGACGCAGAAAACCTGGGAGCGAATGCCCGAGGTCCTCTCGGCTTCGATGGTGCAGCGGCTACTCGCCGCGCCACAGCCGCGGGATCCGTTTTTTCGCCGCGACCGGGCGATGCTGGAATTGCTCTATGCCACCGGCTGCCGGGCGTCGGAGGTTTCCGGCATGCACGTGCGGGATTTGCACCTGGCGGAGAAGTACTGCCTGGCCCGCGGCAAAGGGAGCAAGGAGCGGCTGACACCGCTGGGCGAAGCAGCAGTTGCCGCCGTGGAAGATTACCTGAAGACCGAGCGCGGAGAGCTGGCAAGTGTCGCCGGCTCACCGCCGCCATGGCTGCTGTTGTCACGCGGCGGCCGGCAATTGCGGCGGGAAGCCATTTGGGAACTGGTCAAACGCTATGCCCGCCGGGCAGGCGTCCCTACCGCCATCAGTCCCCACACGCTGCGGCACAGCTTTGCCACGCACCTGCTCACCGGCGGCGCGGACCTGCGGCAGGTGCAGGAATTGCTCGGCCACGCCAGCATCGCCACTACGCAGATCTACACGCACGTCGATCAATCGCGGCTGAAGAAGGTGCACAGCCAGTTTCATCCGCGGGCCTGATCGTGGAGCGAGACAAGAAGTGTGTCTAGGATTGGGTGGCATGGCCACTGCTTTGAGTGGCCATGTGAACTGGAACACGCCCACGCAAAGCCGTGGACTTGCCACCCGATGGATACTTGGAAGGATCTACCGAATTCGCACCTTGTGAATGAGCGGTTCGATGCGGCCGGCGGAATCGCGGCGGCCGCTGATAGCGGTAACGGCCGCGATGGTGTGCTGGTAAGCAAGCCGTTCATCGCAAAACAAGTCGGCCTCCATTTCGGCAGCCAGTTGCTGATTGCCACCAATGATCTCTTCAATGCGGATTCGCAGCGCCGGCATATCGGAAATGACTTGCCCATTGAGCCGAATCCCCGCCAGTGAGCCATCCGCCGCCGCGGTCAGCTTGATTTGCAGCGGCGGCGGAGCCGTCATGGATGGCTGCCCATGCCCGATTGCCAGCGGCATCTGGATCGCCAAGTCTCCTTCCTGGGTCAGAATCCGCAACGTGAAAATGAAGAACGCCAGCAGTTGAAAGACAATGTCAATCATTGGCGTCATGTCGATGTTGACGCCGGCGGCGGCAAACTTCGGAAGAATTCGCATGAGGCACCTGGGGAAGATGCGGCAGACAACGATCCGCCGCAAGGTGCTGACTCATTCGCGAGAATGCGCGGGTTCTATTCCCAGCTAGCCCCCAGGCGGCCGCGGCGGTGCGAATTTGATCTTCTCGACCATCTTGGTGATGTGGCCAGCCGCGTCTTTCTCGCCGGAGACCGCGGTGATGCACTTGATGACATTCTCGTAGTCGAGATTGTAATCGGCATCGATGGTAACCTCCGCGGAGGCTGCCTGGCTGCCGGTGCCGACCAGGCTGGCAATATGGGCCCGCAGTTGCTTCCAGCCGTCGGTGCCAAAGGGAGTGCCCCCGGTGCCGTCGTCGTTGGGATTGAGGAAAATGCCGTTGCAGGAACCATCCGCCGTGGCCCGAATGCGGACCTTGATGGGGGGAACCTGGTTGGGATCCGGCGTGCCGGCCCGCGGGGCGGCCAGCGGCATGGTGATATTGAAGTCGCCTTCCTGCGTGGTGATCTTGAGCGTGAATATGAAAAAGCTCAGGAGTTGGAAGACAATGTCGATCATGGGCGTCATATCGATCGCCACTGCCGGATCGCCACCTTTTTTGATCTTCATAATGAATTATCCGACCGGCAATGCGAGGCAACGCCAAAACTATTCTTTATCCTTCGCCCGCAACGAGAATTTTGTGAACTCAACCGATTGAGCAACTTTGATCAGCTGCTGAACATCTCCCGTTTTGGCGTCCTTGTGGGCCCGGATGATGATGTTGGCATCGGACACGCTCCTACCGCGCTGTTCGAGCATCGTCCTCTCCGCGTTCAGCACCGACTTGGCCGCGTCCGCATTGGGAAAGGGCTGGCCTCCGGCCAGAATCTGCCCGTCCTTGGTGACCTGCAACGTGATCGGAACGTCCTCGGATTTTTCCGGCGGCTTGGCCAGCTCACTGGCCGGCAACTGGATGCGGGCATCCTGGTCGGCCCCTTCAAAGCTGAGGATGAACACGAAGAAGGTCAAAAGCTGGAAGCAGATATCGATCATGGGGGTCATGTCGATTTCAATCTTCGCAGCTTCGACTTTTTTGATCTTCATAAGTGCTCCCAATGGCGGTCAAACTTCAGCGCTCCAACCCTACTTCTTAGCCGCCATTCCTTCGAACCGGCCCATTAAATTGCCGGCGGTCACACCGACTTCCAGGACCAGCTTGGCGAAGCGATTCTTGAGCAAGGCCAGCGAGATGATCGCCGGAATGGCGAGGACCAGGCCCACGAGCGTGGTAATGAGGGCCGTGGAAACCCCCCGCGCCAGCACACTCGGCTTGGGAGTGGCGGTGGAGCCAGCGATGACCATAAAGGAGGCCACCATCCCGTCCACCGTACCGAGCAATCCGACCATGGGGCTAATGCTGCCGACCAGGCCGATGTAGCTCAGCCGGTGCTCGATTTTCATGTTTTCTTCTTCGCCGACTTCCCCCATCGCGCCGATCGACTTGTCATAGCCCTGCTGGAGCTTGGACATGCCGGCGGACAGCATTTGGCCCAGCATCGATTCGTCGGCCTTGGCCAAATCGAAAGCTTCCTGAAACCGCTTCTCGTTGAGATGGGCGTCAAATGCGTCCGCCAGATGGCGCGGGCAGACGGCGTCTCTCCGGGCCGCTAGCAGGTTCATCACCAGCACCGCTACAAAAGAGAACGAAATGAACAGGAAGGCAATGCAGTACTTCCAGCCGAGCGCGCCCGCAAACCAGATCAAAAAGTTGTCGGAAGGCGCGTCTGGATCCTTCTCCGGCTCCGCCGGCTCCGCGGTCGTTTCCGCAGCTGAATCGGGCTCCTGCGCGACAGCCACGGACGACGAAGAAGTGGACAGCGAGCGGACTAGCTCGCCACCGAGAACCAACAGTGCGAGCACGCCAAAAATGGCGGCCCAGCCTCGATGGACCATAGAACTCTGCATGAACGCCTCCGAAACTACGTAAGTGTTTCCGAAAAAATGTGTGTGTGTTTGACGATGTGGATTCCGCGGGAATCGGCCGGATTATTCCGCCCAGACCCAAAACTTTGCTCGCCAGGACATTTCCTGAATTTCTTTGCCCGCCGCGGATGTTGCCATTCTAAACAGCCTGACCGGCAGGCGTAAAGCACCAAAATCGTTCGATTCCGAGGGAATCCAAGGGCCTTACTGCTTCGTCGCCCAGATGCTCCCCGAATAACGGTCGCGAAGCTTGTTGCGGGCGTCCGTGGCACGGTCGGCGTGGCCGGTCGTGTCCCACAAGGTGGCAAGCTTGGAAAGGGCCTCGGCATGAGCGTCCGTATCGGTAAAGAACAACAGGTCGGTCTTGAGAAACGACATCAGGGCGTCCTTGGGCTTGGACTGTTTCAGGTAGCAATGTCCCAAGGCATTGTAGGCTCGAGCGAAGAGTTTGCCGTCGAGTTGCGGGTCGTTCTTGGCCACCACGTCACTCAGCATCGCGATTCCCTCGTCGGGCTTGCCGGTTTCCGCGAGACAATGGGCCTTGCCGACAATCGCATGCTGCTTGAGGGCGTTGGCCTCGGCGTTGTTTTCGCCGCTGGCCGAAACCGCGTCGAAGGCTTTGGCCGCGTCGTCGAATTTAGTGGCCAGGATGAGCGATCGCCCCGTCAGAATTCCGGCTTTCAGCTTGTACTCCGGCCACGGTGCCCCGCCGAGGCCCGTATCGCCATAGAAGGTGGCTGCCGCTTCGTACTTGCCGGTCGCCACGGCCAAGTCCCCCAACATTTCGGCCGCTTCGTAGAAGTGGTAGCTGTTGGGATAAGCTTTATAGAATTTGAACAGCGCGGAAGCGGCGTCGGCCTTGTTTCCACCTTCGGTGAGGGCCAGTCGGGCGTCGACATAGGCCTTGTAATAGATAATGTCCTGCTTGATGTGCTCCCGTTCCTGCTTGGCAGGATCGAGTTTTGCCAGTTGGTCTTTGGCCCCGTTGTAATTCTTGTCGGCAGCCAGGTTGCGGGCCGAGGTCAACTCGGTAGGGTCTTCGCTGAAGACGACCTTGGTGATCTCGTTGGCCGGGAACTTCCGGACCACCCCCGCCATGTCGATGGACACTTCCGCAGCGGTCATACCGTCGGGCGGAATGATGCCGCGATTCTGCTTCTTGTTCGTGGTGTGGACGATGTCCATCTGCGCCTGGGCAGCCGGCAGCAAGACTAAAGCGACACCAGCCACGGCTGCGGCGGCGAGAAGGGAGCGAGTGGAAAAAAGCATGGAAGCACTCCTGAGAGGCGAAAGTAGGCGAAATAGTTATTTACTGCTGGTGGTCTTGGCGGGCGCTGCCTTAGCGGGAGCGGCCTTCGTCGCTGCCGGAGACACCGGCGTAACCGCCGGTTTGACAACTGCCGGACCCTTGGAACTGGCTGGAGTCGTGGGAGCGACGGGAACCTTGGGAGCGTTCACCGGCACCGGGCGCTTCTTCAGTGACTCGATGCCGGTGAGCGGTTCCGCGAGCGACTTCTGAATTCTCTTCATCAGTCCGTCGTACTGAGTTTCCCATTTCGGACCGGGGGCATCGTACAGACCGAGCGTCTGGGCGATGTCCAGCTTGGCTTGCTTCATCCGGTCCTTCTTGACGGTCTCGTCCTTTTCGTAAAGCGCCCATTGATATCGGCACAGGGTCAAGTTGTAGCGAGCTTCATGGAACTGGTCGGAATACTTGGGGTTATTGGATGTCATCTTGGCGATTTCGTTCCAACCCCAAATGATGTTCTTTCCCTGTTTGGCCTTGTCCGCCGTCTTAGTATCAGGCCGGGCACCCACAATCGCCAGGCGATAGTAGTCGGCGAATTTGGGTCCAAATCCCGCCCAGGTTTGATAGGTTCTGGCAGCCTCAACCTGAACAGGAAGCTTGGTGGGACTGACTCTCAGAATCTCCTCAAAGATGTCCACCGATTCCTTGTACTTGTTCAGCGTCCGATTTGCCTTGGCAATCTGCATACGGATGGAGTCCGCCATGTTCGCGGTCAGGAAGCTTTTGTTCGTCTTTCCCAGGGCGATGATCTTGTTATAGATTTCCATCGCCTTTTCCAGGTAGGTTTTGGCCTGCGGCGGGACCACATTCTTGGTGGTCAAAAAGCTCTCCCCCATCCCGCGATACGTCTCCGCCACCCAGTACAGCACGTTGAGCTCCGTCGCTCCCTTGCTGACTTCACCCAAAAAGACTTCAAATCCCTGGCCAAGGGCTTCTTTCGATTTCGGGTCGGCGATTTCCAGTTGGGTTTGCAAGTCGCGGGCCAGCGCGACGTAGATCGCAATCAGCTTCAGCTTACCGTCCGGCGTGTTCCCCATGGACTTTTCCAGCAGGTCCATCATCTCCTTAGCCTTCTTGATCGTTCCGGCGGTGTCTTTGGAGGTGCCCAAGGTGGAAATGTAGGCCCGTAGCGCAATCTTGAAGGCCTCCACTTCAAAGCCTTCCTTCTGAGTGGACGCGTGCTTGGACTTGATCAGCGTCAGCACGCCCAGCTTGGGATCTTCCAGCTTTTCCACGCACTTTGCGGGCTCGTTGGTGTCGACATAAATTTGGGCGAGGGACAGCACGGCAGTGGCAACCACATTGGAGATTTCCCCCGCGGCTTGCATGCGATCGACACCGGCGATCAGAATGCTCTTGGCCTGCTTCTTGAGCTCCTCCAACTCCGTCTTGCGCTTCGTCACGGTATCCGCATCCGGTGCCGAGGCGGGATCTTTGTCCCATTCGCGAGTTTCGCGCTGACCTTCCAGATAGGCGGCCCAGAGGGCCTGCCCGGTCTTGAGCTCGGCAATTCCTCGGTTGGGTGAATCCGCGGCAATCTTGTTCAAAAACTCGAGCGCCTTATCCAGTTTCTTCTCCCGAATCATGAACGGAATCAGCGTGTTGAGCGCGTCCTCCGCCTCCGGCTGGTCGGGCCATTTTTTTACAATGTAGTCGCAGATCGAGACAATTTGTTGCGATTCAAAATCGCGGTCGTCGGGTTTGGCTTGGGCATAAAGCTTCAGGTAGGAAGCCATGGCGATCTTGGCGCACGGACGGGATCCCTGGGCGTCAGGGTATTTGGTAGCGAGGAATTCCCCGAGCACGATGGCTTCATAGAACTTCTCTTCGTTGTACGACAAAAAGCAGACAAAATAACGGAGTAGGTTCAGGTCGTTGATGTCGGTATCCTGATCCGCCAGGCGGAGGGCTACATTCAGAAACTGATTCGCATCGGCTCGAGCTTCGTTAGAAGCCTTGCGGGCATCTTCGATCTGCTGTTGCAGAATGGCCTTCTCCTGCGGATTGGAAATGGACGGCAGCCGCAAACTGACCTGTTTCACAATCAAATCGGAGTCGTTCATTTTCTGAATGGCGTCTTTGCCGGCATTGCGAGCATCGACAAAGGTCTTGGGGTCGGGCTTCTGAGCGACCGCTTCCGCGTCGCCTCCGGCAAAATCGGCAATCAGCTTGCGAGCCTTCTCCTGCCAGGGGCCGGTGGCCCGGGAAGCTTCCGTGGCGAACTTTCGCCCCGCCGTCAGCAGCTTTTTGACTTCATTGGCGTTAACCGGCTTTTCCTTTCGCAGTTCGGCCACGCGGAGTTTCGCCGCTTCGGCAATCTTCACCCGCATTTCCATGAACTCGGCAGTTTTGTCCTCGTTGGCTCGGGCCTCATTCACAACGGAATACGCCTTGTCCATGATTTCTTTGTGCATCTTTTCCGCGAGCCAAGAGTCCAGAGCCTGCTCGATCGTCTTCACGCGGAGAGTGTGGAAAGCATCGGGCGTATCCGGGTTGGAAAGCAACTCGGTAAAGTAGCCAATCGCTTCTTTGTGCTTGCCGAGCTTTTGGTGGCAGCGGGCCTGATAGAGGCGGGCATAGAGACCGGCCATGCGGGTCCGGTAGTTTTCGTAAATCTTTTTGTAGCCTTCTCCGGCATCGGTGTAGGCCTTGGTTTGCTCGGGCCCTTTAGGATAGGTCTCCGCCAGCTCTTCCACGGTTGCGGCGACGAGCAATTGGGCCTGCAGAAAGTCCATGCGGAGGCGTTCCCGCTCGTCATACTTTTTCGGGTCGGATTTCTCCGTGATCGAGGCCGGATACGCCTTCAGCTTTTCCCGCAGCTCGTCCACGAGTTTTTCGAAGACGACCTTGCCTTCCGAATACATGCCGCGGGCCTCGGTCATCAACTTAGTCTTGTCAGCCCCCACCTGCTTTTCGGATTTCTTCATCTTCAGCCGGGCCCGTTCCACCAGCAGGTTGCCGAGCTGGCTGCGAGCACTGTTGATGAGCGGGCTGTTTCCCTGGGAGGAGACAAACTGGTTGAGCACCTGCTGCGCATCGTCGAGCCATTTTTCGCGGATGGCGATGTCCCGCTGGAATTTCGCCCCTTGAACCAAGGTCAGCCCCCGCTCAAATTGCAGCGTCTCCTTGAACGTCACCGGCACGGCCGGATTCCCCTCGATGGTGGCGAGATAATCAATCGCCACGTCGTAATAGCCGCGGGAGCGCAGGGCTTCCAAGAAATCTCGGGCTGGCTCAACGGCCTGGGCTGGCGCGAGCCAGGACGCGGCGGCGACCAGAATGAGCGAGGAAAAGAGCCAGCGTGGAGAGAATCGTCTCATGATTGGGATCCTGATGGCATTACCCTGCGGCGGTAGCCGACGGGCAAGACCCTGGAATTGCAAGTACGTCAGATTATAAGCAAACGGAACTCACTTCAACGGGCGCGACGAAAAATGGGGGCGGAACTACTTATCTACCTTCTCCAGTCGAACCACCAACTCCAAAAACGCGCGAAAATCCGCCCGCTCCGCCAGCCCTGGATGAACGGTCCGGCTGGCGGACAGAACTCCCGCCAGACCTCGGCCGTTGGCGTGAACAAAGCCGAGTTCCCGGAGGGCGTCGCGAGACCCTTTGAGGATCTCGGCTGTTTCCGCGACGAGCGTTGCTTGTTGGAGGGACAGAGGCATTTCCGCTGCGGACGGCGCGAACTGCAGCCGGCTGATGCGTTGCAGCACTCGGTGCGGTGAGCCGCTGTCGGGATCCTTCCAAGTCAATTCGGCTTGCCCCACTTCGTCGCTCTCTCCGGGTTGGAACCAAATTTCGAACAGCCCAGTCGCCGCTTCCCCCGCTTTGAGCTCGGCATCAAGTGACGGCGGATTGACCGCGGCAAAGGAGTTCGCATCATGCCCAATGAGCCGCCAGGCGGCGACGCACTCGGGATTGAACCGCACACTCAGTTTTGTTTCGGACGCAATTACCGGAGAGCGGCCGGTGAGCATTTCCAGCAAGTGCCAATAAATGCGGCCCGCGTCTGGGGTGCGGCGGACGTCTCCGCGGAGGACTTGCGCCCACTGGGCCAGCGCAGGGTCGATTTCATTCCGATCGCTCATATCCAGAATTTGCATCTTGGCCCCCACTGACTCTCCCTCCGCAAGCAAAGAGCGAACCTGGGCATCGGTCCTGGCGGGCATGATCACGCGGCTATCGGTGATGAGGACCAGCCGCTTGGTCTGCGGCAAGCTATCCGAAAGCAAGAGCGTCATCGCCGCTTGCAGTCCCGCCGCCAGGTCGGTCCCGCCATGCGGCTCCACGGAGAACAGCAGCCGCTTCAACCCTTCCTTGTCGGCGGCGGAGGCCTTTTCGACACGCTGCACCACTTCATCCTGAAACAGCACGAGCGAGAGATAGTCCCCGGGCTCCAACTGGTCAAACAATCTGCTCACCCCTTGCCGCACTTCATTCAATCGGCTGCCGCGGGACATGCTGGAGGATAGGTCAATCGCCACGACCAGGTGCGTGCCGCCGCTGGTCGGCCGCTGGAGTGCACCGGCCTGCACCGCGACTTGCAACAGCGCTGCGCCCTCGGGTCCAAAAACCGACGGGCCGGCTGCGGTGCGAATGCCGAGCATTCCCGGTTCCGGCAAGGGAAAGCGATAGTTGACGGCGGCGAGAAAATCCTCGACTCGAATCTGCCGAGGGTCCGGTCGGCGACTCTGGCTGGCGAGTTTCTGAGCATCCAAATACGACTGCACGCGCGTGGAGAGAGGAACCGTCGCGGTGGCAAAGTCTTGTCCTGCCGCCGGTTCCACGGGGGGATGCGTCCGATGTCGCAGAAAGAATTCCCTCCCGCGTCCCCGCAGCAGCGTCTCCATCCCGGCAGCAAGCGGCAGACGGGGGGAATCGAGTTCCCCGGGCACATCTTGCTCGAAACTGCCATAGCTCATCACGCCCCACCGCATGCGAACGGCATCGTCATACGGCCGCAGACCAGAGGCCAAGCTGGCTTGCCAAAGGTGGACTGGGCCGGGAGGAAGGTCGTCGCCGGTATCGGGGGATTCGATGTTGACGATGGAGGACCTGGGAAAAAAGGCGTAATGGAAAGCGTCGTTGGCGGGTTTTGGGCCGTCAAATACACAGATGATAACGTCCGGCGGAAGTGAAGACTCACTTTCGGCCTCTGCGGACACCTGCAACGACATTGGTCCGCCATACGCCACAAACGTCGGCTGGACGTCATTGTCGGAATCCGGAAACGCCGAGCTGACAATCGTGGCAGTGCCAGAAAACAAAGCCAACCCGATTGCCACAAACAGGGCTGCCGCCAGAGCGATGTGCGTCGCCTGATCCGCCAGGCCGCGAACTCGGTCTCCCCAAGTGAGCTTGCGCGTTCGCCAAACAATCTCAAAAGGGACCAGCACGTTCGTCAGCGAGCGGTCGACCCATTCGTCCAGCGGAATCTCCTTGAGACGCGACAGAAACACTTGCGGGACGGTGACTTGAGACAGTGTTGCATCGACTTCCACTTCCGAGAGTTCAAACGACGACCTCAGGCGGGAGAGCAAACCCTCCGGCACCGCGACCTCGCGGAGTAGTGCGTCGATTTCGTTGTCAGGAAGTTCGGCCATATGTTTGTTACGTCTTCGTCCCAACCAGCACATCCCGCAGCCGCCGCCTCGCCCGGCTGACGCGGGAGAGGATGGTTCCCAGAGGAATGCCGAGCATGTCGGCCACTTCCTGATGGGTCAGCTCGCCGACGACTACCAGCAGCAATGTTTCCCTCAGTTCCTCGGGCAACTGCGCCAGGGCAAACTGCATCTCGTCGGTATAGCCTTCGGCCAGCGGGTCCACCGCTTCTACGCCCGGCTCACGCCCCTCGCCACTAACGACGGAGAGCGGCCCGGACTTTCGCCACCGGTCCACCACCCGCCGCCGCAGGATGGAAGCGAGCCAGGCTCGGTCCCCCCGCCCCTCTTCATAGGCATCGCGGCTCTTCCAGGCGGAACGAAACGCCTCCTGCACCATGTCTTCCGCTTCGTGCCGGTCCCCCACCATGCGGTAGGCCACCCGGAACAACGCGGGACCATGGTCATCCACCAGCGCGTTAAATTGAGCCAGCGTCAGCGCCAAACTGTGCCTCGCTCGATTCGTTTAGTTCGCCCGCTCGAATGCTCTCCCAGGCCGTCCTCTACCGAGTGGGACGGGCTAGGAAGTCCATCCTCCGTCGAAGGCGAACATCTCCGTAAACCTTGATTCGCGGCCGGTAGCGCCAACTATTCCCCGCCTGGCACTAACAACATTACGGCCGTATATCATTACACAGCAAAGAGTTGCGGAAAGCAAATACCGCAATTGAGAAGGCGGAACTCATCGAGCTCTTACACTTTCGCTTCCGCCTCGGCGTTTTTTGGCGCGCGGTAGCGGTGGCGGATGAACTCGAACACCATCGGCAGGACGGAGACGAAGACGATGCCGATGACGACGATCTCGAAGTTCTCCTTGACCACGGGGATTTCCCCCAGGAAGTAGCCGGCGAGGGTCATGCTCAAGACCCAGAGCGCCCCGCCGACAATGTTGTAGAGCAGGAATCTGGCGTAGTTCATCCGCCCCACGCCGGCGACAAATGGGGCGAAGGTGCGAACGATGGGGACGAAGCGGGCCAGGATGATCGTCATCGCTCCATATTTCGCATAGAACTCCTCGGTCCTTTTCAGGTGCTGAGGATTGAGCCATCGCGAGAGTTTGCCGCTCAAGACCTTCGGTCCCAGGAATAGGCCGACGTGGTAGTTAACCGTGTCTCCCAGTACGGCAGCGACGAACAAAACGCCGCAGAGCACCCAGATGTTGAGCGATCCCAGCGAAGCAATAGCCCCCGCGGCGAAGAGCAGCGAATCCCCCGGCAGAAAGGGCGTGACGACGAGACCCGTTTCGCAGAACACCACCAAAAACAGAATGCCATACGTCCAGCCGCCATAGTCGGCCGTCAATTGGCGGAGGTGGTCGTCGATGTGCAGAAAGAGGTCAAGAAATTGGCTCATACCACATTATAGGGCGCGGTTGGGGTCCACTGACGGCTTTATCGGAACTCCCAAGGCTTATTCCGGCAAGGGTTTACCACGGGTTTCCGGTGCGAGCCAGATGATGAACAAGCCAATCAAGTAGACCAGGCTCATGGTCGAACAAGCGAGCGGATAGCCCTTTGGAATCGTCAGTCCGGCCAATACAACGTCGCTGGTGAACAGGCCCATCAAGTTGCCGGTCTGCAGCACGCCGATGGCCGCCAAGATGCGGCCAAAGTTGAAGCCAAAACCCTGTCCCGTGGCTCGGACGTTGGTGCGGAACAACTCCGGCAGATACAGGGGTAGCCAGCCATAAAAGGATGCCGTACAAGTGCCCGCCACAAAAGTGCAAAACAGCATCTGGGGGCCGAACTTGTGGTTTCCCAGGAAGAGCAGATAGACCGAGGCCAGCGAAATGATGCAGAGCCCAAAGTAGGCCAGTCGTCTGCCAAACCAATCGCCGGCAAACGCGGCCAGAATGGTCCCCGCGATCGCGCCGACAGCCAGCCAGATTTGCGTGTATTCTTTGGCCTTGGGGCGCAGCTTGACTGCCTCTGCATACTCCGCCTGTTTCCCTTCGGCATCGAGCCGCTCCTTTAGCACCTTCATTTCGCCATCGACAAGTTTGTCCGCCCAGGAGGGAGCCCACTGAGTGGAACCCCAGGTTCCGAGCAGCGCCACACCACTGAGGCACGCCGCCAGGAGCATTCGCCGCAGGGTCGGACCCCAGGCATCATCGTTGCCGGAAATCTTGAGACGCTGGAAGAACCGGACCACGGGATACGTGTATCCCACGGTCACGACGATGAGCCCGAGGATCGTGGCGGCCAGACGCAATGGCAAGGAATGGTCCGTGGCCCAGATGTAGACAATCAGCGCCGGCCCGGCGAGCCCAATGAGCACACCGAGCAAGTCCTGCGTGGCCCAGTGCGATGTGCTTCCCTTTCCCTTTTCCTTTTCCCACTTTTCGGACTCCGGCACAAACATGCGGATGAAAAACGTCAACAACGCGGGAAGCGTCCCCAGCAACATCATCAGACGCCAGCCTTTGTTGGCGACGAGCATCTTTACAAAATCCTCCGGCAGGCCGACGCCCAGCATCATCGATTCAAAGGAGCCGATGAGTTGCAGCAGCACCAGCCCAGCCAGACCGACCAGGAGATAGCCGACGTTGGCCGCAGCACCGATAAGCCCCGCCATGAAAGCTCGGGACTTATTGGGCCAGACTTCCATCACAAGCGCCACGCCGAGCGACCATTCCCCGCCCATTCCTAGCGAGGCAATAAACCGCAGCAGCCCCACTTGCCAGGCTTCGCCGACGACTCCGCAGAGCCCGGTAAAAAGAGCATAGGTCAGCACGCTGAGCGTCATCGCCCGCACGCGGCCAATCCGGTCCCCGAGCCAGCCGAAGAGCACTCCCCCCGTTGCCGCTCCAACCAGGAATCCGGCAGTGATGACGCCGAACCACAAACCCACCATCGCCTCTTGCTTCTCGGGCGTGAGATCCTTGAGTTGTTCACTGAGGAGATCCTGAACCGCCGGGCGGCCAACCATGGAGAAAATGCCCATCTCCGCCCCATCGAACATCCACCCCAAAAGGGCTGCCGCCAGGGCCATCCATTTGCCGCTGTTGTTGCCTCCGTCGGAACCAGGCCGTTCTGCAAGATCCTTGGGAGATGTTGCCTTAGAGGAGTTCACCGGCTGGGGCGGAGTGCTGACGGCCATGAGTTCGGAGCGAGAGAGAGGGGAAGGAAGGCTGGTGTCATTCTAGGGGCAAGCCGAGGGCTGCCGCAACAAGTTGGCCGCTGCCCCTGCTACAACAAGGCCATGTTGCTGTTGAATCTTACGCTGCCGACTCCCGAGGAGAATCTCGCGCTGGATGAGGCTCTGCTGGACGCTGCCGAGGAAGCGAATGAGCCGGCGGAGGTGCTGCGGTTTTGGGAATCGGACCGGCCTGTGGTGGTGCTGGGAAGAAGCTCCCAGGCGGCGGTGGAGGCGCGGCTGGAAGCATGCCAGGCGGATCATGTTCCCGTGCTGCGGCGTTGCAGCGGGGGAGCGGCGATTGTCGCGGGGCCCGGATGCTTGATGTATGCCGTAGTCCTGAGCTACGAGTTGCATCCGGAATTGCGGGCACTAGACCTCGCCCACTGCTTCGTCCTCAGTCGTCTGCGCGACGCGCTGTTGCCGCTGGTGGCTGGTGTGCAGATTCGCGGGACAAGCGATTTGGCTGTGAGAGAGCAGAAGTTTTCCGGCAACAGCTTGCGGTGCAAAAGGAGCCACCTGCTTTATCACGGGACGCTGCTTTACGATTTCGACCTGTCTCTCCTCAGTAAGTATCTTGGAACCGCCCCGCGCCAACCGGCTTACCGCCAAGAGCGAACCCATGGCCAATTCGTCACAAACCTGCCCTTTTTGGCAATGGAGTTGAAGCAAGCCATCGTTGAGGGATTCGGAGCTTCGCAGATGCTCAAGCGTTGGCCGCAAGAAGTGGTTGGACAGCTTGTGAAGGACCGTTACTCATTGAAAGGCTGGAATCTGCGGCATTAATTGATTCACCCATAGACCAAATCGACAAATCGCAGCCCCTCGGCAACCCAGCTATCTCCAAATGTTTACGTTTTGTTGACGGATTGCGATTGCCTCCTGGCGAAGATGGTTTAGGGTAGCAGAGGCGATAGCGGGACCAATCACTTTGGAGCACGCCAGTGAACCCTAGCGACCTGTTGGGACTTCTAATCGGACTTAGTTGCTTCGTGGTGTTCATCACCGTCGTTGGCCACGGCATCTGGCTGTTGATTGCCTTCATCTTTCGGCAGCTTTCGGGGAACAAATCGAGCAAACGAGCCGGCCAGCCCTGTCCGCATTGCCGTCATCCGCAGGGGGTCGTTGCCGGGCGATGCCTGGCTTGCGGCCGCGTTCCGCAAGTGAATCCAGGGGCCGCGCTCGAACAGGATTTGGAAGCGACCGCCCGCCATCTGAAGCGGCTGTATGACCGGAAGATCGTTTCCCAGGAACAGTTCGAACATTTACTGAGGGCGGTTAGTGACGATCTGGCGCGGCTGCGGGGGAGTCCGTCGCCGTTTGCACAGCCTGCGGCGCCTGCGCCATCTCCCGCGGAACCTCGGCCACTGCAGACCGACCGCGGAGTCACATTCTCCGCGCCGCCGGTGATGGCGGAGATTGTCGAGGCGGAATTGGCACCCACGGGAATCGACTGGGTGGAGGCGCGCCAGGCTCCCCCCGTCCATCGTGCCGCCGCGACGGTGCGCCCGGACACTAACGCGTCGATTCTGGCCGCGGCCGTGCCGAAACCTCCGCCGGCAAAGCCCGTCGAGCCGGCGCGACCTTTGGCGGACATCCTGCAGAACTTCATGCAGGAGAGCAACATCCGCGTGGGAGAGATCATTGCCGGACTCCTGATTGTTGGAAGCGCAGTCGGACTGATTATCAGCCTGCGCAACACGCTGAAAGCGATTCCCTATTCCTCCGCCACGCTGTTCATGCTCATTACCCTCGGCTTCTTTGGCGCGGGGATGTATACGCTTCGCCGCTGGAAGCTCCACGCCATCAGCCGGGTGATTCTGATCATTTCGCTGTTGCTGGTGCCGCTCAGTTTCGCGGCGGCGATTGTCATGTCCGGGTCCGGTGACATGCAGCGGCCACCGACCGACCCGCTGTTCATTGCGGCGATGCTGGTCGGCACGGTCGTTTACAGCCTGGTCACCTTCACCGCCAGCCGCGAGTTGGTCGGTGAAGGAAAATGGCGGCTGACCGTGGCGCTGATGGGGGCGTCGCTCAGCCAGATTGTGATCAACCGCGTGGCACCTAGTGCCAGCACGCTCTTCCAGATTTCGCTCCTGGCCGCAATGCCTATCGGCAGCTTTTTGATTGCCGTCGGCGGCCAGGTTTATCGGGGCCGCCACTGGCGGCGAATCTCGTCGCTACGCGCGCAAGAGACTTTTCTGATTCTGGGATTGGCCACGTTTGCACTTGTCGCGCCGCTCTCGCTGCTATTGCATCATTCGGCCGACAAAATGGTGACGCTGGCCCGGCTGACTCCTTCGCTGAGCGTGTTGGCGGCAGGAGTGCTCGCCATCGGCCTGCTCGTTCAACGGCGGGCGCTGGCTCGATCACTCTCCGCCTATCGTACGGCGGGGACGGCCATCGCGCTGTGCGGCGGCCTGGCGATGCTGGTGATGGTGGGCATTGCCTGGCCAGAGCCGCAGTTACTCTTGGCCGTCGGGGCCATCAACTTTCTGCTCCTCGCTCTCCTGGCGGTAGCGGGTAACTTGCCGCTCTTGCACGGAGCGGCCGTTGCCTGCGGCGCGCAGGCGTGCCTCGTCGGTTTTCACTGGACGCAGGGACAGCTCACGGATGGAGCCACTTCCCTGCAACTCATTCAGGCTGCATTCATGGGACGGAGCGGCATCGTGCTGACGCTGCTGGCTGCGGTTGCGGGGGGCGTAGGCGCTTTCTTTGTCAAACAACAGCAGCGGCGAGAAGATGGACTGGTCTATTTCGGCGGAGCAGCCGCGCTCTGCGGTCTGTCGATATTGATTGCTCTCGTTTGTGGGCTCGCACCGACAGGAGCCTGGGGAGAGGTTCCACTTGATGCCGATCTGGCTGCGCCGCTGCTGCTGTTCTATGCAGTGGCGTGCATTGCCGCCGCCTACTTTGTCCGTGTTCCGCCGCCGCTCCATGCCGCGCCGGTGATTGCCGGTTCAGCGCTACTCTGGATTGGCCTTGCCCAAGGACTAACCCTGAACGAAACCCTCCGCAGCGGCCTCGCCGGCATCCACGCCAACCTGCATCCCTCTCATCCCGTGATGCTGGCGACGCTCCTGCATGCCGTCATCAGCATTCTGATAGCCATGCTGAGCGTGCCTCGGCTGTTGCTGGCGTCCGCGGAAATACATAAGGAAAGCAACCGGCTGCCGCTGTGGGATGCCGTCATCGAGCCGCTCGCTTTCTTTGGCTTGGGAACGCTTCTCTGCTGTACGCCATTCATCCTCTGGCCACATCAAGAGCAGCTTGCTCTGAATGCGGGATATGCGGGCATCGCCGCAGCGGTATGGCTCGGGGCGCTCGTGCTGCTTCGCCAGCCGCTGGCAATGTACGGCGTGCAGACAATGCTCGCACTTTGTGCCGGCTATATCGCAGCGAATGTGATGTACCACCAGCTCGTTGGGGAGCATTGGTATATCCAAATCCGCCATCTCCACTTGCAGATGTTGCTGGCTGCAGCCGGTGCAATTGCCTTCGCCGTCCTCCGCCGTGTGACCCGGACGAATGACACAATCCGCGGACTCCTCGTCAATCCGTATCCCGCGGTGGACCAGCTTCTTTTGACCACCGCAGTCCGCATGGTCCCCGGCCTGGCCATCTTTGCCGCGTGGCACGGAGTCTGGTTTGAACTGGGCGTTTTTCAGGCTCCGCCGGAAGGTCCGCTGACATCGCAAATGCCCATCGCTGGCGGGCCGATGGGCTGGGTTGTGATGGGGGTCGTCTTCGTGGCCCTCCTCATTTCCTTATGGGAACGGGTGACGCTCCCCGCCCTGATGGGAATTGCCGTCACCCTATTTGCCATACCTTGGCTTGTCGCCACTTGGTGGGCCGGGGATCACGCCGTCGCTTCCGCCGCCCGCTGGATGACGGCCATTTATGGACTGTGCGGCGCATCGTTCTTCATCTTCCGCACGCAACTCCACGGCTTGGCTCAAAGAATCCCAGGACTCTCCTGGGGCAAGCTCCGCCGCACCGCCTATTACTGCACCGCCTGGCAGCCGCTCGCCTTCGCCGGGTTCTTCATACTCGCGCTCACGATTGCGGCGGTCACCCAAAAGGTCAACGGCATCAAGCTCGGCGGTCCCATCGCGGACACCCCTTTCGATCTGATGGGGCCGACCGTCTCTTATGCGGTTCCCCTCTACGCCATCGTCGTCATCCTGCTCGGCTACTGCCTCCGCGAACGCCAGCCGCTGTTCGCTTTGGGAGGTTCCGTCGTATCGCAATTTGCCATCAACCTGGCGTTCATGCTTCGCGTGGCGCTCGGTACGAAAGTGGAGCCGCCGGTCTACGCGATCGAATGGTTGCAATGGAACGCCATTGCCGCCGGTGGGTATGGGTTGCTTTGGCTGGTGATGAGGGCTTGGGTCGTGAGGGTCGCGGATAAGCCATCCGAGCAACAGCTCGTTTCCTCGGCACTCACCTCGAAAGTCCTGGCCGACATTCAGCTCGTCGTTGCTTCCGCGGCGGCTATGAGCCTCGTCCTTTGGTCCGCGGGCACCGTTTTCCTTCATCCCGCTCTTGGTTCCGTCGAACTGGCGCCGCTCGGCTCCTACCTCAGCTATGTCGCCATCGGATTGACCGCCGCAATTGCTCTCTTCGATTCCTACCGCCAGGCAGCCCGCCAAGCCGCGAACATTTGGCCGTTTGCAGCCCTGGCTGTCATCAGTCTCGTTGCCGCCACGTGCGACCAATTGGATATCGGCCGCCAGTGGCTGAGCTACCACATCTTGATGGTCGGCAGCCTGTCCATTGCGGCGCTGGCCACGGCAGCCAGTTCGCTCGAAAAAATTTCATTCGCATCGCGGCTGGCCCCATCGCATTGGGCGTCTTTTGTCCTTGCTATGCTCGTCGCGGTCATGGCGATTCGCGGCACCGACAGCGATCCGCAAAAGCCGTGGTGGTCGGTGGGAGCGATGGCCGGAGTTTGCTTGATATTTGTTGCCCACGGGATCATCCGCCGCCGCCAACCCTATGCCTATGCTTCACTCCTCGCCGCGCCGGTCGCGATCGTGGTCTTCTGGCTCGGCTGGCCGACGTGGCTCATCCCCGCTCCAGATACTTTCGTCGTGGAAGCCTCTGTTCTCGCGGTCTGCGGCCTCTGCGCCATCTGGCTATCCCTCGAAATTCAGGCTCAACGAGCCACTGACCAGCCGTTCGACCCGCGGGCCTTCGGTCCAGCAGCTCATCAGGCCGGCATCGTCGCCTGCATATTCGTTTTTACACTCCGACTCTGCTTTGGCACGTTCATCGACGCCGTCGAACCTCTCTACCAGCCGCTGGAGCACTTCGGCCGTTTCGTGCTCAGCGATTTGTGGATCATCGCGGCCCTGGTGGCGCTGGCGGCAGTCACTTTCCGCGCCCTCTGGGACCGCCGGGCTTACTTCGTCTTGCCGGCTGCATACGCGGTCGGCCTGCTGTTCACCGTGGACGGCTTGCGGCATGCCAAATTGCCCCTCGTGGAACTTTCGCTGGCTGCGACCATTTCCGCGGCGGTCTACGTCGCGTTGACCGGCCATCTTTGGAGCTTCGGCGCGAACCTGGCGAATTGGGGAACGAACTGGGGCGTCTCGGACACCATCGGCGGACTCAAGCGGACATCCTACTGGCTGCCGGTGGTCTCCATCGGCTTCACCGCCATTGTTTGTGCCATCGGTTTGTTCACGGTCTTGGCTCACGAGAAGCTCGAATGGCGAGTCGCCGTCGCGTTCGCGCCTGCCATTGCCGCCTGGGGAATCTCCCGCCTCGCGCAGCAAGAGCGGAAGGAAGTCGCGCAAATCAGCGCGCTTCTGCTGGCCGGCCTGAGCATGGTCTATCACGGCTGGGCACAGCTTGAGCCGCAGTGGACCGAGTCGCTGCTGCTGGAGCGTGTCTTCCGCCTGCTGATGGCTCTTTCCGTGTTGACACTTCTATATGGTCTCGTGCTGCCTCGATACCTGTTCACCGGCGGCTCGTGGAATTCAGCCACGCGCAAGTGCGGCTATTCGTCCAGTGCACTAGCGATCATCACGTTCATTGCTGTTTTGGGGCTGGAAGTCGCCTTGTTCCAGCCGGGAATCGGTGCTCCTGTCGCGGACCTGCAAGTGGGGGCTGTGGCGGTAGTGCTGGTGGCCCTCGTCGCCGGGCTGTTTTCACTCGCGCTCCTGCCTGGCAAGGATCCGCTGGCGATGGAGGAAAAGGGGCGCATGTTTTATGTCTACGGAGCCCAAGCGGTCAGCGGACTCTTGTTCGCCCACCTCTATGTCTGCCGGCCGATGTGGTTTGATACGGTGCTCCGTCCCTACTGGCCTTTTACTCTGCTTGGCCTGGCGTTCGCCGGCGTGGCGGCGGCGGAGATCTTTCAACGGGCGAAAATCCGCGTGCTGGCGGAGCCTTTCCGCAACACGGGCGGACTGCTGCCGTTGATTCCCGCGCTGGCCATGCTGGTCGTCCCCGCGGAACATGCACCGAAGGCCGACTATGAGCTGGTGCTGTTCCTGGCGGGCCTGATGTATCTGCTGCTTTGCATTGCCCACCGCTCCATCCTTTACGGCGCTGCCGCGGCCGTGGCGGGGAACGCCGCCCTTTGGGTTTTGCTGGAACATCGCGGCATTCATTTCACCGACCGGCCGCAGCTCTGGCTGATTCCACCCGCCGTTGCCGTGCTCCTGGCAGTGCAACTCAACAAAACTCGCCTGACCGCTGAGCAACTGACGGCGACCCGCTACTTCGCCACCATCGTGATTTACCTCAGCTCGACGAGCGAAATTTTCATCCACTCCGCCGACTTTCTGTGGCCCCCGATGATTCTCGCGGCCCTCTCCGTCGCGGGGGCCCTGGCCGGCATCATGTTCCGCATCCGGGCCTGTCTGTATCTGGGCGCCAGCTTCACCCTGATGGCCATGATCGGCATGGTCTGGCACGCAGCCCGGGAACTGGAGCAGACTTGGCCCTGGTGGGCGTTCGGCTTTGGCTTGGGGATCGCCCTACTGGTCCTGTTTGCCCTCTTTGAGAAAGAGAAGGACGAGGTCAAGCTGCTGATCGCCCGCCTAAGGAATTGGGAGCAATGACTCCCTCTCCCC
>SXOA01000099.1 GCA_005778405.1 Planctomycetaceae bacterium
ACCGCGACCACATTGCGCAAGGCCTCGTCGATGACCGCCTCCGCCATGGCGTAGGGATCGAGATCGCCGAAGGAGGGAGTGATGCCGAGACCGATGGCGAATGCGGTCTTGTAAGGGTTTGGGAAATGGGTCAACGCCACTCAAAATATAGCAACACTGTGGTGCCGCAGACGGGTGCTCGCAACGGGGTAGACAAAGAATGTGGTGAAAGGTTCAGGAGTTCGTCGAGGGAATGCGAGAAAGCGTGTTCGCGCGGGGAATGCGCGAGCCGATGTCGGGTTTGACGATCGGCCAACTGCGCCGGAGAGAAAACCAGGCGGCTGCGGCGGCGAGGATTGCGGCGGAAATCGAGCCGGCCGGAAGAAGGAGCAGTGCGGCGACCGCCAGCAAGACAAGCAGGTAAACTGGCGAGGAAGAATAGGACTCTCGGAAGCGGGTCGAAGAAGCGGCCCACACCGCCACCGGTGCGACTCCCAGGAAGAATATCACCAAACCCAATCGGTGAGCGAAGTCGGAAAATGGAACCTTTACCGTGAGCGGTTGGCTAAGCGACGCTCCTGCCTGCGAAACAACCGTTCTTTCCCGCCAATCTGGTAATGAATCCGTGGAGTTCTCCAAATCAGGAGGCGCGGAAACGATCAGGATTGGGGAAAAACGGTTGAGAGTTGCGGAAAACTCGGCTTCCAGGGAGAGACGCTCGGTTTCCAACGAGTCATTCGAGGACGCCAACGAATTGTTGCCTGTGCGCGAACTGGCCAGACGGGCAGCTTGGCTGGCCAAGGAGAACTCCAAACGCCACCTGGACAGCCAGTCCGCAAGCTGCTGGGAGGGGAGGCCAGGGACAGTGTTGTCGCCGGCATCACGCACCAATTGGACAACGGCCGACATTTTTGCGAGAGCGGCACGGCGCTGGCCCGTAGAGTCCAGCGAGGCAATCGTCGCTTTTGAAAATGTGTCCAGATTGGCATTGGCGGGGAACAGTGACCAGACAGTATTCTCCACCGGAATTCCCAGCCAGACCGGCGAAGTTGCCTGCTGGGCAGCGCTTTCTTCCTGCGGATGATGCGCGTAAATGACCACGATCTGCTGCGGCAGATGCTCATGCCCCAGAGGGACTTTCCAGGAACGCTGCGACCGATTGCGGATTTCAACAGGGGAGTCATCCACCAGCACCTGTACCAATTGGCTGCCGGCGGGCAATTGCAGTTCCGTTTCGTCGTGGCCGCCAGGGAGCAGATAGTAGCTAGCTTTGGCCCAGTGACTTCTCGCAGTCATGGAGTGGACTTCCAAATCAGCCAGAACAATTCGTGCCTTTTGACGCGAATCCTTGAATTGCAAGAGCGTGGCCGCAAATCGTGGAGCCACAACGCGAAACACTTCGTGTCCTGGCGCAGCAAGTTGTGCGTCCTTGGATTCCCCAGCCGTCAGGGCTTGCAAGCCGCTCGTCCGCCACTCCAAGTTTTCGTCGGCCACGCGACTCGGCAGGAGCAAGAAGGAATCTACCCGCACTGCATCCAGCGGGAGCAATACTGGCGCATGCGGCGTCTCCCCTGTCTGAAACTTGACCGGTCCACGAATCGAAAAACTGAGCTTGTCAGGACTCCCCGCGGAAGGGCGAATGATCAAGTGTCGTTGCGTCTGGCCAGGCAGAAGCACGACCTGATGGTCCATGGCAGGAGTGAGTTCGAACGGTCCGGACCATTCAGCCGGGACTTCGAATCTCACGGCATCCAGCAGGCCACCCTCTTGAGCGACGGTGCAAGTCACGATCGCTGACCAGGAACGAGTAGTCGCGCGCTCCATGGTCGTCACCAGCCGATAACTGATCGACGGACGATTCGCTTTGGATTCGACGGTAAACTCTCGCACGAAGGGCTGTGTCGCTGGAGCCGATTTGTAGCTCGCCAGGAGATGACCCAGCCGCGAATCCCAGGGTGCGCCCTCCGGAGCGGCGGACAACTCCAGGCCGACTGCGGATTTGATGAGGGCAAAGTCGGCTGAGGTGCGATAGATGCGGATGGAAGCGCCGTCACTGGCCGCGAATTGAAGGCTGGGCAACCGCACAAGGTCCGATTGTCCGGGAGACGCCCTGAGCGGCAGCGTTCCCGTGAGCACCAATTGCTGGACCGGTGTCGGCGACTGAGCACGATGAATGGTAAGAGTTCCTTGTTGCACTGCCGCCGCGCGGAGTGAGACGGCCACTTCCTGATCAATCAGCAATGCCTGCTTCACGCGGAAACCTGCTGGCAAGGCTATCAACTCCTGGAAGCGGTGCGGCGGAATTCCGGTCAAGTCCGCGCGATATCGGAATTCGGCATCGTGGCGGCCGAGGCTGATCTCAATGATTTCTTTCGCCCGGACGATTCTTTCTTGGGGACGGACAACGAAAGCTGGCGACTGGCCGGTCGCTTCGAAGGCCAGGTTGGGGGGGCTGGCAGCGCCCCCAAAACTGTCGACAAACTCCACCGCGGGGAGCACGACGATAGGTATTTGCGGGTCGGGGCTGACTTCACTCTCCTTGCCGACGGAAATCGCCTGCCATTGTCTTGTGATACGGTCGGCCGCCACTTCCAATCTCGGAAGGAGCAATTTACCGACGCCGGACGCCTCCAGCAGCAGGACTTTTCCGCGCAGCTCCACTGTTTCCGTCGACGGTGTGGCGAGAGTCAAGTGAACAGTGTTGGATTCGCCTTCCTCGACCCAGACGCGGGAGACCCGTGGTTCGTTCTCCAGTGGCAGCAAGCGGAGGCGGGGATCGGCCAGCAGCTTCACCTCTTGGATCTTACCGGTTACCGCGCGGACGCGGATCAGCACGTCGGCTGTTACCGAGCCAGGCCCGAGTTTCCACCACACAAGTTGCTCGGCTTCGGTCGCGTCGTCCGCAATCCGACGCGGGTCTTTGCTTCGCACGTTGAATGTCCCAGTTGGACCGATCTCCGCCAGCAGATCATCTTTTCCGTCGGACCTCACAATCGATCCTCTTGCGGTGGGCAGGAGCCAGTTTTCGGGCCGCGAGGGAGACCTGATTCGCAGGGTTGCCCGAGGAGTTTTTGGAATGCTCAAATCCCAATGTGCGGCGCCATGGACTTGCTTAGCGGCCGCGGAAAACGCCAGCATGAGCTGGTAAGTCCCCGGCCGCTCGATTTCGAGGCCGAGGGAAGTTCCTGCTTCATTCCAATCCAGTGAGATCGGCTCGCCATCGAGGGTGGCTCGGCCTTCGAGCAAATGGACTTCTCCCCGGTGCAGCGGTAAAGCCACCTTGGCCTGGGGTGTCAGCGTCTCCAATTCTAACCGCATCACGATGCTCGCCGCGGAGCCAACCTCAGTGGCTTGCATGTCATAATTCGCTGACCGCAGCAACCAGGCCGGCAGCCGTTCGCGCTCGGGGGCTCGATAGAGGAGCGTGTAGAAATCGAGATCGATGTAAACGTATTCTCCCAGAGGCTCTTGATCGGAGCCGACGGGAATAATGACACGATGGATCTTGGCAACTGGGTTCTTGTCGTTTAGTTCGTCAGGTGCGGCGGCGGCCAGTGCTTCGAGACCCAAGGTGCTTGCCGAGCAAAGGAGGCAGCCCAGCAGATTTGTCGCCAGCATGGTTCGTTGGCTCGTCGAGGCTGGTCGCGGGACAGTCAGCCGAGAAATGGCGCGCGGACGAGTGAGACAAAACAAGAATCCTCCAACCGTCCCCCAAACGACGCCTCCCGCGAGCGGCGACCAGGCCGATGGTAGCAACAATGCAGCACAGGTAAACAGAAGGGTAATCAGGAAGACGAAGATGAACCGCTGGGGGACCAACCAGATCACGAGAATGGCCGCAGCTATCGCCAGCGCGATTCCCCAGATATGGACTAGCAACGGGGAGTATACAGACACTAACAGTGGCTCAGTTTCGGACCAGGCAGACTCAAACTCCAGGTTGTCTGCCGTGCTCGGCGACGAAAAAACTCCCCTCAACCGAGTCGTCCAGATTTCATAAAACATCTCGTGCCAGTATTTGGGAATTGTCGCTTCTGCCGCCACGTTGTCGACTCGCTGGATTCCCGGCGGTAGCGTTACAAGCCAATTGCGGTCGAGGACGGGCAGTGACGTGGTGATGAGCGGAGCCGACCAGCGATGTTCGAGAATTCCAGTTGATTTGGGAGCCCCCGTCGTGACGGTCAGAGTGATCACGGGTTTCCGCCGCTGAACAGGTAGAGGTATGAAATGCTGCCCGCTGGCATCATCGACAGGAGGCATTACCGCGCTCTCTCCATCGATTGTGATTTGCACCGGGTGTACTCCTGCCGGCAATGAGATGGGAAATCGATCAAGGCCGTGATTCTCCAAATGCCAGGTGATTTCATGCGTTGCCGCCCCGTCCAACACATAACGAGTTTGCAACGTACAGCGGTTCGCCCAGGCCGACGACAGCGAGTCTTTCTGGGTAGGCAGATGAAGGCTGACCGTCGCTTGACGCCCAGGCTCGTAGCGAAACAAGCCGCGAATTGTGGAATAGGATCCTGCCGGGGCCAGCGGCGCGGGAACCGGCCTGACTCCTTCGGTCTCCAAACGCAAAGGTACTCCTTGCCCGGCCTCCACGCGGATGAGTCCTTCTTGCGCGGCCGCCTCGGGGAACGAAAGTAGCGGCAGCGCTTCACCTGGAGAAAATGCTGTTTCCCAGGTCGCTTCCAGCGTAAGTGGCTGCGTGGTGATGCCGCTCAAAACGAGTTCCCAAACCGATTCCTTTTGACCTTCGGACGTCGGTGGAGATAGCGACGGAACCAGGGTCTGTGACGTGATGCTCAAATCACCGCCATCAACCAGCTTCCACCTCATCGTTGCGGGAATGGGGCCGGTGGACCGGATAATCAACCGGGCAAGGCTCGACGACGTGGGTACGATACGGGCGGCGGCGCGGTGCTCGACTCTTCCCGGTTGCACAATCGCCTTGGACTCGATGCCCGCCGTAAAGCGAGGGTCGCTGGGGACAACAGAAACTCGCGAACCTTCCCCTTGCCGGTCGACACGAAAGAGGATCCCCGCAGCCGATGAATCGAGCAGACCGAGTTCTTCGGGGGCAGCGGACTCGGGATCGATTCGGAACAAGTCCAGGTCGCCGGAGAGTTGAAACTCGCGCGTGCTGTCCGTTGCCCGCAGCGCTACCACCAGTTGCTCATCGAGCAAGTCCTGAAACTCCACCAGCGAGAGCGCTGACGCAGTAATGCTCTCCCCTTCGGCCGGCAATTGTCGGTGAGCCCGAATCACGAGTCGCGTCTTTTCCTGGGCGGTAAGCGGCCGCGCGAGGCGTAGCCGCAAGGTGAACTTGCGGCCATCGATAGGCACAAACTGCTGCTCTTCGAGCAAGCCGGAGGGCAAGGTGTCGACAGAATCCACAATCCACTCCTCGCTGGTGGTCCCCTCGACATCAAAGCGTTCGCCGAAGTTGACCGCGAGGTCGAGATTGAGCTCGGCGGAGAGCTGCGTTGCCTCATGCCGGACCACGAGTCCCCCCATCACTGTCAGGCGGGGCGCTGCGCGAGTCGATTGCACTGCGATCTGACTAAGCGGCGAAAGATATTGGAATTGGTACGTTTGTTCGGGTTGAGTGAGCGAGCCGGGGCTAATGCTGGTCTGGTGGGCATCCGTGAACTGGATGCTGCCGGCTTGCAGCACCGGGGGGACGACCAATGTGGCCGTCCCTTCTTGCCAGGTTCCGCCGGCCAGGCGCAGCCGCGGAATCCGCCAGGGGCGGTCGAGTGCCAGCGGCGAAACAACGCTGACTGTCAGACCGTTTCCCGATCCGGTGAGCACCTCTGGCAAGTCCACATGGAGTGCGGTCCTCTGTGGAGGAGCGGGCGTTGTTTCATGCCAATCTAGCGGCGCGCCTGCCAGGCGAACGCCGATGATGCGGGCAGTTGCATCCAGTTCCAACTTCAGAGAAGTCAAGGAGGTTTGATGGACATCCAGTTGCAGTCCGAATTCACTGGTGGCATCAACCGGAGAAAGTACGTGAGTCGCCGACTCGCGTACCAATAAGAGTCCGCCCTTGCGAGCTGCTTTGGCTGAATCCTTCACGCGCATTTGAAATTGCGTAACTCCACCGAGTTCGACCAGCCAGTTGACGCTTGAGGCGGCAGTGATCGTCGGTAGAAGTCGACTTTCCTCAGCGGTAGACTCCAGGCGAGTCACAATGCCGGAGTCAGTTTCTGGCATCAGACCAACAGGGAATTGCAAGACGAGGCGATTGATCGTGGACTTGGGCAGGTGCAAATCAAAGGAGGTGTCCTGGAGGTCGGTTTCGATTCCCCGCAACGTCCAAGGAACAGTCAAGCTCCCACTTTTTTCCACCAGCAGGACCGTGTCTCCCGTCGGCATGCTTCCCAGTCGGGCTGGGCGAGGTGGCTGTTCGTCCCAGTTGGGTTTGCCAAGGGGGAGCGTACTCTCCCACGCAAAAAGCGCCGGCTCGGATATCGTACTTCTGAACTCCAGATGCGCGTTCCCGCCGACCAATTCCCTCTTTTCCAGTCGCGCACTGTAGGTCGCCCGTTCTACCCTTACCTGCGCCGCAAGCGAGTTTGGCTGACGCGAGGTCCAGTCGCCAATCCGCCGCTCAAACTCCTCGAGCTTGAGCGGAATCATCCCTTGGGCCTGCGAATTCAGCTCCTCCGCTGGGACGAAGATGCGCCGATACTTGAGAACAACTGGCTCAGAAGCCGGCTCCGCCGCGTGAAGCGGATCAGCAACCCGGCACGAGAGAGCTAGCAGCAAAAAGGTGAAGATGTTCCCTGAACAGCGGACGTAACTCATACGCGGACCTCCCCCGCGCTAATCAGGGGCGCGGTTGCCGTCGATGACGGCTGGAGAGGGGCCTCGGCAAGAGGGGCAGCGGCGGTGGTAGATGGGCGGTCTCGCTGCGGAGGCGATTCGTGGATCTTCTCCGCGGAACTCCCCACCGTTTGGCCGGAAATGCTCCATTGCCAGATAATCGCAACTCCCACGGCAGCGAATGCCAGACCGGCACCCTGGGCAAACAGCAAGCCAGCGACGGGCCAAATCAACGCGGCCCCTCCCAAGCCCACCACAATGACCAGCGCAGTTGCCGGGTGCCGCAGCGAACGGAAATGGAGGAGCAACAATCCCAGCCCCAGGACGACCGCTCCCGCGATGGCCAGCACTAAGCGGCGCGACGCAACCAGCAGCGGAAGATGACTCAGACTCCCAAAACTGCGGAACACGTACTGGTTTGCTTGAAACGGAATTGGCTCCTGGCGGCTGGCCCCCACCCAGTCCTCTAAATCTTCCTGGCCCTTGGTTCCACGTCGATCCCAAAACCAGGTACGCCAAGAGTATTGCATCTCGGGGATGAATCCCAGCGGATCCGCGACCAAATGGCGGTCGGCAGGAAGACAGAGTTGCCAGTATGCTGCTCGAATGTGAGCCATGCCTTGCAGTCGGGGGGCTTGCAGGCGAGCCCGCAGACTGTCTCCCAAAGGCTGATCGCCCGGCACGGCAAACCAGGCTTCCAGCACGCGGTCTTTCGTGGGGATGTCGATCGGAAACGAAAAATGCGCCGAGTCCTGCTCGCTGCGTACGCCGGTCAACTTCCGTCCATCCACCGCCAATTCCACACTCGCCATATCCGTGCCAGGTGGAAAATGAACTGTCAACTCGCGCGCCGTGGTTCGCAGTTTCCAGGCGGCCCGGTCTTGCCGCCCCTGGTCATGGATCACGCTCTGCAGCCACAGTTTGCTTACCGAGACCGTGCTGCCGGTGCCGGCGTCTGCCGGGCTCAGCTTCCAACGCATGGTTGGCAGCAATCGTGGCGAGGACAGGGACAATTCATTGGCCGAAACTGCCGTAGTGACCGGCTGAAAGCCGGCGGACGCTGTTGTGGTGTGCTCCAATTGAAGATTGTCACCCCATGTTGCCGCAATCAATTGGCCGCTGCTGGACTGCACTTCTTCCTCCGCGGGGATCACCAGCGGCACTGCCAACTCGCTCGACCTTGCGGTATCCAGCGCAGGTAGCGGCAATGAATACTGAATCAGCAACTGGACGATTCCGCGCTGTTCCTGCGATGCCGTTACCTGGTAGCGAGCCAGGCTCGGTCCGCTTGCGGAACCGGTGGAGGGAGCCGGCACCAGCAATAACGATTCCGTGCCCAACAGGACTTTGATCTCGCCGCGAGCGGCCAGCGATTCCGGAACAAGCAGTGTGAACGTCCGCTGCGGCTCGTAAAGGATGCGATAATCAAGACTCTGCTCCACGGCAACGTTCTGCGCATTGAACTTTAACCTGGCCGAAGCGTCGACCATCACTTGCCGCGTCCGTACTTGAAAATCCGCACTGAAATGCGAACTCCCTGCGTATCCCAAATCCCAATACACCAGGGGCGGTTGCTGGCGCTGGGAGAGCTTAGCGCCTGGCGGCAGGATATCGGAAGTCAGGCCGCTCATTTCTCGAATGCGGGGCGTGATTTCCACGTTGTCCGAGGCCAGCACGATGACGCTCGCCGGGTCGAGCAAATCGGCCACCGGCCGCGGCAAATCAAAGGCAATGCGGCTGCTGCCGGGAGTAATCTCCTTGTGCAGAAACAGCTTGATCTCTATATCACCCGTCGGACCCGCTTTCAGCGGCAGCGACAATGGCTTCTGTGCAGAATCAATCAACTCTTGCTCCACGATCCCCTCAGGCTCCACCCGATCGAATTGCCAGTCGGCCAGCGCGATTGTCATTCGCGGGGGCCGCGCGCCGCGTACCCGGCACTTGAGCGTGGCTTCCAGCCGGACCAATTGCGGCTCGACTTGAATCAAGTACCTCGGCTCAATCACCAGACGGGTCGGCCGCGCCGCCACCTTGAGCTGCAAGCCGCACGGTTGTCGAAAGTACTCGAACCGGGCAATTGTCTTCGTCGTTTGCGGCAGCTCGGGAGCAACATCCACCCGCCGAGTGCTGGCATCTTCGGTCCATTCGAGCGACCAATCACCTTCGATCGAAAAATCGATTACTCCCCGCTGCCGCACCGCTCCCAGAACGTCGAACCGCGCCGGTTGCAGCGCTCCATTGGCTGGCTCAGCACCGGGAACAAGCGACGCCAGCAGACGGACTTCGCTTATGCCGCTGCTGGGACGGTCGAGCTTGACTTCCACCTCTTGCGCTTTCGGCCCTCCTGCGGCAGAGACTGGCGTGACGGAATAACCCGTGGGATTGGTCGGAACCCATTCCATTCCCGCCGGCAAGCGGACCCGAAATGTCTCCACCGCGCTGCCGAAGCTCCGGACCTTCAGCCGGGCTTCGCTGCGAATCAAATTACGGCCTTCAATCTTGACGGCAATCTCGCCGCTGGCATCCAGGAGCTGCCTGTCCTCCGCACTCATCCCCAGGGCAGGCTGCCAGGTAAGTTGCAAGTCTCCCCCCGCACCGATCACCTCCACTTCGCTTTTGCCGCCACCACTGGGCCTGGTGCTAACGATCCCCTCGTTCCCAATCTTGAGCGAACCTTCCGCTCGTTCCAGCGGCACCAGCAGTTTCAAAGACGATTCCGTCGCCCGCGGCAACAACATTTCCAGCCGCGATTGTGTCCCCGACTCATGGACCGAAACCATAAACGTCAGCCTGACCACATGCGGTTTGGCGCTCGCACCCTTGAGCCAACATTGATAACCTTCCCCCGCATCGAACGTGGTGAACTGTTCGCCAGTGCCGGTGTATTTGGGAACATCGCGGAGCACCCCTTTGTTCATCTTGAGCGGCACACGGACCCAGCCTTCGTCGCGGACTCGAATGGTCGCTATCACGTCCAGAGTCGCCCGTTGGTTTTGCACGCTGCCGGAAATCGACAGTCCATCCAGGACATATGCCGGTGCCTGGGCGGGAGCCAGCCCCTGCTCCAGTTTGAGAAGCTTCTCGAGTTTTTCAAACGTCATCCCCGGCACCAGCACCAAGTTTCCTTTGCTATCCCGGAAATAGAGCGAATCCAGATCATTCGCTCCGGCCATCGTGGGAACCTTTGTTCCCGCCACCGGTGGTGCGGGTGCCTCCTTCTTCGGCGGCTCATCGGGTTGTGACTGTGCCACTGCCGGCCAGCCGAGCAGCGCCACCAGCGTCATCTGCCACAGCCGGCACCAGCCTGAAGAATAAGCGCGGGACATCCCGGCCAGCAGGTTCCGGTGATGACTCCCACGCGGCTTCACGGCAAAAGCATCCTTGAAAACGATCGGGGCGCGAGAATTGGGCCTGGGAATTGGCGATGAGATAAGAAGAGGGAGGCTCTTTCATTTTAACCAACCAGCAGGGGTTCACAAAACAAAATAACACCCAAGTGGGGGGGGGGGCGAATGGCGTTCGTTTACCTGCGTACCGATAGGAACGGTAATTGTCACGCCCAGTTCACTTCAATTGTGGACGAATCAGCCGCTCTCCAATCACCTTCAGAATCCCCACTGCCACTTCTTCCTTCCGGCCTTGGAGCGCGGCAATGACCTGCCCCGACTCGTCCAGCACTTCCACCTGGTTGTCGAGCGAGTCCATCGCCATTGGACCATTGAGCACGATCAAGTCGCAACTCTTCTTTTCCAGCTTGACGAGCGCGCGAAACCGCTGGTCGTCCGTCTCCAGGGCAAAGCCGACAAGCCATTGCCTCGACCGCTTGTTAGCCCCCAGCGATGCCATTACGTCCGGTGTTTCGACCAGATGAAGTTCCAGCGGCTGGCCGGTCTTGGCAATTTTCTTGCTCTCTACCTGAACGGGCCGGTAGTCGCACGGGGCGGCAGCTCCGATGACGCCGTCGCACAGCGGAAATTCCCGCTGACAAGTCTCCAGCAACTCTTCCGTCGAAATAATCGGCAGCACTCTTGCGCGAGACGGATACTCCACCATTACCGGTCCGCTCACCACAATCACTTCGTGCCCCGCCGCCAGAGCAGCCTCCGCCAGCGCACGCCCCATCCGCCCGCTGGAAGCGTTCGTCAAATACCGGACTGGGTCCAGATATTGGCGAGTGGGACCGGAAGTGATTAAGATTCGTGCCATCGCTATCTCTTGTAGACCACAACTCCCCCATTCACCGTCATCCGAATGGTCAGTGGCGAGTTCTCATCTTTGGGCAAATCGAACAGCACCAGGTTCGCTGCTTCTCCCGCCTCCAGACCTCGATCACTTTCCCCAATCAATCGCGCAGGGAGTGTCGATGCCATCTCGACAGCCGTCTGCAAGCTGATGCCGGCAAACTGCATTACATTGGCCACGCAGAGGTGAATTGGCTGAGAAGCGCCAGCCAGAATATCGCGCTGGCCCGCGAGAACGAGCTTGCCGCTTTCCAACACTTCCAAGTCGCCGAGCCCCGTTGCATACCTTCCCGGTGGCATGCCACCCAGTCCAGTAATGTCGCTGACCAGCACGCACCGCGCCGGCGTTTTGGCCCGGACCATCGCTTTTACCACCGCGGCTGGCAGATGATGGCCATCGGCAATCAGGCTCGCCACCAGGCGATCTTCGGCGAGTTGATCCCAAATGTAATTGGGATGTCGCTTGATTCGCGGATGGGCTCCATTCCCGAGGTGCGTGCTCATCCGCGCCCCGGCATCCACCGCGGCGCGAATCTGGTCGGTCGTCGCCTTCGTATGACCAATCGCCACGAGGACGCCGCTCGCCACGACCTGTTTGATGAACGCCGCTGAGCCGACATATTCCGGCGACAGCGTCAGCAGCTTGATCTTTCCGCGAGCGGCTTCCTGAATGCGGCAGAATTCGTCCCAATCCGGCTCGCGGACGTGTTGCCTCGGATGAGCCCCGCGAGGCCCGTCATCCGGCGCGATGTACGGCCCCTCCATGTGAATCCCGGCAATTCTCGCGGCCACTTCCGGAAGGTCGTCCATTGCCTTGGCAATCGTGCCGAAGGAGTCCGTGAAAACTTGCTCGCTATCGGTTGTGCAGGTCGCTAGATACCGCGTTACCCCAAATTGATCTTGCGACAGAGCCGCTTTCCGCACCTGCTCCACCGTCAGCTTAGGATCATTGAACTCCACACCCTGATAGCCGTTGATTTGCAGATCGCAGAATCCCGGCGCGACATACGGCAGCCCCGGAGTATCCGCCGCCGGCGTAATCCGCAAGATCCTGTCCTTCTCGATTTCAATCCGCACGGCCCGATCGGAATCGTACCGGCGGCCCACAATCTCAAGCATCGCAATAATCATCCTCAATGAGGTTCGCGTTGCACCCTTCGCTGCTCAGGCGTATTCTACAGTTTGCGGGCGCGCTCCGCATTGCGCCCGGACTTGCATCCCCGACGGTGATCCATGATGTTTCAAAATGTCTCGCTGCTCTATATCGTCCTCCCGTCGGCGGTCATCCTGACCATCGCCTATTTCACTTACGGCCGCATTCTTTCCCGCCTGTTTCAGCTCAATCCCGATCGGCCAACTCCGGCAGTTGAGCAGAAAGACGGCCTTGACTTCGATCCGCTAGCCCCCTCGTCGCTCTTTCCCCAGCACTTCTCCGCCATTGCGGCCGCCGGCCCCATCGTCGGCCCGATCCTCGCCGGACTCACTTTCGGTTGGCTCCCTGCGCTGATCTGGATTCTGGTCGGCTCGATTTTCATCGGCGGCGTGCACGACTTTGCTTCGCTGGTGGCTTCTATCCGTCACAAAGCCCGCTCGATTGCCGAAGTGGTCCGCGATCACATGAGCAAGCAGTCTTACCTGCTCTTCCTTGCTTTCATCTGGATTGCGCTCATTTACATCATTGTGGCTTTTACGGACGTTACCGCATCAACTTTCCTTGGCCCACCGACGGAGGAGAACGGCAAAGTCGGAGGAGGGGCTATCGCCAGCGCATCGATCTTGTATTTGTTGCTTACCGTGGCGATGGGACTCTGCGTCAAGTACTTAAGAATGCCGCTGTGGGTTGCGACCATTGTGTTTTCGATCCTGGTCATCGGGGCGATTGTCGTCGGCCCCATGATCCAGTTTGACGTGGCCGAGTTGATCTATCGCCCCACCGCGGACGCTCCGCCAAGCATCTACGCTGCCGCGAAAGCCAACGATGCCTCCGCAATCGCCACGATTGCCTCCGCCCGCAAGGGCTGGGATGTGGTGCTGCTCATTTACTGCCTGCTGGCCGGTGTCGCGCCGGTGTGGATGATCCTGCAGCCTCGCGGCCAGCTCGGAGGCTATTTCCTCTACGCGGCACTGGGAGCCGGCGCGATTGGGCTCATGTTCGGCGGCGGAGTCATCCAGTATCCGGCATTTCGTGGGATGGAGGTTGCCAAAGTCGTGGACGGAAAGGAAATCATCCAGCCGTTGTTCCCGCTGCTGTTCATCATGATCGCCTGCGGGGCCTGCTCCGGCTTCCATTCGCTGATCGCATCGGGGACCACTTCCAAGCAACTCCGTAAAGAGACGGACGCCAAGGTAGTCGGTTACGGCTCCATGCTTCTAGAGGCGATGGTCGCCATCGTTTCGCTCTGCTGCGTGATGATGTTCGCTCAAGGATCCAAGGAACTTGATCCCAACAAGCCCAGCATGGTCTACGCCCAGGGAATTTCACAATTCTTGGGGGTGGTGAACATCCCCAAGGGGATTGGCATGTCCTTCGCGCTTATGGCGTTTGCCACATTCGTTTACGACACGCTTGACGTCTGCACCCGCCTGGGTAGGTTCATCATTCAGGAGCTGACAGGGCTGCAAAACAATTTCGGCCGATTCCTGGGAACCGGGCTCACCGCCGGAATCCCGATTTATTTCCTGCTCATCCATCCCGCCGTCGCGATCGAAGCCGCCACCGGCAAGGCGGTTCCTTCCACTCCGGTTTACATGATTTTTTGGAACCTCTTCGGTGCCAGCAACCAGCTCCTGGCCGCGCTTACGCTTCTGGGCATCACCGTCTGGCTCTGGAAGACCCGCCGCGTTTGGTGGGTCTGGCTGGTGACTGGCGTTCCCACGGTTTGGATGTACGCCATGAGTACCTGGGCGCTGGCGAGCATGACCTATCCCAAGTTCTTCAAGGACGGCAGCTTTGTCTTCCCGATTGACGCCGTCGCCTGGGCCGGAGTGGTCCTGATTGGCCTCGCGCTCCTCATGCTGGTCGAAGCCATCCGCGTCATGGCCTCGCTCGGCAGCCCGCCCAGGCCGCTGGCGGAGCCACTTTTGGGCGAACCGGCATAACAGGCCGCCACGAAGTCGCGGCCTACTTTCCCACATACCGCGGATCAATCTTCTCCGCTTCTTCGGCGACGGCTTTCACGGTGGAACTGATTTGTTCTTCGGTATGAGCGGAGGTGATAAAGAAGCGAAGACGGGCTTTCTCCTCTTCTACCGCCGGATAGAGGATGGGCTGGACGTTGATGCCTCGCAGAAAGAGTGCGCGGGAAAGCAGCAGCGCGTGGATCGAGTTGCCGAGAATGACCGGTATGACCGGTGTGTTGTTGCTCATACCGGTGTTCAGCCCCTGGGCCTTGGCGAGCTCCAGGAATAGCCGCGAATTGGCCTGCACCTTGGCCACCCGCTGCGGTTCAGCCTGCAAGAGCTTCAGTGAAGCGAGGGCGGCAGCCGCATTGGCGGGCGGAATGCCGACGCTGAACACGAAGCCGGGAGCGGTGTATTTGAGGTACTCGACCACTTCCTTACAACCCGCGATGTATCCGCCGCAACTGCCGAATGTTTTGCTGAGCGTTCCCATCCAAAGGTCTACGTCTCGCGGGTTCACGCCAAAGTGCTCGCCGATGCCGCGGCCGGTTTTTCCCATAGTGCCGATGGAATGAGCTTCATCCACCAGCAGGTTGGCCTTGTGCTTTTGCTTGACCTCAATGAACTTTGCCAGATCGGGGAAATCCCCGTCCATGCTGTAAACTCCCTCGATGGCGATCAGCACCCGGCGGTATTCATGCCGCGTTTCAGTGAGCAGCGTGTTGAGAGCCTGCCAGTCGTTGTGCGGGAACGGGCGACGGCGAGCACCCGACAAAAGCGCTCCCTGGATGATGCTGTTGTGGGCCAAGGCATCGTGCGCAATGAGGTCGCCCGCGCCGACCAGATGGCCAATCGTGGTTTCGTTGGTCGAGTGCCCGCCGACAAAAACAATCGAGTCATCGACACCGAGAAAATCGGCAATTCCCTGCTCAAGCTGGCGATGTACGGGCTTCTCCCCGGAAACCAGTCGGCTGGCGGAGACACTGGTGCCGTACTTGTCCACGGCTTCTTTCGCCGCTGCACTGACGACGGGGTCGCCGGACATGGCGATATAATTGTACGTGGCAAAGCTGATCAGCTCGCGACCGCTGATGCGAGTCGTATCCCGCGCCACGGACTCATGCACGCTGAAGAACGGATTGGGCAGGCCCGTCCCCTGCACGAGTCGCATCGTCGCCTTGAGCTTGCGATATTCCGGCATCTGGCTGAAATCGTAACACTCGGGCGGAATTTCACCCCCTTCAATCAGCGGTGTGCCGGCCGTGTCAAAGGTCCGCTGCACGCGGGGCTCGATGCCGATGTACTTTTCGATGGCCTGGGCCACTTCCCGGACGGTGGACATTTCGGCCAGCACATCCTCGGGAAAGCGGCCGCCGAAAGTCTCCTCCAGCGTGTTGGCGATTTGCAGGCGTTCCAGCGAATCGAGCCCCAGGTCCGTGACGATATTGGAATCGATGGTCAGATTCTTGGCCCGCTCTTTGGCAACTTGGCGGACGTGCGTCATTACCTCGTGGGCGACAGCCTGGTTAAATTCTTTGACGGCCGTGGTTTCTGCAGCGGGTGCGATAGCAGCCGCGGCCCGCGCACCCTTCCGCGGGCTCGGATCCGCGTTGGGTTCCTCCCAGCCGCGCCACTGGGCAATGATTTGCAGTGTCCCTTCCCGGAATTCATCGCGGCAGGCATGCCGCTGAATCTTGCCGCTGGAGGTTTTGGGAATCGAGCCGAAGCGGACCAGAATCACGGCGTCTGGCGGCAATTCATGCTCGCCGGTAACGGCCTGGCGAACCGACGCGATCACGTCGCTCCAATCGGCGCGGCGCGTGCGTTCCACCTCGGCCACGATGATCAGCCGCTCGCGCCCCTCGAGGTCCACGGCGAAGGCTCCAACCGCGCTGGACTGGATTCTAGGGTTGGCCTTTTCCACGGTCATCTCGATATCTTGCGGATAGCGATTGACGCCGCGGACGATGATCAAATCCTTGAGCCGTCCGCTGACATAGAGTTGCTCGTCATGGAAGAAGCCGAAATCGCCCGTGCGGAGGAACGGCCCCTCGCCGCTCTGGAGACGGAAATTAAACGCCTCCGCGGTCACATCGGGCTTGTTCCAATACCCCTCGGCAACCGAAGGGCTGCTGACCCAGACTTCGCCGATGCGGTCGGCGGGGAGACGCTCGTGGGTCTCGGGATTGACGATGGCGACCACTTCCTCCGGCAGCACCCGCCCACAGCCGACCAGGGCTCGCGAGCCGGGGGCATTCGCGGCCACGGGAATGACCTGCCGCGCGTCAAGGGCCTGGGCATCGAACGAGCGGATGATGGGGCCGCGGCCGGAGAAACTGCCGGTGACGATCAGCGTCGTTTCCGCCATGCCATAGCAGGCATAATGCGCCTTGTGCGAGAATCCATACGGCGCAAAACGCTCCGTGAATTTCTCCAAGGTCTCGGCCCGCACCGGCTCCGCGCCGTTGAAGGCGACCTTCCAGCAGCTCAGGTCGATGCCTTCGAGCTGATCGTCGGTAATTTTCTGTGTGCAGAGCTCGTAGGCAAAATTTGGCCCGCCGCTGATCCTCACCCGATACTTGCTGATCCCTCGCAGCCAGCGCACGGGCTTTTGCAAAAACGCCATCGGGGACATGAGAGTGGAATGGCGGCCGTAAAACATCACCTTCAGGCAGCCCCCCACCAGTCCCATGTCGTGGTACGTCGGCAGCCAGGAGAGGCCGCTGGTGTCGCGCGTCGGCTCAAACGCCCAGCAAATGCTTTGGCAATTGTGCATCAGGTTGGCGTGCGTCAGCATCACACCTTTGGGCGTTCCGGTGGAGCCCGAGGTGTATTGCAGCATCGCCAGATCGGATGGCTGGATTTTTCGCGGTTTCCAGGCTCGCCCCTCGTCATCGCCAATCTGGTCGGTGGCAATCCACGTGAGCTGTTTGAGATGGGGAGCTTCGTCAAGCAGGTCGGCGCTCCGTTCGGAGGTTTCATGGAGCGTGAGCGCGACTTTGGCCTGGGCGTCGTCCGAAATGGCCTGAATTCGCGCCATGTTCCGGTTGCGCCGCGGCGGATATGCCGGCACGGCCACCGCCCCCGCTGCCAGGCAACCGTAATAGCCAATCAGAAAGTCCAGACCGTGCGGATACAGGAGCAGCGCCCGCTCCCCCCGCATTTTGAGGTCCGTCAACCGGGCCGCGACAGCCGCCACTTTCACCGCGAACTGCGCGTAGGTGAGAGACGACTCTTCCTCCTCGCCGTCGATGGACCGGTAGACGATATCATTGGGCTGAATCTCCGCCCAGTAAGCCAGGCAGTCAATCAGCGACGTACGCGGAGGATTATACGGAGCCAGGAAACGGTCGAGATCCAAGGTCGTGAAAACTCCCCAAAGGTGCATGAGCGCCGGCCAGAACCCCCGGATTTTACAGGCGCAGAGCCAATAGTCCAAGTAAGCAGAGCCATCTCCGGGCGCAGATTATGGAATTTCCTGGTGGACCGGCGGGAGCTACTTTCCGCTAGCCACTTTATAGAGGTGCTTCTCCGTCCGCAAAAAGATAGCTCCATCGCCAACACAATAGGACGCCAAGGTCGCTTCGCCAAAGCCGTTCTCGCCGAGCTTCTGGAATTTCTTGCCCGGTCTCAGGACGGTTCCCTTTCCCAGTTCATCCTGAAAGTAGATCCGGCCATCGGCATAAACGGGAGATGCGGAATACTTAGTGCCAATCCGCTCGCTCCAGTGTTCTTCTCCTGTCTTGGCATCCACACAACTGGCGATGCCCCCATCGGAGACGAGGTACAACTCGTTGCCGACGAGCAGTGGCGAAGGAGTGTGCGGCGCACCTTTCTTCAGCGTCCATTCCACGTGCGTGTCGGTCACGTCCCCGTGGCCATCGGGTCGAATCGCCAGGATGCTGGGTGAATCGTAGCCGGTGCTCATGAAGATCAGCCCATGGCCAAAAACCGGGCGGGGAATCACGGAGTATCCGTCGTAGGTAACGCGCCAGATTTCCGTGCCGCTGGCCGGATCGAGCGCGTTGACGACGCCGGCTCCGGGGCTGATGACTTGCTTCTTGCCCCCCACGGTGATCACCTCGCAAGTGGCGAAGGCGAACCGCTTGACCGAGTCGCTCTCACGGGCGAATTTCCAGCGGACATTTCCCGAGGCGGAATCGAGCGCGGCGATGAACGGACTGCTCCCCCCGTCGCAACTGAAAATGAGCAGGCCTTCCACGAGCACGGGTGAGCCCCCGTTGCCATGCACCGGCGGGTAGGCCAACTCCTGCGTCTTCCAGAGGATTTTTCCATCCAGGTCCAGGCAAGCGGTCCCTTGGTGGCCAAAGTGGACGAAGACCTTGCCGCTTTCCACAATCGCCGTGGGGCTGGCATGGCTGTTCTTGCCATGAATCTTCGGAGCTGCTGCAGCGTCCGATGAAAAAATCTCCGTATCCCAAACGAGCTTTCCGTCCTTGGCATTCAAACAAATTGCCCGCTGCGAGAGCTTGTCGCTGGCCACCACTGCCGTCGTCAAATAAAGTCGGCCTTGGACGAGCGACGGAGAGGACCAACCTTTGCCGGCAATCTCTTGCTTCCAGGCAATGTTCTTGGTCTCGCTCCACTGGATGGGGAGGTTCTTCTCCGAAGAAATGCCATTCCCCAGCGGCCCGCGGAACTGCGGCCAGTCGGCGGCGAGTGCAGAATGAGAGACAATCGAAATGAGGCCAACGAGAAGTAAATTTCGCATGACAATGTTGCTGGAGGTGAATTTCAGTTACGCGTGGAAAGTGCCTTCAAGTGCGGGATATCAAACTGCTGCAACAGGCCAAAGCAGAACTGCTCGGGAGTGCGGTCCACCGTGTTGTTCTGCTCGATGATCTGTTTGAGGGAAGCGAGTTCCCCTTCCGTGCCGACGCTCTTGATGGCGTCCGTCTCGAGCCCGGCGGCGGCCAGAGCAATGAGCGATGTGCGCGGGCCGATGGCTTCCAGACGAACGCTCTCCCCCCGTTCCTTCTTGAGCCAACGAGCCGCGGCGGCAACCTGGCTCGCCTGCACTCCCAGCGGACGCTCGCCAACGGCCGAGACCAACAAGGCGAATAGATAGGCCCGGTTCTTCATGTTCGACTCACCAAACATATAGGGGTCGAGCACGACGACGCGAACTTTCTCGTCGAGCAACTTCTTGATCTTCTCCTCCGCCGCTCCCCGCCCACCGTCGGCGATCAGCAGCACAGTGGACTTGGCCTCTGCCGGAGCAAGCTCGACCGCCGGCACCGTCCACTCCTTGGTGATCTTGAGCTTCCAGCGCGTGACTTGCACACCGCCGCTAATTTCTACATTCGCCTTCGTCGCTTCGACTTCCCAGGGATGGTAAGCTATGACCCCCGCCAGCCGTTTACGAGCATCCACTTGCCAGGCGGCCAGTTCTTTCCCTTCCTTGGGCGGAGCCGGCGTCACCGGCAGGCCGGAAGCCAGTCGCAAAGCCAACTGATGCAGGTCCAGATTGTCCTCCGGCAATTCCACCTGAAGCTGGTCGGCGGTTTTGATTTCCTTGTCGCACGGAATTTCATCCGCGGAAAAATTCGCGTTGCCGGAGTACCAGTGCTGGCCAATCACTTTATAAAGCGCCTGCCGATTGTCCTTCTCGAAGTTGTGTGTTCCGGGATCGTAGTTGACATGCGAATGAAGATTCCCTTCCTTGCCGTACAGCTTGTAGACGGGGCCCGCCGCTTCCAGCAGCGGCTGCAAGGCGTGCGGGGCGGCAAAGCAGCATTCGTCCTTCTGGTTGTAAGTGAGCAGAGCCACCCGCGGAGCGAGCATGGCGGTCAGGTGGGCATATTCGGCCGTCGTCGCCAGGTCCACCGGTGTCTGCTCGGAGTCACCCAGGTCCGAATGATTCGCAGTTCGGGTCAAGAAGCTCGAATAGCCGGCGACCGGATTGGTGAGCGTCACCCGCGTATCGAGCGAGCTGATGATGATGGTCTGCCATCCGCCTCCCGATAGCCCCGACACGCCCACTCGCGAAGCATCCGCGTTTTCATGTTTCAAGAGCAGGTCAATCCCCCGGCTCATCGCCAGATAAAAAGTCGCCAGCCCGCTGCTGCCGCAAAGGTCGATCTGGTTGAGCATCGGGTGGCTGAAGCCGGGAGTGCGAAGCTGTCCCATGCCGAACCACTCGACATTGAGCGTGATGATGCCCCGCTTGGCAAAGTTGATGCAGCGAGTCTGTTTGTAGACGGCCGCTTTCCCCTTGGGGTCGTGCCCGTTGACGTTGAGAAAGACTGGGTGCTTGCCATCCAGTTTTTCGGGCTCATACAGCAAGGCCGGAATCCACATGCCCGGCAGCGCTTCGTAGCTCAGCTTTTTGATCTTGTAGCCCTCGCCCCCTTCAATCGTCCCCTGCCATTTCACTTTGCCGCCGGCATCCCGCCACTTGGCAGCCTCACCGCGGAAGACCACTTTCTCCAAAGTCTCCGCTCGCATCTTTGCCGCCAGCTTCTCCCACTCTTCCTGCGAGGCCGCCTTGGGCACCGTCGGAACGCGGGCATCGCAAAAGGCCTGCACCTCGTTTTGCGCCTCCATCCCCTCCAGAATCGGCTTGGCCAGCAGCTCCTTGAGCGACGCATCCGCAGCCAGCAGTCTGGCCGAGAAACTGAGGGTCAGAGCGAACGCAAAAGTGGAGAAAGCGAGCTTCATGGCGACTGCTCCAGCGGTGGGAGCGACGCAAAACCTGACTGACCAGGTTCCGCTTCGCTGAGAGGTTGGTCCCGCGATTGTCGGCTATTCTGTGGCAAAAAGGAATGGGCCGCTGGCCAATCCCCTTGTCCAATTCCTGAGCAGTCCGTGTTGCTTCACGTCCCAGCAGCGAGCCGAGGGATTACCCCAAAAGTCTCCTGGACGCGACCGACTTCCGATTCAGCGAAAAGGTTTATAAGCGTTTCGCGACACTCTTGAGGGGCATTTGATACAGGTTTGCCAAAATGCGCCCTTGCCGGACTTACGTCGACGGAAAACAGCGGAACTCGTTATGTGAACACCTGTTTCAAAGCCTCGAATCGGCGCAAGTTGACTCACAGGGGCCTAACCTCACCGGCTTTGATACAGCGGATATCCACATCCGCGAAGCAATTTATAAGCTGTTTTCGTCGAGTCGATGAAGCGACCACCACCCCTCCCGTTGTTGCCGGCTGGAAAGCCTTCTGGCAGGATCGGCATTTTCACTCGCCTGGAAATAACCACTCTCCACGCCGCACTGATTCATGATTCAAACTCTCCGTTTTCAGCAGAATCACATCCGCAAACTATTGACTGCCAAAGACTTGCGGCATCCCACGGCATGAATCGGGCCAATTCTTGATTCATCTGTAATTGAATCGCGGAGGGGTCCGGTCTGCCAGCCACATCCTCTCCGCGCTGCTCCGCGAACTCCGCGGTTATTTTTCTCCCCTTTTGGAGTTCCCACAACCAGATTGAGAAAGAGCATCACCCGCCCATGTTCGGCGCGGGTCTCTGACCCACTGCTTTTAACATCTCAGATCTCTGGTTTGGGTTTCGAGCTTTGCAGGACGCGGAACACGGAGCCGTGGGTTCGGTCGCGTGGTTTGGCGACGTGCGGGCGACGATTTTTGTTGATGGCTTTGATCCAGCGATGGGACCATGGGGAGGCAAGGAGCGCATGCAGTCGGTCGGCAAGAGTCGGCAAGTCGGAGACAGCAGGGATTTCCAGTGGGACTTTCGACTCCACAAGGACCGACCAGGCGGTCAGTTGCCGATGAACATCGAGAAACAGATTTTCGATCGAGATGGTCTCAGTTGGGCGCTGCTGATGGGCGGCGACGTAGCCGCGGATCAGTTGGATGAGGTTGTAGAGGACGAGGCAAAAAGCGAACTGGAAGATGGTTGCTTTGGGCGTGCTCCCGATCAAACCCTGCAAATGAAAGACCTCCGTGACTTTTTGAAAGACCTGCTCAATGCCCCAGCGTTGCAAGTAATGTTCGAGCAACTCCTCGGCGGGATAAAGCTCGGCATCCACGAGGTCCGTGACGATCGCCACGTCCGCCTCACCAGGACGCAGCAGCGTGATTTGCCGGACATACCGCCGCTTGGGATGGTTCACCGCTCCCAGCCAACCGCATTCCTCCCGAAAGGTTCGGCCTTGGGCGTCGATTCCTGCTTGTGCCGGACGAGCGGGATCGGGATGGAAGCCGACCTTGGGATGGCGGCGGACGAGAAAGTGGTTCCCGCCCTCGGTAAATTCCTCAAATCGGTTGAGATCGCAGAAGCCGCTGTCCGCCAGAAACAACAACAATCCTGGAATCTGGGCACGCACGAGGGGGAGCAGATCGGGAACGAATCGAACGTCGTTGGCATCACCATCCTCATCGGCATGCATCCCGATCACCAGACCCGACTCATAGTGCATCGCCACCAGCGCCCGGCCTCCCAACATTCCTCCCGCCATTTTCCGGAGCAGCTTCAGCCGCTTGGCCACCCGCTTGATCGCTTTGCCGTCCAGCGTGATCGTGTTCAGGCCGCGGAGGCTGCTCGGTGGCTGTCGGCGGGCCGAGGCCGGGAACAATTCCCGCAAGGCTTGACTCAGCTCCGCCAGGAAGGCTTGGCTGACGGCAACCGGCAGCCGGCCCAGCTTCCCATACGCCGCTACCTTCGAAGCGTCCAACTCCCCAGCTTCCCGGGCCCGAGAAAAGCTTTGATTACCGCTTCCGCCGTGTTCCAGGAGAGCATCTCCGATCAGTGTCACCAAACAGGGAAAGCGAATCCGCTTGTCGTAGCAGCGACCACGGTGCTCGTCGAAAATCGCCTGCAGTCGGGCCTCGTTCCCCACAAACTGAAATACCTCAACCACGGCCTCCGCCAAAGGCATCTTCGCCCATACTGCCTGAATCCCTGCAGTAACCATCGAACTTCCCTCCTTGGAAAAAGTCATCCTGACAACCGAAAGGATGACTTGCCAAGGAAGTTATGGCAATCGAGATGTTAAAAGCAGTGGTCTC
>SXOA01000100.1 GCA_005778405.1 Planctomycetaceae bacterium
CACCACTCACCACTCACCACTCACTCCCAACCTCCCATGACCGAACAAGACGACGTTGCCGCAGTACAGCGGTGTGAGAAAGCCTATAACAAGCTCCGCGACGAACTGTCCAAAGTCATCGTCGGGCAGAGCGAAGTCATCGAACAGGTGCTGGTGGCGATGTTCGCACGTGGGCACGCCCTGCTCGAAGGGGTGCCCGGCCTGGCCAAGACGCTACTCATCAGCTCGCTCGCCAAGTCGCTGCACCTGACCTTCAAGCGAATCCAGTTCACGCCGGACCTGATGCCCAGCGATATCACGGGGACGGAAGTCATTCAGGAAGATCCGGAAAACCATCAGCGGGCGTACAAGTTCCTGCCCGGGCCGATTTTCGCCAACATGCTGCTGGCGGACGAAATCAACCGCACGCCGCCGAAGACGCAGGCCGCCATGCTCGAAGCGATGCAAGAGCGGCAAGTCAGCGCCGGTGGCAAGATGCACAACTTGCCCAATCCGTTCTTCGTCCTGGCCACGCAGAACCCTCTGGAGCAGGAAGGGACTTATCCGCTCCCGGAAGCCCAGCTCGACCGGTTCCTGCTCTACATCAAGGTCGATTACCCGAGTGCCGCCGAGGAATGGGAAGTCGCCCGCCGGGTCACCACCGGTCAGCTCGGCGACATCCAGTCCATCATCAGCGGCGACGACATTGTCGAAATGCAAAAGCTGGTCACCCGCGTCCCGGTCAGCGACCAAGTCCTGGGCTATGCCTGGGCCCTCGTCCGGGCCACTCGCCCCGGCAGCAAGGAAGCCCCCGAGTTCGTGAACAAGTGGGTGAGCTGGGGAGCCGGCCCCCGCGGTGTCCTCACGCTCGTTTCCTGCGCCAAGGCCCGGGCGATCCTTTATGGTCGCTACCACGCGACCGTGGCCGACGTGCAAGCCGTCGCCAAGCCCGCCCTCCGCCACCGTATCGCCGGTAACTACGCCGCCCAGGCCAACGGACTCAACAGTGAGAAACTCATTGAGATGCTGTTCCAAGCGGTGCCGGCGGATAAACGATACGAAAAACCAGCAGCCTAGGAAATGACGAAATTCGAATGGCGAATGACGAACTCAGATGCGTCACTCGCCGTTCATTCGCCATTTAGAATTCGAAATTCGTCATTCCCCCCATGCCCCAAACCGTATTGAACCGTTACCTCGACCCGGAAGTCCTCGGCCATGTTGCCGAGCGGCATCTCAATCCGCGCGGGCTGGTCATCGGAAATCTGGCGGGGGCGCATAAGTCGCCGCTGGCTGGTTTTGCCGTGGAGTTTGCTGGGCACCGCGAGTATGCGCCGGGGGACGACCCCAAGCATATCGACTGGCGGGTCTACTACACTCGCGACAAGTATTTTGTCAAACAATACGAGCTCGAGACGAATTTCGTCTGCCACCTCGTGCTCGATGTTTCCGCCTCCATGCGGTACGGCGAGGCCCGCGAGCAGAAATTGCTCTACGCGGCTCAGATGGCGACCATGCTCGGTTATTCCATCGTGCGGCAGAGCGACAAGGTGACCCTTAGCACGTTCGACAGCCGCGTGCGAGGGTTCGTGCCTCCCAGCAACTCGATGGACCAAATCGTGCGGATGACGCATCACCTGGACGAGATCAAGGCCGAAGAAAAGACCGCCATGGCCGATTGCCTCAACGAAATCGCCGGCCGGATGGGCCGCCGTGAGATCGTGATGATCTTCAGTGACTTCTTCACCAATCTCGACGAACTCGAGCCCATCCTGCAGCGGCTCCGCTACAGCCGGCACGAGGTTGTCCTGTTCCAGGTGATGCACCACGACGAGCTGGCCTTTGAAATGGACGGCATGGTCAAATTCGTCGGCCTGGAAGTCCCCGAAGAGCTGCTGGCCCAGACCGACGACCTCAAGCGGGCCTATCTCCTGGCCGTGAAGAAGTTCAACGACCACTTCCAGGAAATCGCCCAGCGCAACGGCTGCGAGCGAGTGCTCGTCGATACCAGCCGCAGTATGAGCGAGCTGTTCATCGACTATCTCAATCAGCGGAGCATGCTGAACCGGGGACGGTAGGGGAGAAGTCCGAATGACGAATTGAAGACGCGGTTTCTAATCGCCTCGCAATTCGCCATTCGGAATTCGAAATTCGGATTTCCGCATCTCTGTTCCGCTGGCTAGCACGAGAGAATAGACTAGCGGTTATGTTCTCCCTCCCCCACGGCCAGTTGCGCCTGCATTGCCCACGCCGGGAGTTTTTGCGCTTTGGGGCAGGGTTGGCGGCGATGGGGGGATTGATAACTCCGCTGTCCTCCGCGATGGGAGCGGCGGCGAAACCAACCAGCGGCAAATCTTGCATCTTCGTTTACCTGCTGGGCGGACCTCCTCATTTAGACACATTCGACCTCAAACCGGACGCCCCCGCCGAGATACGCGGCCCCTTCCAGCCGATTGCGACGAGCGTCCCCGGCGTCTCGATTTGCGAGCACTTGCCTAAGCTGGCGAGTTTGGCCCACCGCTATGCCTTGGTGCGGAGCGTGAGCCATCCCAACAGCAACCACACGCCGATGATCTATTACACGCTCACCGGCCGCGTGACCGCGCTTCCCGCGCAGGACAACGACATCCGCCCGCCCTTGCGGGAGGACTTTCCGCACCACGGCTCGGTCGTCTCGCATTTTCGCTCTTCCCGCTCGGACATCCCCGGCTACGTCGCCATCCCCGAGCTCGCCATCCGCAGCAGCCTCTCCGGCGAATACAAGCGGGTCCGCAGTCCGCTCCGCGGAGGCAATGCCGGCTTTCTCGGCTCGCGGCTGGACCCGCTGGCGGTGAACGGGGAGCCGGGGACGCCGCAGGCCATCCCCGCGCTGGCCCTGCCGGAAGGGATGTCGCTCCGGCGATTCGAGGAGCGGGCCGATTTTCTCGCGCAGCTCGACAAGCGTAAATCGCCCGCCACCGCGGATGGCTTCGACGCGGTTCGCAAGCGCGCAATCCTCCTCACCGGAGCCGCCAACGACGGCCGTTCACCGCTCTTCTCGCTCGATGAAGTGCCGGCCAAAGTGCGTGACCGCTACGGCCGCCACCGTTTCGGCCAGGCCCTGCTCCTCGCCCGCCGGCTGACCGAAGCTGGCGTTCCCTTCGTAGCCGTCCATTTCAACGAGATGACCGTCTGCGACGGCTGGGACACGCACAGCAAGAACTTCGAAGCCTGCCAGACCGAGCTGTTGCCGTTTTTGGATCAGGGCATGTCGGCCTTGATCGAAGACCTGCATGACCGCGGCCGGCTCGACGATACGCTGATTGCTTGCCTGGGAGAATTCGGGCGAACTCCCAAGATCAACGCCAACTCCGGCCGCGACCACTGGGGAGATTGCTCCTCGGCCTTACTGGCCGGCGGCGGCATTCGCGGTGGCCAGGTTCTCGGTGAATCCGACCGCCACGGAGCATTCCCCAAGTCCGATAAAGTCGACCCCGTCGACCTTCAGGCCACGATGTATCACTGCCTGGGGCTGAATCCTCAACAGCCGATCTATGACCAACTTCACCGGCCGCACGCGATCACGACCGGGAAGGTGGTGAGGCAACTGCTGTAGTAGAATCAAGGTATGGCACAAAACCCATACCAGTCTCCACGAGAACCGCCAGAGCAACGAACAAAATCGCCTGCCACGAATCGCATCTTTCTCGGCGCACTTGTGGCGACTTTATTATTCTCGCTCCTCTATGGATTCATCATAATGTTTGGGGTAAGCCCATCTCGTCCTCATGGGCTGCGTCTTCCTTCGGAATTGCTACTATTAGCACTGGGCGGATTCTTCACGAGCCTGCTTGCTGCGTTTATCGCCGGCATCGCGAAGATGATTGCCAAGTAGCAACTGGTCTTTCGCCGCACAATCCCCGCGCGGTCGCGGGGGCTAAGCGAGTCCTCCCCCCAGCTTCTCATTCTCTTCCTTCACGCTGCTGCCGTCGGGGGTTTCGTCGCTGGCGAGGTCGTACCATTCGTCCTTGAAGGCGAGGTAGCCTCCCTTGCCGCTGTTGGCGTTCTTGATGGCGACGTTGGTAGCGAGGGCGATGACGGCGTCCCCCAGGGCGACTTCGGGGCGGCAGCGGAGGTCTGACTTCGGCGCACCCGTCCGGATGCACCAGGCGAAGTGCTCCATCTCTTCCCGATAGCCGCGGCTGACGGGGCCTTGGTTTTCGGCGGCCTTGGCGAGGGCCGGGCCCTTGCCGCTGGCCTGGGTATCAAGGGTGGGGCCGCCGCCGTCCGCCTTCACGCCGACCTTGGTGGTGGTCGCGGAGTCCTTGTAGAGGAAGACGTCCTGTTCCCGCTCCAGCACGATGGTCCCCTTGCTCCCCATCACCACTTCGCCGTAACCGCCAAAGCCGTTGCCGTTGATGGAGGAATAGGTGACGACGATTTTCTTCTGCGGGTCGTGGTCAAAACCCGCAATTCCCTTGGCCGGGTCGGGATAGTTCATCTCCCGGTCGTAGTAGCCGGGCTTGAACCCAGCGTCGTAGCCCGGGCCGGGGAATTCGAACATGCAGTAAACATGGTCCTCGGCGTCGCGGTCATAGGGGAAGGTGTGCCGCCCGCCGACGGCATGCACGGAGAGGGGGTGGGCCTTCTTGCCGTCCTTCCGCAGGGCGCTGCAAAAGATGCTGGCCGCGTCGAGCTGATGGCTGCCAAGCTCGGCCATCAGGCCGCCGCCAGTCCGCTGGAACAGCCGCCAGCGGATGAGCTCTTCGAGGGCGGTGCGGGTCTTGCCGTCGCCGGGGAGCTTGAAGTCCTGATAGCCGTGTTCGTTGGCCTTCACGCCGGCGTCTTCCAGCCAGGCCTTCCACTGGGCAACCTTTTTGTCGAGCAAGTTTTTCTCTGCGCCTTTGGCACCTTTCACGTCCTTGACGAGATCCTCGTATTCTTTCTGCACGAAATTGATCTTCTTTAGTGTGCCCTTTTCATAGGCTTCCACTGTCACAGGGAGTGGCTTCTGCCAACTGTCCCTACCGGGGAGATTGCCGCGGTGCCATTGGGCCCGGATGTGGTGGATTTCGCCGAGCAGGCCCCACTGGATCATGTTGACCGCGTTGTCGTAGAGGACGCTGTAATGCCGCTGGTGGCCGACGGCGAGATACAGATTGTGCTTGTCGGCCACGCGGGCCATGAGCTTGCACTGGGCCACGTTGTGGGCCATCAGCTTTTCGGTCAGAACGTGCTTGCCCGCCTTGCAGGCATCGATGGCGACCGGGGCGTGCAGGAACAGCGGCAGGGCGATGATGATCGCCTCGACGTTCGGGTCCTCCAGCACTTTTTTGTAGTCGCTGTAAACCTTGATGTGCTTCTCCGCCTCCTCGCGGCTCTTGTAGCCATAGACGGCGTTGAGGCCGGGGCGGGCGGCGGCAGCGGTTTCACTTTCCCAGTCCCCCTCGAAGGCCCGATGCAGATTGAACGGGCGGATGTCGCAGATGGCGACGCAGTCGATGTACTTGGGGTTCATCGCCCCAATGAGGACGCCCCCCTCGTCGCCAGAACCAATCAGCGCGACGCGGAGCGGCTTGGCGAGTCCGCCGCTGCTGTCGCCATAGCCGAAGTAGGCCGCGCCAAGTCCGGCTCCACTGACGATGCCCAGGCCGACAATGTCCTTGAGGAACTTGCGGCGATTGGCGTCCGTGGTCTCAGGAGCATTGGCGGCTTCGCCTTGCCGCTTCTGATCGAGAGCTTCCACGGCAGAGAGGTAGTTGTCTTTGCCGACGGTTTTTTCTTCGGGATTCAGGTTCATCGCTTGGTTCCGAGCTAAGGGGTCGGGAGTCTTTGGCGTCAGTGATTGTTGATTATCGAGTAGTCTTTGACGCCAAAGACTCCCGACCCCGTTTCGTGCGGCAGCAACTCCTGCAGCCGCAGAGCAGGGCATCAATGCTCGCCACTTTTCCAGCCCCCACCGCCGCCAGTGCGAAGAGAGCCAGCATTTCAATAGATTGATAGTAAATGGGTGCCGCACCGGGATAGCCCGGCCACTGCGAGGCGCATACCGAGGCCAAAAAGAGTCCCGCCATGACGGCAACCGTGCGGGTGAAGAGGCCGAGAATCAGACACAGGCCGACGAGCACATCGAACCACGGGATGATGACATCGACACAATCGGACGACGGCCGTGGAGCGGACAGTTTTCCAATCGCCAGCGGCCCGCCGGCAGCCTGGCGCTGCTCCGAAGTAGCAACGTTGTTGAAATCAGTCTCGACGTTCTTCCAGAGGGCGTCGATTTGCGAAAGCAGTTGCCCCTTGAGCTTCATCCGCTCGCCGGTGATCCGGGCATCGTGCGTTTGCAGCGTCTGCATCCCTTCGCGTTCGGGCCGCGCGGAATTGGCGTCGCGGCGCTCCACCTGCTTGGTGTATTCGTCGAGCGTCTCCTCATTCTCATTGTAAAACTCCTTGAGACGGTCTTCCGCTTTCGCCAGCAGCGCCTCGCTTTGAGTCACTTGCGTCTCGTCAAAGCGGTAATGGCGAGCCACCCGGTCTCGATAATTCGTCCAGTTCGCCAGCGTAGCTTCGGAATTCAGCTTGTGATACCCATCGGGGTCCGCGACCATTCCCTTAAACAGCGGAGCGAGCGGCCCCTTGGCGTTCCCCAAAAATCCCGCCGACGAAAACGGCTTCGTACCGCCGAGCTTGTCCAGCCCTTCGGCCAGAAAATGCAAACCAATCGCCAGCCGCAAGACAACGACCACAACCGCGGCAAGCGGGCCAAGCTGAGTGCGAGACATAGGTGGGGAGCGCAAGAGGTGGGAGCTTAGGGCCACCCTCCATTATGGTCCGAAACTGAGGGTTCGCCAACGGGATGGCGAGGGGTGCTCGTCAGGGTTGCACTTGGCGTAACAGAGTCCCGACACCAGCCCCACGCGCAAGTTTTGATGTTGCGCTCACTTTCGACTTTCATAGTTTTGCACGGTATTCAGCGGGGATGGCGTGGCGGAGCAGCTTTTGGAGTTTGGCGATTCCGCCACGGGTTTTCAGGCGTTTGGAGAGGTACACGAGTTCGGACTTCAATTCCTTGAAGAACAACTCGATCTGCCACCGCAGCGAATCCTCCCCCGCCGCCTGCAAGCATGACGTCCGCCCCATAGGATGCACAAACGCCCCAATCAAACGTGTCACCATTAAAGCGTCGGAGGAAGTCAGACCCAGCGGCTTGAGCCACCGCTTGAGGCCCGGCAAAACATCGGCGACCAGGACGAGACTCCTTCCTCGACGGGAAAGAAATAACTGATCTCGTCGTTGTGATGGGTGCCGCTATTTTTTCAAATATCAATCGCCCGACCGCTACTAGCGGAAATGGCGTAACATCAAAACTGGCGAGTCGGGTTAGTTACGCACTATGCCACAGTAGGAGAAGACGCTCGTCCAGCCTAGCGAGGCAAGCGAGACGAGAGGACGCCCAGCAGCGAAGTCGCCGTGGCAGCGGGGATGAGCTCCAAGCCGGGTAGCAAGCAGTAGACGCCGGCAATCAGCGCGCTTATTAGCCGGCCATTCCGCTTGAAGCCCAGCGCCGCGGCGACGGCCCAGCCCAGGGGAGCGGCAACCAGCACGGCCAGCGGGACCGCTTGTGGCCCGAGGCTGAAAAGGTCCGCGAGGTCCAGCAGCATCGCTCCGAAGAGCGGCGCGGCAGCCGCGGCTGCTCCTTTCCAGCCGTTAGCGAGGAGTGACGAAGTAGCGGGGGCGATGGCAGTTGGTTGCATACACGTTATTCGCTCGCCAGCCAGCAATCTTGCCATTCTTGCCAGGGGTGATTCGCCGCTCCACAATGACGTCATTCCTCGATCTCAAGCCACTCAAACCGGAGACGCCTCTCATGTTTCGCCCTCTGTTTCTTTCCAGCCTTGCCTGCGCCCTGCTGGGCATCGCGGCAAGCGCCTTCGCTGCCGGCCCCACTTACACCGATCCTGCCAAGGCCGACGCCGACTTTGCGTTTCAAGGAGAGTTCAGCGGCACCCTGACCGACGATGGCAATGAGGTGAAGGTTGGCGTGCAGATCATCGCGCTGGGTGGCGGCAAGTTTCACGGCATTGGATACAAAGGTGGATTGCCCGGCGACGGCTGGGACAAAAGCGGCAAGATTGAAGCGGATGGCGAACTGAAGGATGGGGCCGTTGTTCTCAAGGGTCCGGACGGCGGCTCGGCGACGGTCACGAAAGACGCCGCGACAGTCAGTAATCCCGACGGCAAAGAAATGGGGAAGCTCAAGAAAATTGTTCGCGACAACCCTTATCTTGGCGCGAAGCCGCCGCAAGGCGCGGTCATTCTTTTTGACGGCAAGAATGGGGACGCATTCGATGGCGGCAAGGTGGAAGAGGGCCTGCTCGCCCCCGCGGTCACCAGCAAGCAAAAGTTCGGCAGTCACAAGCTGCATATCGAATTCCGCCTCCCCTATCAGCCGGAAGACCGCGGACAGGGGCGCGGCAACAGCGGCATCTACCTTCAAGGGCGATACGAGGTGCAGATGCTGGACTCCTTCGGCCTGGAGGGAAAGGACAACGAGTGCGGCGGCATCTATTCGGTGAAAGCTCCAGATGTGAACATGTGCCTGCCGCCGCTGACATGGCAGACTTATGACATCGAATACACCGCGGCGAAGTACGACGGCGACAAAGTCGTGAGCAAACCTAAGGTGACGGTGCTGCACAACGGCGTCGTCATTCACAAGGATGTCGAGCTTCCCTCCGACCGCAACACCACCGCCGCCCCGGTGAAGGCCGGCCCTGAGCCGGGGCCAATCTATTTGCAGGACCACGGCAATCCCGTTCGCTACCGGAACATTTGGGTGGTGGAGACGAAATAGCGATGTGTCATCATGAACGAGCAGCCGATCAAGCCGAAGGATGAAACGGAAGAGCAGCTTCGCCTTCGGCCCCCCGACTGTCCGTCCCGTGAAGAACAACTGCTGGAGTTTGAGCCGCCGCCACTCCCCGTCGTTACGATTCCCGCCGCGCCGCCATTCCAGTTCACGGTCTTCGATCTGATGATCGTGATGATCGGCGTGGCGGGAGGGCTGGCCGGCGGAACCTGGATGCCGTCGGACATCTTCGCGGCAATTCTGGGCCTGGTGACGCTGATCGGCCTTGCGCTCATTCACTTCTTCCCCCCCGAGTCGCACTTCGCCCGCCTTTTGTGGGGGACGCTGGTGCTCGCGTACATCATCGCCGTGGGCGCGGCAATTTTTAAGGGGAATTGAGAGCGGTTACCGCTTTGTCGCCAGTTTCGTCGCCGTGAACTTCGCCAGCGGCCGGCTGGGATCGGTTTTGTTTTCTTCTAGCCAGCCTTGCAGTTTCCACTGGTCGTCCACCGTGGTGGTGAGGACGCTACGGCCGTTACCGGCTTCCCAGTGGTAGCGGTTCTCTTCCAGCCCAAGCATTGTCTTGAGAGCGGGGCGGTCGGTGGAGAGGACCAGTTGACCTTCTGCGTTCAGCGTCCCCCATAGCGGCCGCTCGGGCGCAACCATGCGCTGATAGAGCACTGGCAGCGGCGCGGATTGGCTTTCCACCTTGCGCGAGAGAACGGTCATCCCCTTCTCTTTGTCGAAAGCAGTGATGCGAGTATGCACGGCTGCTTTTTCTGTCCCGGCGAACCGCCGCGCGAGCTTGAGCACGACCGCCATCTTCCGTTCTGCCTGCAGCACTTCCGCGGAAGTGTTCTCATCGGTCTCCAGCCTCGGCTGACCGGACAGCGGCGCTGTTTGCCATTGCTCGAATGGTTTGGCCAGGCTGGCGGCCAATTGATCGAGCGGTCCCAGTGCCGCCGGCTGTTCTTCGCCGGGAGCGGCGGAGACGAGGTTTCCTTGAATGCGGCGCTCTTGAACTGCGGCGATGGAATCCTGGATGGCGGCAAAGAACGCTGGAGCATGGGCGGCGTCGCTGCCCGTCAGAAGGAACTCCACTCTCTGAGCGGCGGCGGCGTGGTCGAATGCCGGCATCTGCAGCCCATCCTGCTCAGCCCGCTTGAACCGCCACTGTTGACCGGCGAGGCGCGGCACGCTGGGGGAATTGTCCAGCGCCATCCCCGCCTTCCTTTCCTCTGCGCTGAGCCCCTCCGCCGCCACATAGGATGCCAGGCCATCGCAGGCCCAAGGCGGTAATTGCCGATCAAGCTCCGCAGTGTGCAAAAACGCTTGTCCCGCTGCTTTCCGGAGCCGATAGAGCTGGTCCTCGAGCGCCGGCTGACCGGGAGCGACATAGAGCGTAATCTGCGTCTGAATGCCGACGACGCTGAGCGTGGTCGGCGGCAAGTCCCGGTCCTTGGGGGTGTTTGCGTCAATATAGACCTGCACCGCCCCAATGCCAAAGTCCGGCTGATGATGCCCTTTCATCCAGGCATCGGCCAGTCGGCCGAAGTCGGCCCAGGCGGTCTCCATTTGCTGCGCAGCCCAGCGGGCATCTTCCACGCGTGTATTGGCGATGACAATGAACTGGTTGGTCCGCACTTCATAGCCGCGATGAGACCAGCGTTCCTTGTTCCGCGGTCGGTCGAGTTCATCCGCCGGCCGGTCGCGCTCATCCGCGGTGCTCCGCTGCACGCGCTCCTGTCCACGGGCCACATCGGCTGCCAACGACGCTAGCGAGCCGGCAACCACGAACGTCGGCGCAAGGCAAAGGGAGAGTCGGCGAAGATTTGTGTGGCGGTTCATACCTAATTACTCCTGTTCCAAGCCGGCGCGCTGGCGGATGTTTTAGGCTTATCGGCGAGGGGAGAGCCTCTCTTGGATACCGATTGTATGGATTGACGAAAATATGCCGCGCTCTCAGGAAAGAGAGGCAAACTTTGCGGCCGCACCAACCATTTTTCAAGCATGGATGGAAGAACTCAACTATCTCCTACGACTGGATTTAGCGACACAATTCCTCAATTCGTTACGACCGGAAATTCGATAGGAATCTGCGAGGCCACCAGCTATTGCGCGGACAACTGCGCGAGGGAGGGCCGAGGCTTTAGTGCCGCGATTGAACTTGGGGGGACGGGTGGTTTGCCCGTCCAGTCGTGGCGCGGGGTCCATTGCAAAGGGAGAAGACGATGCACAGGTCGTCCAAAGAGCGGCGTCAGAAGTTGGCGCGGCTGTGGAAACGGACTTTGTTCGCCACGATGTGTGCGGCAAGCTTTGCAACAAGTTCGTTCGTGTTTGGAGAAGGAAACGCCCCGGCCCCGAAAAAACTTCCCCTCCGCGCGGTGACGCCGGTGTCGATGACGGGGGAAGTGGCGGAAAGGCCAGTTGCCCCCGCGCAGAAGCTGCTGGGGGCTAAAAGGAGCCCCTTTCGTTCCGTGGCCATTGAGTCGATTCCGGCAGTGACGCAGGCCGACACGAGTAGCAGCACAGAGCCAGCGCCCAAGCCTGAAGTAAAAGCTAAGCCAATTCCGAGCAAGCCACTGCCTGCCCAGATCAAGTTGGAAGAAACGCTGGCTCCCATTGTCGCTGCCGGTTCCATTCCTCGTCCCGCGCCGCAGCTCGTCGAGGAGCCGGTGGAAGCGAGTCCCCAAGAGGACCTCGCCACCGCTCCGCAGCTTCCGTCCAAAGCAACTGTTTTCGATCAGGCGGCGACGCCGGCGCTTCCCGAGGCCGCCGCGGATAGCGCTAATCAAGCCGAGTCTCCCGCCCTCGAAGTCGCGCCGATCGTGGCAGCGCCAGAGCCTCAGCGTTTCGTCAGGTCCACCAAACCGGCAGCGGCGAAACAGCTAGCGAAGCTGGAGACGAATGCCGAGCCACTGGTCCTCGCCGTGCAGAATGCTCAGCCCGCCCCGGCACCAGCTCCCGCTGCCGACAAGGACGCCGATCTGAAGAAGCACTTTGAGGTCATTCAGCAGTCGGGGGAGTTCTCGGTGCAGGTGCATCGGAGCAAGCTGCTGCGGACGGCCAAGGACATTTACCGGACTGCGGTGGTCGATGACGGCGTGCTGGAGATCATTCAGTTCACGCCCCGCGAAATCTCGCTCATTGGCCGCAGCCAGGGAGCGACCCACGTCACCTTCTGGTTCGACGACCCGCTCGTCCAGCCAGTGACGTACCTCGTCAAGGTCGAGCCCGATGCCGGCCAGGTGAAGATCGACGAAGAAAAGTACCAATTGCTGGAGGACATGATCAATGAGATGTTCCCCGACAGCAAAATCCACCTGCAGCTGATCGCCAACAAGCTGGTG
>SXOA01000101.1 GCA_005778405.1 Planctomycetaceae bacterium
CTATCCCGACGTGATCGAAAGCGGCGCGGCTCAGGACGGCCCGGCCGCCACCATCAAGCTGCATCACAACGTTGGCGGGCTTCCCGCGGAACTCGGCTTTGAACTGGTTGAGCCGCTCCGGGATTTGTTCAAAGACGAAGTCCGGCGGCTGGGGCTGGAGCTTGGTTTGCCCGAAGATCTGGTCTGGCGGCATCCGTTCCCCGGTCCCGGCCTTGCCGTCCGCTGCCTGGGAGAGGTAACCAAGCCGCGGCTGGACGTGCTCCGCGAAGCGGACGCGATCATGATCGAGGAAATCAAGAGCGCTGGGCTGTACCGGCAAACGTCGCAGGCTTTCGCCGTGCTGTTGCCTGTGCAGAGCGTCGGGGTGATGGGAGACGCCCGGACGTATGAAAATGTTGTCGCCCTGCGGTGCGTCAACACCGACGACTTCATGACTGCAGACTGGTCCCACCTCCCCTACGACGTGCTGGCCCGCATCAGCACTCGCATCATCAACGAGGTAAAGGGAGTCAACCGCGTCTGCTATGACATCAGCAGCAAACCGCCGGCAACGATTGAGTGGGAGTGAACCGCGGGGGCTAAGCAATCCTTGGCTGCCAACTCGCTTAGAATGATGTCATGTCGAATCCCACCCGCCTCGGCGGCATCATTCATACTTACCAGAAGTACGATCCCGGGAAGTTCCCTAGCCCAACTTCTCCGCCGCCAGACGTGGTCTCACCCGCGTTCGAGCATTTTCTAGCCTACGGCGAGATGCGGGAGCTGACCGAGGAAGAGCTAGCGCGAGCCGTCCGCCTCGACCCAAGCCAGATGGGGAACCTCGGCCCCAGCCTCGATTTCCTGCTCGCCATGCTGCTGGAGCGGAAGCGGAAAATCCTGGCCAAGTACGAGACCGAAACCGTACAGAAATCTGTCCGTCGCGAGTATCAGCGGACTGTCGAAAAGACCAAGCCCCCAGCCGGCATCGAAGGCCGCTTCCGCAAGGCGGTGAAGGAAGAGCAGCTCCGCGACCTGGAAATGCTCTGGTATGCCGCCGGGGCGGAGCGGAGCAAGTTCGGCCATCAGATCCTGCAGCTCGTCGAGCGGCTGGGGGAGAAGTATCAGATCGATGAGCTGTCGGGGAAGTACACGTTCACCGGCCGGACGGGCATGACCGTCCCCGAGGCACTGGAGATCAAGGAAGAGCTGGAGAAGATCGACGAGCTATTGAAGCAACTTGAGGAAGCCAGAAAGAACGCAACGATCGGCATCATCGACTTCGACCTCCTCGAGCAATTCACCGAGCCCGGCGGCAAGGAGCAGCTCGAAGAGATGCAGCGGATGGTCGAGAACATGGTCCGCGAATTGGCCGAGCGTCAAGGACTCGAAAAAGGCTCAGACGGCGGCTTCAAGCTCACGCCGCAAGCCTACCGCCTCTTTCAAGGCCGCCTCCTCGAGCGCATCTTCAGCTCGCTGCAAGCCAGCCGCACCGGCCGCCACCAGGGGCCGATCGTCGGCGAAGGGGCGGTCGAGTTTCAGCAGACCAAGCCGTACGAATTCGGCGACTCGCTGACGCAGATGGACATTCCCCAGTCGTTCATCAACGCGATGGTCCGGACCGGCGGCGGACTCCCCGTACGTCTGAAGCAGGAGGACATCGAAATCCACCGCACGCGGAACACTCCCAAGTGTGCCACTGTCGTCATCATGGATATGAGCGGCTCGATGCGGTACGACGGGCAGTACATCAACGTCAAGCGGATGGGGCTGGCCCTCGACGGCCTGATCCGCCGCGAATACCCCGGCGACTTCCTGCAATTCCTGGAGATGTTCACCTTCCCCCGCGTCGTCCCGCCGGGGGAAATCATCGAGCTGATGCCCAAGCCGGTCAGTCTCTACGACCCGTTTATCCGGATCGAGCTCGACATGAGCCGCGATGACATCAGCGAGCTTCGCATCCCGCAGCACTTCACCAACATCCAGCGGGCCCTGCAACTGGCCCGGCAATTCCTCTCCGTCCAGCCCACCCCCAACCGCCAAATCATCCTCATCACCGACGGCCTCCCCACTGCCCACTTCGAAGGGACCGTCCTCCACCTCCGCTATCCTCCGCACCCCAAAACCGAAGCCGCCACGCTGCGGGAAGGGCTCCTCTGCCAGAAAGACGGCATCACCATCAATATCTTCCTCGTCCCGAGCTGGTCGCAATCCGAAGAAGACATCCGCTTCGCCTACCGCCTCGCCGAAGGAACCAAAGGCCGCGTCTTCTTCACCGCCGGGAAGGATTTGGACCGGTACGTGGTGTGGGATTATGTGAAGAGGAAGAGGGAAATCATCGCTTAAGAACGGAAGCATGTAGGGTGCATGAAGCGCAGCGCAATGCACGCATGATCGACTACGCAACACCGTCTACGCGTGCATTGCGCTGCGTGCACCCTACACTCACTTCGAATAGGAGTTGGTCGTGTGTAAACTGTTGCTCTTGGTCGCGATAGGTGGCCTGCTGCTGGGTGGCTGTGGCGGAGGAGAGGAAAAATACTCGACATTCAAATTCTCGGACGAAGTTACCGTGAAAGTCGCGAACCCCGCCAAGGCTAAAATTCAACGGTTTTCAGGCCCACTGTGGGACGAAGATGGAAATCACGGAGGGACTCGCCACATCCACACGTCAACGGACAGCGCTGGAGTTGAAACAGAATGTACTGTCGAACTTGCCGGCAATTCTGCCAGGTCTGAACCATTGCGATTGACGATCAACGGTAAGGGCTACGGAGCAGTGGTAAAGGGTGACTTGGTTGTGATCGACGGCGATGCGGTTAAGGTCAATGGTACCGAGCGAGGGGCATTACCTAAGCCCTAGAAAATCTCTCCGATTCTTCGGCCGATAGAAAACAACGCTCAACCGGTATTAGCCGCGGCAGCGGCGGCAGAACAACAGCCCACGGCGCAGCCATGGGAAGCCGTGGACGGCCATTCGCCAGCCGCGGCAGCGGCGAAAGAATCATGGCCAACTGCGATTTTTGCGAGCGCCGTCGTTCCATCGCCCCGGCTGGGGCTCTTGCCTGGTTGTTCTCGCACCTCCCACGGTTGCGCCGTGGGCTGGGTTCTTCTCGCCGCTACCGCGGCTAAGATGGTCGCATGCCTTCGCCCGATCCTGCCAGTTCCAACGCTCCGCAGCATTTCGCCTCAACCCGATGGAGCATCGTGCTCGCGGCTGGGCAGGCTGTTTCGCGGGAGTCGAGAGGGGCGCTGGAGGCTTTGTGCCGGGCGTACTGGTTTCCGGTCTATGCGTGTGTGCGACGGCATGTGTTCATCGCGGAGGATGCTCAGGATCTGACGCAAGGGTTCTTCGCGCACTTGCTCGACAAAGAGGCGATTGGCAAGGCCCATCCGGATCGCGGCAGGTTTCGGGCGTTCCTGCTCACGGCCCTGAAGAACTTTTTGGCGAATGAGCGGGACAAGGCCGGCGCGGAGAAGCGGGGCGGGGGACGGGCCGCACTATCGTTGGATTTCGATTCGGGCGAGTCGCGCTACCAGATCGAGCCTTCCCATGAGTTGACGCCGGAAAAACTCTTCGAGCGGCGGTGGGTACTGACGCTTTTGGATCAAGTGCTGGAGAGCCTGCGAAAGGAACTGGCGGCCGAGGGCAAGGAGCCCCAGTTTGAGCAGCTCAAAGGGGGAATCGTTGGCGAAATGACGAGCGAGCGTTACGAACAAGTGGCAGCGGCCCTCGGCATCACCGCGGCGGCCGCCAAACAGGCGGCTTACCGGCTGCGGAAGAGATATCGCGAGCTGTTTCGGCTGGAAGTCGCCCGGACGGTCGCGGAGGATGCGGAGGTGGATGACGAAATCAGCCGGCTGTTGGGAATACTTGGGGATTGACACCAGCCCGACTCGCCAGTTTCGATGTTGCGCTATTTTCGCTAGTGTCAGTACCTCTTGAACAAGCCGGGGGGCATCTACAAGCTCGCGGCCTACGGCTTCGGCTTCACCCGCGCCACCCCATACACCAAAAACTCCGGCACCTTGAACTTGAGGCGGCCTTGGTCCGCGGTGAACTCGATCACGCGCGGCTCCGGCTGTTCGGGCGTGATGAATTCGATGCCAAGAACTTCCGGCGATCCCTTCGGAAGGAACACGTCCACGGAAATCTCTTTGACCGCGATTGGCTTCTCTTCAACGATCCCGCTTCCCGGGCTCGGATTCCCCGCGGCGTCTTTCGGAGGTTCCTCGCGGTTGTAATTGACGAAGTGGAGATCAAGCTCGTTCCTCTTCGCGGGAACATTGGCCGAAACACGGACGGTCGTCGACGCGTCGAACCTCGAAAAGGACGTGATAGAATCTCGCCACGAGAGCCCTTCCTTAGTCCGTGCGCCTAAAATCTCAATTTCATCTGAGACCACGTCAAAGAGAACATGCGCGTCCAAGAGCTTCCTCCCATACTCCCGGAACTTCTCCACCGGACCTAAATCTCCCCGAAAGACAGCTTTGCGCGGATAGGCCAGAGTCGCCTCCGAGTAGGGAAAATTCCCCCGATAGATCTCGTCGTACCGCTTCAGGAACTGGTAATACCGCGTGATTTCCTTCCGGGCCAGCGGATCAGTAAAGCGAGTGTAAAAACCCATCGGGGCTCCGCCGTTGGCGGCGAGCTCGGCGATGGCAACTCGGATGCGAGTGCTTTCGTATTTGCCGAGCGTGAAGGGCTTGTCCTGGAACATGCCGCGGATGTAGCGAGCTTGCAGCGTCCCTTCTCCCAGGTCCCCTTTCGCCAGATCCGTATAGCAGGCGGCTCCGCCAGTGCTGTACCAGAGATAGTCCTCGTCTTTCCCCCAGAGGTCCGCGGGGAGGAGGCACCGCTCGTCGCCGCTGATCTGGTGCAGGTTGCCGATGTGGTTCCACTGGGCGGCGATCAGGTCCTTCTTCAGCGAGCGGCCGTATTTGATAAAGACCTCGTCGAAGACCCGTTTGTTGGAAATCTGCGAGAAGCGGAGCATCTCGCGGCGGAGCGGGGTCGATTCCTTGGGGTCGTGCCAGGAGACGATTTCCGTGAACTTGTGCTGGTCGAGATTTTCGATGGCGAACTGGCCTTTCAGCTCTTCCGGCTTGAAACGCTCCTTGAGATACGTCCGAAAGTCCCGCTGGCAATGCTCGCAGAGGCAATTGTGCCGGTAGAAGTAGTTGGCGATATAGCCGTCAGCCCCGCGCTCGACGCCGCGCTTGACCCAGGCTTTCATCACCTTCTGCCAATCGGGATTCCGGAGGCAGGCCCAATATTCCTTCATCCCGCCAATGCCGTAGCCAGCCTGGCTGATGGGAGTGCCGTCGGCATTCTTCTCCAGCATCGTGAGCGGATCGGCGACCGGCTTGGGACCGAGTTCCTTTTCGTCCCAGAGGTCTTTGTAGAACTTGAAAAAGCCGCGAGGGCCTTCGGGACTGTCCGGATCGCCGACCAGGAACTCGACGTTGAAATGGCCGACGACTTTCATCCCCTTCGTATGCAGCAGCTTGTTCTTCTCCTCGAACCACGCGCCGCACTCCTTGTGTCCCTGCACCGGCAGATGACTCGGATAGCCGTTGTAGGAAGAGGTGTGGGCGAGGCTCCAGAAATGAGCCCCGTAAAAGCCGAGCTGCACGACCTGCGGCTCCGCTTCGAGGAGGAAGGGGACGTATTGCGGGTCGTTGTATTCGGCCCAGTGGGCGACGAGGCGGGTGAATTGGAGGTCTTCGGCGCGCGCCGCGTGAACGAAGAAGAGAAGGGCGACGCAGAGACCGATTGCAGATTGGAGATTGCAGAATGCAGAATGAAAGAGGAGGCTGTCATGTTTTTTTCGACATTCTGCCATCTGCAATCTAACCTCTGCAATTTGTGCAATCATTTGGCCGGCTCCGCATCAAACAGGCTGGAAACGTGTTTCTCCGCGGGCGGCTGGGTGCAGAGAGAGACGCTAATGCCTAGGACGACGGAAACTGCCGTCCCCCACAGCATCGGCTCAATGCCTAGCAGGTAATACGGACGGAAGTCGGGGGAGCCGGCAATCATCGCATCCTTGGTGAACGGTCCGGCAATGTAAAACGCCAGCACCGTGAGACCGCCGGAGAGCATGGCCGCGAGGACTCCGGGAGCAGTCGCCCGCCGCCAATAGCACAGCATCAGGCAAGGGAACACGAAACTCGCTCCCGCCCCTCCGGAGCTAAAGACGACGAGAGTTTGAAGGTAGTCTACGGGGCGAATATTCAGAGCTACGGCGAGCAGGCCGACGACAATCATGCCGAGCTGCGCCATCCGCTTCAGATCCCGCTCGCTGGCATCCGGGCGAATGAACCGCTGATAGACATCTCGCACGATGCCCGATGAAATGACGACGAGGTACGAGCTGACCGTGGCCATGATGGCTCCAAACGGAGCTGCTAGGATCAAGCCGGAGATGAGCTCGCCGCCGAAGAGCTGCTTGGTCGTCATGATCGCCATCCGCGGGATGACTTCATCGGACTTGGCGAGGTCGTCCATCCCGGGAGTCGCCCGGGCGCACATGCAGATGCAGATCAGCGGCAGATAGATTCCTAAGTTGTAGATGCAGAGAAGCAGAATCGAGCGGCGGAGAGTGGCCGTATCTTTGCAGGCCATGATCCGGGTCACGCTGGCGGGTGAAGCGAAACCGCAGGCGGGCCAGAAGAGAAAGAACGAAAAGGCCAGGCTCAGCGGCAGGAAAGTACGATCCTTCTTGGGATAGCCGGGGCCGCTGGCCAGTCGCGCTCCCATGTTGGGCGAGACTGACTCGGGAACGGTCCCTGTTTTCGCCGCTTTTTCGGCAGCCGCTTTCTCCGCAGCTGCTTGGACGTTGGCGATCGATTTGCGGGAGGCATTTTCCAGTCCGCCGACGGCGTACAGCGATAATCCTAATAAGAGCAGCACGCCGATGAACATCATCACGCTTTGAAACAAGTCCGTCCAAACTGCCGCCAGAAAGCCGCCGATGAGCGTGTAGCCGATGACGGTCACGGAGAAGATGGCCAGGCCGAAGAGATAGGCCTTGTCGGCGGATTTCCACCAGGCGGCGACCCTTTCCAGCGATGTCAGTTTTGCCTCGTCAACAGCTGGCGTTTTCACTTCCGGCCCGGCATCCTCGCTGAACGACAAGAATCCGCTCCCCGGCCAGGCAATTTTCATCACGGTCGCCCCGGCTTTGAACTGGGCGACCATCATGCTGGTCATGAAGAGAATGATGAGCAGCGAGGTGACCAGGCCGAGCGTCGGGCTTTGAAACCGCTCGCGAAACAGATCGGGCATCGTGATCGCACCGGTCTTGCGGGAAATCTGGGCGATCCGCTTGCCGACGATCCCAAATCCGGTAATCGGCACCACCATGTAGCTGCCGATCCAGAGCGCCACGATCCAGCCGTAGCTGTAGACGAGCGAGGGAAAGCCCATGAAGGTGCCGCCGCTTTGGACGGTCGCGGTGAGGGCCACCGCCCAGGCACCCAGGCCCCGGTTGCCGAGGAAGAAACCCTTCACAAACGAGCCTTTGGAAACGACCTTCTGCGCGAGCGTCCCCAGCCAGACCGACGCTGCGATGAAGATCACCAGCGCGACCATCGTGCCGATGCCCGGCTTGGAAGACGTGGCTGTTTCGGCGAGTAGGGGAAGGAATTCAAGCATCGGAATCCTCCCCGATGATCTCCTTCATCGCCTCTTCGGGGTCAATTCCCAAATCCTCGTCCCGCATGATGAACTGCGAGACGATGGCCGAGAGGGCCACGCACGTCACCCACGGCATGACCAGCCCCCAAAAAATCCACTCCGGAAACCCCAGCACATACTTGATCTCCGCCGTCTTCCCGCCATATCCGTACAGAGCCGCGTAGGTCACGCACCAGGTTGCCGCGGCTCCCCAGATGGCAAACACGATCAGCGCCTCGCGCCAAGCGCTTTGCAGAACGGGATGAGGCGAGCGGGGTTTCATGGAGGAGAAAAACTTGGCGGGATGTCTTCCACTAACCCGAAGCGCCAGCGAGGGATTTCGTGTTGGGCGAGTGGACCCGAGTCTCCCTCGCTGGCGCTTCGGGTTAGTGACGTGTGTGGTGGGAGAGGGCAATATAAACCACCCAGCAGCACGCTGCCACAATGCTGGTCGGTTAGAATGGCTGGCATGACCGCCAGGCCAAAGCGCCGCTGGTTCCAGTTCAGCCTGAGGACGCTGCTCGTGCTGATGACGATTGCGGGCTTCGGGCTGGGCTACATTGGCTACGAGCGTCGGCTTGCCCAGCAGCAGCAAGAAATCGAAGCCGAGTTAAAGACACACGGGATTCAACTCACGGGCAGTGAGTCCCGGCGGCCGGACTGGCTAAAGCAGATTTTGGGGGATGATTCCGCGGGCCGGTCTGGTTTCGTTTTGGTTGGCACCAGGAATGCCACGACATCTGAAACGCCAGAAGCCATCGATGAAGCAGTAACGCAATTGAAGAGGCTTCCCAACATTTTTTCGCTCCATTTCCCCGATATTCGCATCGACGATGAGGGCCTGACGCATTTTCGACGACTCACGCAGATCAAATGGGTGGATCTCCAGGAAACGCAAATTACGGATCGCGGTCTGCAGGAACTGAGGGAGCTCAAGAGCCTCAAGTCGCTCAGCCTGGTCGCAACTCAAACCAGCGACGCCGGACTAAAGGAGATTTCCCGTCATCAGGACTTGGAATGGCTATTCCTTTTGGGCACGCAGGTGACCGATGCAGGGATCCACGAATTGCGACCGCTCCAGAAGTTGAAATGGCTTCAGTTGAGCAAGACTAGCGTGACGGATGCGGGCCTGAAGGAGCTCCAGGAATTTCAGTCACTCGAAAGGCTCGACCTTGGTGACACCTCAATTACGGACGCAGGTCTTAAAGAATTACGGCCGCTCAAGAAATTGACGCACCTCGATCTCCGCAGGACCAAGATTACCGACGCGGGCCTCCGGGAGCTTGAAAACCACTCAGCACTGCGGTGCATTGACCTTTATGGCAACGCGGTCACTTTTCCTGGCATCTGGAAGCTAAAGAAAGCTTTGCCCGACGCGTACGTCGATCACAGCCTGTAGGAGGGTACGGAGGCACGCTTTCCGCAAGGCCACAAGCTGGCAGCTTGTCCCGCGAGGGTGATACAATGGCGACGCAATATTGACTCTCCTCCTTGTTCGCACCGCAGGTTCCCCATGCTCGCCAAGCTGCAGACGTTTTCGCTTCTGGGGATTGAGGCGGTGCCGGTCGAGGTAGAGGTCGATGTCTCGCCGGGGGCGCTCCCCAAAATTTTTCTCGTCGGCCTCCCCGAAGCCGCGGTGAAGGAGAGTCAGTACCGGGTGGAGCGGGCGATGGCCAACAGCGGTTATTTGCGGCCGCAGGATAGGGTAGTGATCAACCTGGCCCCGGCGGAGTTGCCCAAGAGTGCGGCGGCGTTTGATCTGCCGATTACGCTGGGGATGCTCGTCGCCAGCGGGCAACTGGAATCGGAACGGCTGGAGCAGTATGCGGTTGTGGGAGAGTTGTCGCTGGAAGGGACAACGCGGCCAACCAAAGGGGCGCTCTCCATGGCGATGGCGGCGGCTCGGCAACGGAATTTGCGAGGCCTGGTGGTTCCCGCGGAAAGTGCCGCTGAAGCAGCCGTGGTGGAGGAGATTGAAGTCATTCCAGTAACAAGCCTCACGCAAGCCGTCGGCTTCTTCGCCGGCCAACTCGATATCGAACCGACGCCGTCGCGCATTGGCGAACTGTTCGACACGTTCGCCAAGTACGAAGAGGACTTCGGCGACGTCCGCGGCCAGGAGATGGCCAAGCGGGCCATCGTCGTCGCCGCCGCGGGGAAGCATAACCTCCTGATGGTCGGCCCGCCCGGCTCCGGCAAGACGATGCTGGCCAAACGGATGCCGACGATCCTTCCCTCGCTGCAGGCGGGAGAGTCGATCGAAACGACCCGCATCTACAGCTCGCTCGGCCGCTTGCAGCCGGGGCAACCGCTGATGGCTCGCCGGCCGTTCCGCGCGCCGCACCACACCATCAGCGACGCCGGCCTGGTGGGGGGCGGCAACCCGCCCGTGCCAGGAGAGATCTCGCTTTCGCACAACGGCGTCTTGTTCCTCGACGAGCTTCCAGAATTCAACCGCCGCACGCTGGAAGTCCTCCGCCAGCCGCTGGAAGACGGCACGGTGACCATTTCCCGCGCCCTCCACTCCAGCACGTTTCCCGCCGACTTCATGCTGGTCGCCGCGCTCAATCCGTGCCCCTGCGGCTATCGTAACGACCCGCGGCGGGACTGCCACTGCAGCACGCCGCAGATCGAGAAGTACATGAGCAAAATCAGCGGCCCCTTGCTCGACCGCATCGATATCCACATCGAAGTTCCCGCGGTCCCCTTCAAGGAACTCTCCGCCGAGCGGGGCGGCACCAGCAGCGAAGACATGCGTGGCCTGGTCGTCGCCGCCCGCGCGATCCAGGCCCAGCGATTCGCCGGCAGCCGCACGCGGTACAACGCCCAGATGTCGTCGCGGCAAATCCGCAACTTCTGCAAGCTGACCGAGGAGTGCCAGAACCTGCTGAGGGACAGCGTGAACAACCTGGGTCTTTCCGCCCGGGCCCACGACAAAGTCCTCCGCGTCGCCCGGACCATTGCCGACCTGGACAACAGCGAAAGCATCACCGCGGGCCACATCAACGAGGCGATCAACTACCGGATGCTCGACCGGCAGATGTGGACCTGATGTGCAACGGACATCCGTAATAACCATGCCGTCGTTAGGAGTTAAACATTAGTCATTAGGATTTTAATCCTTCACAACCCAATGTCTTCCGATCCCAACTCCACCGTTCCCTCCAAGTTGTCCCCGACGGAAGGGACCGTGCCCGAGCCGCAGTATTTTGCGGCACTGAATTACTTCTTCGAGCACCCCGATTGGGGCATGACCCTGCTGCTGGGAAGTCTGTGTATGCTCATTCCCGTGATCAACAACATGATCATGTTTGGGTACCGGTACGAAATCGTGGAAATGAAGCTCCGCTTTCCCGATCAGCTTTATCCCAAGTTCGATTTCAACCGTTTTTCGCAGTACCTGACGCGGGGAATCTGGCCGTTCTTGATCGACTTTATTCTTCAGTTCGTCATCAACATCCCCTTGCAGCTCTCCATTTGGATGATGATCGGACTGGCCAACGTCGCGGGGGCTTCCGAAAGCCAGGCACTGATCGTGGTGACGATCGTGGTGATCCCGTGTGTCACGTTGCTCATCATTCTGTTCATCGTTGCGCTGCAAATCCTGCTAGTTCCCGTCACGATTAGGGCGGGGCTGGCCCAGGACTTTGGCCTGGCCCTCAATTTCCCCTGGATCAAGGACTTTCTCCGCAAGATGTGGTTGCAGACCTTGCTCTTCAACCTGTTCTTGTTGGCCATCGGCAGCGTCCTGTTCATCGCGGGCTATATGGCTTGTTGCATTGGGGTGATTCCCGTGGTGTTCTTTCTGATGGCACCGGTCCTTGCTCATTATCACGAGCAGCTTTACCGGATGTATCTGGCCAAAGGGGGCGAGCCCATCCCGCTCAAGCCGCTGCAAATGGAGCCCGCCAATACCTTGCCTGCTCCGGGCACTGTTCCTCCCAAGCCATTATAGGAACGTCAGGTAGGCGTTTAGCCCGCCCGAAAGTTGAAGCGATTCTGGACCGGCTGGTAGCCCTATCCCATCAGCCAACCGTTATTCCCCGCCCAATGGGAGTCTTCCGCGGGCCCTGATTCACCCGCGTGAGCCGCACTTCTGGCATGACTGGCCGAAGATTCTAAAGTCCTGCCACTAGTTCATACGATGCTAACATTCGGAAGGGGTCTGTCACCCCGCGCCGAAGCATTTCGCCGTGCAACGGATCAAACGCAAAGTGATAGCACTCCGGCCTTGGGGGGATAATGGAAAGTGTCCGCTGTGGTTCATCTCAAGGGACCGCCGCGTGGGCAGGCTGAAAACGCCTGCCAATCCGGATCGACCGGCAGGAAGCTGGAAAGTCTGGAATCGGGAAGGACATGACGTCGTTTCCGCATGCGGTAGTCAACTGAGATGGGCCACTTCGGCTCCGACCGAGATTGCCAGCCGCCGACCCGCCGGCGCACTCTCGCCTATTCTCCCGCCAGGTACCACGCCGAGTACGACGGTCACGATTTTGCCGGAAGCCCAGGGAGCGCGGAAATACCCACCGCACTCATTTGGGGAATTACGCCGATTTTTCAGCAGAGTCGTGCCGATGTTGATGGTAAGGCGAGCCAGAGGGAACTGGTTCGTCCCTGCCCAAGCCAAGAATGTCGCCCCAACCCAGTGTTGTGTGCTGTCCGGCAAATCCCAATTGCCGACGCCTAAGACCAGCCCGGTCAGCACCAGCATGGGGCAATCGCACCGCTACGCGGCTCCTCACCGCCGGCGGGGCACACCGAGTCAATGAGAGTGTACTGGAGAGCCTGCGATGAAGGTCTTCACTACTGGACAGGTCGCCAAGATCTGTAAAGTGGCCCCACGCACGGTCAGCAAGTGGTTCGATTCGGGACGCCTTAAAGGCTACCGGATCCCCGGCTCGCAAGACCGTCGCATCCCGCGCGAGTACCTGATCAAGTTCCTCAAAGAGCATGGCATGCCACTCGGCGACCTCGAAGACGAGGCGATGGCAAAGATTCTCGTTGTGGCCCAAGATCAGATTTTGATCGAAAATCTGAAACGCGAACTTCCCACGGAACGCAGTTTCCGGGTTGCTATCGCCGCCAGCGGCTTCGAAGCCGGCATTCAGGCGGAGAGCTTCCATCCGGACTGCATCATCGTGGATTTTTCTATCGGTAAAATCGAGTCCCTGCAGATTTGTCAAAACCTGCGGAAGAACGTCGACTTCGCCGAGACGATTCTCATCGCGCTCTTGCCCGATGACGGAAGTCCGATCAGCTTCGATCGCTCGAGCATTAACGAAACGTTCAAGAAGCCGTTCGACGCGAAACTGCTCGCCGAACGTCTCCGCACGCTGATCGGCGCCCGCAAGGAACTGGTTTAAGCCCACTTCCCGGTCCGATTGGAAAGACGGCAAGCCGCTCGCCACGGTTTGTTCCCAAAAACTCGATTCCACAATCCGCCGCGACTAGACCCCGCGGCGGCTTTCATACAATTTGAACACCGGGCGGCAGCAGGACGCAGCCGCGAGACGCGCCGAACTCCCGGTTCAGCAGTCTCGGCCCCCAATCAACGCAGGGCAGGCTTTCGCAAGATTGCCTGCCCTGAGCTGTTTCTTGGGCGGCTAGTGTTGACTCGGCCAGCGGCCCATTACAATTCCGGCATCCAATCGCCCTCAGGATGTCCGGTCATGAACCGCCTTCTATCCATTCTCGCCGTCGTCGTTTCTCTCTCCCCTCACTTCTGCCTCGCCCAGCCGGCTCTTACTCACGCTTGGAACGCCTCGGGTCAGAATGGCGCTGTCGCTTCCGGCGAGCGGGAAGCGACGCAGGCGGGGTTGGAGATGCTGAAGGCGGGGGGCAATGCGGCAGATGCGGCGGCGGCGACGCTGCTGGTGCAGGCGGTGACGGAGTCAGGCAGCTACTGTTTTGGGGGCGAGGTTCCGATCATCGTTTACGACGCAGAGCGAAACGTGGTCGAGGTCATCAGTGGCATGGGGACCTCGCCGAAACTGGCCACGCTCGAACACTTTGGCGCAAAAGGCATTCCCAACAGCGGCATTGAGACGGCTGCCGTCCCTGCCGCGCCGGGGGCAATCATCACGCTGCTTGAACGCTATGGCACCCGCACCTTCGAGCAAGCCGCCCAGCCGATGCTCAAGATTCTCGATCGGCACGGCAAGGAATGGCACGCGGACCTGGCGGTGAACATCCGCCGAATGATTGCCGCCGAAAAGGCCTCGGCAGACCGCCGCCGCGGCCTGCGCCTTGCTAATGACTGCTTCTACCGCGGCTCGATCGCCCGCGATATTGACTCCTGGTCGCAGGCCAGCGGCGGCCTCCTCCGCTACACCGATCTGGCGACCTACGCCACTTGCATCGAAGAGCCTGTGGGCATCGACTATCGCGACTACACGGTCTGCAAGTGCGGGCCGTGGACGCAGGGGCCGGTTCTGCTGCAAAGTCTCCGGCTGCTGGAAGGAACCGACGTGAAAGCACTCGGCCAGGACAGCCCTGATTACATCCACCAGGTGACGGAGGCCATGAAGCTGGCTCTAGCTGATCGGGATATTTATTACGCCGATCCGCACTTCGCCGACGTGCCACTGGAACAGCTCCTGTCGAAGAGCTACGCCGATCTTCGCCGGCCGCTGATGGATCGGCAGAGTGCGTCGCTGTTTTTCCGCCCCGGCGACCCGCTCGGGAACAAAGCGGAATTGGCAGTCGCGGAGATTCCTGCCGGCGCGAAACAAGCGGCCAATGACACGACCACTTGCCTGACCGCGGACCGCTTCGACAACGTCGTGGCCGCAACACCGAGCGGCTGGGGGGGAGTGATGGCGGGAAAGACCGGTGTGCAACTCGGCTCGCGGCTGATTTCGCTCAATACCAAGGAGGGCAGCCCCAACTGCATCGAACCCGGCAAGCGTCCTCGGATTACGCTGACCCCGACACTTGTCCTCAAAGACAACAAGCCCTGCCTGGCCGTCAGCGTTGCCGGCGGCGACTTGCAGGACCAGGTGTCCCTGCAAGTGCTGTTGAATTCAATGGATTTCAACATGCCCGCGGATAAGTCGGTTACTGCCCCCAGATTCAGCACGGCCCACCACATCGGCTCGTTCAATCAGCCTCCACCGTCCTTGGGAAGCCTCAGCATTAACGAGGAGTTCGGCGACAAGGCGATCGCCAACCTCTCCGCCCGCGGCCACAAAGTAAGCGCATCGAAGGGAGCCATCGGCGCACCCGTCGCAATCAGCATCGATGCCAGCACCGGACAAAAGCATGTGGCTGGTGATCCCAAAGCAGGTCGGCGAGTGGCGGCGTATTAGACCCTCACTCCGGACCTCTCCCAGAGGGAGACAGGGATACGTCCGCCAGCATCCTCGCCAGCAGTTCCATCGGCAGTCCGACGACGTTGCTCTCGCTGCCGCTCAGGACTCTTACCCAGTTGTTGCTGTCCTGATAGCCGAACGCACCGGCTTTCCCTTCCCAAAGGTCGGTGGTGAGATACTTCTCAAGCTCTTGGTCCGTGATGGAGTCCATCACTAGCTTCGTCACGTCCACCTGAACATGGTGCTCCTCGCCGGGCCGCCGCCAGAGACAAAGGCCGCTGTAAACGTGATGTTCCCGCCCGCGCAGCAGCGAAAGCATTTCGCGGGCGTGCTCCCGGTTCTTCGGCTTGCCGAGGATCAAGCCGCAACATTCGGCGACCGTGTCGCAGCCGATGACCAGACCGGAATCGATTCGCTCCGCCACGTCCTTGGCCTTCTGATACGCCAGGCGGGCGACAAGTTCAGGCGGGGTCTCGCGGCTGCAAACGCCGCATTCCGCCGATTCGTGGGGTGGTACGACCTGAAACTCGTAGCCGTGCTGCTCCATAAGCTGCCGGCGGCGGGGTGAGCTGGAGGCGAGGATGAGCGGCGAAGTGGGCATGCTTCAACATTACCGGAGGGGAGAGAGCATGGATAGAATGGCATAATGCCTGCCTATCTTCCTCCGCTGAAAGTCCTGTTTGAGGACAATCATTTGCTGGTGGTCAACAAGCCCGCGGGGATCGCCACAATGGGAACGGCCGCGGGGACGACCAGTATGGTCACGCTGGCCAAGGCGTACCTGAAGCAGCAGTATGAGAAGCCGGGGAACGTCTATCTCGGCGTTGTCAGCCGGCTGGATTCGCTGGTCAGTGGTGTGCTGGTTTTCGCTCGTACCAGCAAGGCAGCAGCTCGCTTGTCGGCGCAATTCCGCGAGCGCGAGACGAAGAAAATCTACTGGGCCATCGTTGCCGGCATACCTAAACCGAAGGCAGGGGAGCTCCTCCACTGGATGTCCAAGGACGAATCCCAGCAGAAGATGGTTGTTCGCTCCAAGAAGTCTGCCGAAACCCAGGAAGCCTGGCTGAAGTATCAAACGCTACGAGAGCTTACCCAGGGGACGCTGCTGGAGGTGGAACTGCTGACTGGTCGCAAGCATCAAATCCGCGTGCAACTGGCGGCGGCGGGTAATCCCATCCTCGGGGACCGGAAATACGGCAGCGAAGAGCCCTTTCCCAGCGGCATTGCCCTGCATGCCAGGTCGCTCACCATCGAGCATCCGACGCTCAAAAAGGCGATGACTTTCGTCGCGGAACTTCCCCCTGCGTGGGAGCAATGGAAGGGCCGCCCGATGTAACCACCCCAACTTTTTCGCACTTCATCTAGGCGCATCCCCCTCCGATTGGCTAGCGTGGAGGTGCTGCTAAACAAACTAAGCGATTATTCCCACGCCCACGCAGAGCCGTGGGCGTACCACCCAAAGCTTGCCGTGCCGACCATCGTCCGATCCCTGTTCCGCAACTACGCTCTGCTGAGCGGCCTCGTCAAAGAGGACCAGATTCAGCAGGCGCTGGAGCGGATTCGCGGCGGCGGTCCTCCTACTCCTCTGGTGGAAGTCGACGACAACACGCTGGCCGCCAAGATGGTGGAGTTGGGATTCCTGACTGCCTATCAGGCGGAAAAAATCAAGGAAGGCCGCAGCAAGTTCACCATCGGCCCCTACACCGTCATCGATTTCATCGGCCAGGGGGGAATGGGGCAGGTCTTCAAGGCCACGCATGACGTGATGGGGCGCGAGTCGGCCGTCAAGGTGCTGCCGCTGTCGAAGGCCACGCCGGAGTCGATCAATAATTTCATGCGGGAAATTCGCACGCAGGCCAAGCTCGACCATCCCAACCTCGTGCGAGCCTACGATGCCGGCCGGGATGGGGACGTGCATTACCTGGTCACCGAGTACATCCCCGGCACCGACCTTCGCAAGCTCATCCGCTCCCGCGGCCCCCTCAATCAGCAGCAGGCGGCCAGCGTCATTTTGCAAGCGGCTCGCGGGCTCGACTACGCCCATAAACAAGGGCTGATCCATCGCGACGTCAAACCGGGAAACATCCTGGTCACGCCCGAGGGCATCGCCAAGGTCTCCGACCTGGGCTTGGCGGCCTTCATGCAAAGCTCGGAGCACGATCCGCGAGCGGGAAAAATTGTCGGCACCGCCGATTATCTCTCCCCCGAACAAATCCGCACTCCCGGCGACATCACCCACGTCAGCGACATCTACTCGCTCGGCTGCACGTTGTACTATGCGGTCTGCGGCAAGGTTCCCTACCCCGGCGGCACCACGCGGGAAAAGGCCCGCAAGCACACCGAGGAAACGCCGTGGCATCCTCGCCGCTTCAATGCCGAGCTGCACGAGGAGTTTGTCGAAGTCATCGCCGACATGATGGAAAAGGACCCGACCCAAAGAATTCAGTCCATGTCCGAGGTTGTTTCTCGCCTGGAGCAATGGGCCGGGGATGCGTCGCCCCTGCTGGGAAGCGTCCGTGCTTCCTGGAAAGCCGACCCGCTGCCGTCGGACGAAGACGACCACCGCGTCGACTTGCCGCAGGACACGGAAGGGAACGACCCGAGCAGCCCCAGCCAGATTTCGCAGGGGACAGCTTCGTATGGCGCTGCCGTTCAAGAGACTTTGCCGATGCGGCCGGGCATGCGCCCCATCTCGATGGGCTTGGACATGGCCTCGACCATCAACTGGACCCACGTCCTGGCCACTGCCGCGATTTGTGTTCCCGTGTCGATGCTCGCGGGCGCGGTCCTGGCGATGATCCTGTCGTGGCTGATGCGCTAGTAGCCTGCACACTCCGTGTGCAGGCCCGCATTTCTGGAACGCCGCGCTCACGGAGTGAGCGGACTACTTTGTCCCCGCAGCTTCCGAAACAGCTCGCACATAATCCCCGCGATATTCCAAGCGTCATCAACCCCCCGGTGATGCGTGCCCTCCATCGTCATCCCCAGCCGCTGGAAGGCGGTGTCCAGCCCGATTTCAGCATCGTCGCCAAAGGCGATGGCGAAGAGCGTTTTGATATTGAGATGGCTGCGGCCGAAGGGATACGGCACCGTCAACTCGCGGCAGACGATCTCGAATTGGCGGCGGTCATAGTCTCCCCAGCTTCCCCAGAGTCGGTCGAGAGCCCGATATTCTTTCTTCAGGATGCTGACCGCGTCCGCCAGGCTTCCCGCGCCCACCACGTCATCATTCGTCAATGTCGTCAGTGATGTACAGAACTCGCTCACCCGCGAGCGGACCGGCTTGACCATGATGGACCGCTTCTCCAGCCGCTCGAGCTTATGCAGATCGACCGTACAGATGCCAATTTCGATGATCTCGCTGAGCTGCCCGCGCGGCGGCGGCCCTTGCCAGCATGTCGATTCAATGTCGATCACCAGCACCTGGTCGAAGAGTTTGGCCATGAGCGCATGATAGCGACTGAAGTGGGGTAGGCTTCCAGCCTGCCGAAAAAATCTCTGGGCAGGCTGGAAGCCTAC
>SXOA01000102.1 GCA_005778405.1 Planctomycetaceae bacterium
CACCAGCTTGTTGGCGATCAGCTGCAGGTGGATTTTGCTGTCGGGGAACATCTCATTGATCATGTCCTCCAGCAATTGGTACTTTTCTTCGTCGATCTTCACCTGGCCGGCATCGGGCTCGACCTTGACGAGGTACGTCACCGGCTGGGTGGCCGGGTCGTCGAACCAGAAAGTGACGTGCGTCGAGCCCTGGCTGCGGCCGATCAGCGAGAGCTCGCGGGGAGTGAACTGCACAATCTCCAGCACGCCGTCATCGACCACAGCGGTCCGGTAAATATCCTTGGCCGTCCGCAGCAGCTTGCTGCGATGCACCTGGACAGAGAACTCCCCCGTCTGCTGAATGACCTCAAAATGCTTCTTCAGATCGGCGTCCTTGTCCGCCGCGGGAAGCGAATCCGCGGCCGGGTCCGCTTTGGGCTGAGTCGCTTCATTCTGCACGACGAGAACCAAGGACTCGCCTTTCGCTTCGGACTTCACTTCCGATTTCGGTGGCACTTTCGCTACGAGCTTCGCCGGCGTTTTCGCCCGAGCGGCCATGGAAGGAAGGACCAGGAGTTTTGGCTCCGGCGCTTCCCTAGCCAGCGGTTCGGCCTTAGGCAAATGCACGATGGGGGCCGCTTCCTGTACCGGAACAAACTCAGCCGGCCCATTCGTCGCGGGCGAGAGGACTTGCGCTGCGGCAACTTCTGACTCGGAGAGCGCGGGCATCGCTGCCCGTTCGAAGATGGTCAACTTCGTCGGAATCCTCGACGGGGAAACCGGTGCCTGGGCCGCAGGAGGCTGAGCCGGGAAAGAGGCAATAAGGGGCACGGCAGCCTGCAACGGGACAACTTCCGGGACCGGTGTTTCGTCCTTGTCTAACCGTTTGAACTCAGGCTGAGATTCGCGAATGTCCTGCATCCAGGGGCTGAGCGGAACAGCGGCGAGACTTTGTTCTCCATTGTTTGCGCCGGGCAACTGCTCGACAGGCTTCAGCTCCCCCGGCTTCTGCACCGGGCGAGTCAAGGAACCAGCGGAAACAATCGGGGCCAATGCCTCATCCGAATTATCCTCGTTTGGCTTACTGGCTGCAGGCGGGCTCTCGGCACCCTTGAGCTTGCTGGGAACCGGCTTGGAATTCGCATCTGGTGTAGCGAACGCGGGAGCTTGGGACAGAACCTTCAGCGGCGCAGGTTCCGCGCTCTGGGCTGCATCGTCCTCTGAGGCGGCGGGAATTGCCTGAATGGCCACTGGGCGGAAGACGCTGCTTCGGGCTCCCAGCAGCTTCGTTGCCGGAGCAGCTGCCGAAGCATTGCGGGAGGAAGGGCTATTGGCGATGGCGGGTGATGTCAACTCAATCGGCCGCAAGACCGCCGTGCCAGACTCGCTCGCTGTTTCCTTAGTCACCGCAACGGGCGTTACGGGCCGGGTCGGCAGCTTTTTCTTGACGGGAGCAAGATCTTCCCCAAAGCTGAACGAGCTGGTGGCGAAGGTCGCCGCGCACATCGCGGCAAACAGTGCCCGTTTCCAGCGGCGAATCAACTTCTGACGCCGCTGCTTGGACGACCTGTGCATCGTCTTCCCCCTTTTCAATGGCCCGTGCAGCGGCTGGACAGGCAAACCTGCCTGTCCCCCCAATTCCACTCGCCGCACTAAGCCCTGACCCGCTCCCCCCGCGCTATCAACCCGCGCAACGGCAACGTGCCTTGCCAATTCCTATCGAACCCGCCCCCCTGCCCAGTTGAGAAATTGTGCCGGTAATATCGACTGGCGCTCATTTACCGTCTGTAAGCTTTGTGCCGGCCACGCCTTAGAAACTCAGGCATTTGGGGAAGAAGTTCTCGGCGGGCGGAGCGAGACGCTGCCAAGAAATGCCAGCGGCCTGGACAAACCAGGCCGCGGTGGAGTTGATCGGGCGATGCACTGCTATCGCGAGAGGCGGCTGCTGAGGGGCTCAATCTGGGTATGCCAGGTCCGCTGTCCGGCGGCCGGTGCAACGGGTGCGACGTCGTGGGAAACCGGCCGGAGCAACCGGGGACCAGCGGCTGACTTGGGGGCAGGAATCTCGATGGTCGGTAGGGGTTCGTCTTCGTATTTCTTGAGCGGTGGGAACCGCCAGGGGCTGTGATAATCGGTCATCCGGACCTGCTTGTACATTCCCGGCCAGTGATAGGTGTACAGCGGCGGGACAGGATAGTTGTAGCTGCCGTTGCAGCCGCAGTTGGCGAAGCGGTCGAGCCCGTCGATGCCGCTGCCGCACTTACGTCCGAATAGTCCGCAGCCGCAGCGATTTCCGCAACCGTTTCCGCAGCCATCGCAATTCCCGCAGGCGGGATCACCCGCATTGCAACCGCAGGAGGGAGCCGCTGCCTGGCAGGAAGGGGCCTTAACGCCGCAGCCGCAGGCATCCCCCGCGACTACGTTGGAAGCGGTCGCCAGCAGGCCCGCAATCATCGCCGCCAACATGCATGTCCGCATCGGTGCTCTCCACTGAAATATGCACGGGCTCACCGCGATTTTGACTCGCGCGTGAGCCCAGCCGGTTCCTGGAACTACTGGCAACATCGGCAAGGCTGGTACAGATATTCCATCCAGGACGCGGCGACCCGCGCTAGTTGCCTTGCTTGCCCGGCTTACCGGCCTGTTGCATGCGGGGGTGATAGCCTCAACAATGTCTCCATGAAACACACCCTCTCTCGTCGCCAGGTTCTCGTCTCCGCGGCCGCGGTCGCCACGGGGATTGCTAGCTCCCCTTCAGGCAAAGGGGCGGAAGTGGCCTCGAGCAATGACTCCGTAGCTAAGATTCAAGCGGCCGCCAAGGATGTCAAATATTGTCTGAACATGAGCACGATTCGGGGCCAGAAGCTCACCCTGCCGCGGCAAGTGGAAGTCGCCGCCAAGGCCGGCTATCAGGCCATCGAGCCCTGGATGGGAGAGCTGGATCAATTCGTGCGAGACGGCGGCAAGCTGGCGGACCTGCGAAAGCAGATCCAGGACGCCGGCCTGACCGTGGAAAGCGCCATCGGCTTTGCCCAGTGGATTGTGGACGACGACGAAAAGCGAAAGGCCGGTTTGGAGCAAGCGAAAAAGGATATGGGAACGCTCCAGCAACTCGGCGGCAAACGCATCGCCGCTCCGCCGACAGGGGCGACCAACCAGACCGACCTGAACCTCTTGAAAGCAGCCGACAGATACCGGGCGTTGCTGGAACTTGGCGACACAATGGGAATCATCCCGCAGGTCGAAGTCTGGGGATTCTCCACTTCCCTCAGCCGCCTGGGAGAGACCATGCTCGTCGCGCTCGAAGCCCGGCATCCCAAGGCCTGCGTCCTGCCCGATGTTTACCATCTCTACAAAGGAGGAAGCGAGTTCAGCGGTCTACGGATGATCTCCAGCGAGTCCATCCAGGTCTTTCACATGAACGACTATCCCAAGGAGCCGCCGCGCGCCACCATCAAGGACGCCGACCGCGTCTATCCCGGCGACGGCATTGCTCCGCTTGGCGAAATCTTGCGGACCCTTTTCTCCAATGGTTTCCGCGGCGTACTGTCGCTGGAGCTCTTTAACCCGGAGTACTGGAAGCAGGATGCACTTGAGGTGGCGAAGCGGGGGCTGGAGAAGATGAAGGAGAGTGTGAGGAAGGCGGTGAGGTAGGTAAGGGAGTGAGTAGTGAGTAGTGAGTAGTGAGTAGTCGGTCGCATTTGACCACTCACCACTCACTCTTCTACCGAATCACTGCCCCAATCGCCTCCCCATGCACATCGGTCAGTCGAAAATCCCTCCCGCTGAAGCGGAACGTGAGCCGCTCGTGGTCAAGGCCGAGAAGGTGCAGGATGGTGGCATGTAGGTCGTGGAACGTGCAGATGTTTTCGACGGCGTGCATGCCCAATTCGTCGGTCGCGCCGTGAATGGTCCCACCCTTGGCTCCGCCGCCGGCGAGCCAGACGGTAAAACCCTCGGGATGGTGGTCCCGTCCATCGCGGCCGGCGGAGTGGGGCGTGCGACCGAATTCGCCGGCCCAGACGATGAGCGTCTCGTCGAGCAGGCCGCGGGCTTTCAAATCCTTCATTAGGCCGGCGATTGCCTGGTCGGTGTCGAGGGCGTTCTTTTCGTGCCCCTTCTTCAGATCGCCATGCTGGTCCCAGGTGCCGTTGGAAGCTCCGGGCGGGCAAGTGATTTCCACGAACCGCACCCCCGACTCAATCAGGCGCCGGGCCCGCAGGCACTGGACGCCGTAGAGCCGCTGGGAGGGGACTTTGGAATCGAGGCCGTACAGTTTGTGGGTCGCTTCCGTTTCGCGGGCCAGGTCGAGCACGTCCGGCACCAGCGACTGCATGCGATACGCCATCTCGTAATTCTTGATGGCCGATTCGACTCCGTCGTCGGTCCCCAGGCTTTTGGAAAACGCTTCGTCCTGCTTTTTGAGCAAAGCCAGCTTGGCGGACTGGATGCGGGCGTCCTTGTCGGCTGGTTTGATGTTATCGATGGGCGTGCCGTCGGCGGCAAAGAGCGTCGCCTGCTGGCTGGCGGGAAGAAAGCCGGCGGAATAGGTTTCCATGCCGCCGCAGGGGACGACGCCGAAACTGAGCACCACAAAGCCGGGCAGATTCAGGTTCTCGCTCCCCAGTCCGTAACTCACCCACGAGCCGAGGCTCGGCCGACCGGCGTTGTTGCTGCCGGTATGCAGGAAGAGCACCCCCGTGGAATGGATGGGCAGGTCCGCCTTCATCGAGCGAATCACTGCCAGTTCGTCGGCACAGGTGGCGATGTGCGGGAACAGGCTGCTGATCGGCATGCCGGACTGGGCCTGCTGCGCGAATTTCCAGGGGCTCCCCAGCCAGAGGCGATTGCCGTTGGCGGTCGGGTTTCTGGACTCGGTGAAGGGCTCATTGTCCAGCTCGGTCAGCTTGGGCTTGGGATCGAACGAATCGACGTGCGAAACCCCGCCGTCCATGAAACAGAAGATGACGTTCTTAGCCTTGGGCGTGAAGTGTGGCTGAAGCAGCTTCTTGGCCGCGACGTCAGCCGGCGCCGCAACTGCATTTTTTCCAAACAACCCCGCCAGCGCCACCAAGCCAAACCCACCCGCCGCCGCGGCCAGCATCTCGCGGCGCGTCTGTGGCACTGAAGATCGTCCGGGGCAGGAGCAGCGGGAATTGATATCTGACGGCAGCATGAGCGTCATTGTAGCTGCTGGCCGGGAATCATGCGATTGTGCGACAACGCTGCCAGGAAAAGTAGGCCGCGAGTCCTCTCGCGAGCCAGCAGAGTTGAGCTGGAATTGGCAACAAGCTCATTGCCCCATTAGCATCCTCCCTGATGGCTCGCCACAGGAGTGGCGGCCTACGTTACCGCTGCTCAATCGGCACGAACTTCCGCTCCGTCGGCCCGGTATAAATTTGCCGCGGGCGGTTGATCCGTTTGGTGGGGGAAGAGTGCATTTCGACCCAGTGGGCGATCCAGCCGGGGAGGCGGCCCATGGCGAAGAGGACGGTAAACATCTGCACGGGGATGTTGAGGGCCCGGTAGATGACGCCGGAATAGAAATCGACGTTCGGGTAGAGCTTCCGCTCGATGAAGTAGGGGTCGCTGAGAGCCACGTCCTCGAGCTGCTGGGCGACGTCGCACAGGGGGTCGCGGATTTTGAGCTTAGAGAGGACTTTGTCGCAGGCCTTTTTGATGATGACGCAGCGGGGGTCGAAGTTTTTGTAGACCCGGTGGCCAAA
>SXOA01000103.1 GCA_005778405.1 Planctomycetaceae bacterium
GCATGCCATGCAAGCGCTCTCCCAACTGAGCTAATCCCCCGACTTGAGAGCTCAACCTACCAGCGATTTTAGGCATCCCCTAAAATGGCTAGAAGCAGGCGAATTCTCGGGCAAATTCAACTACTTGAGGCTATCCGTCTCTTTTCCCGTTGTCAAGGACGGCCGATTAGTGATAGGACAGACCCTTGGGCCTGCGGGTTCGGTTCCCCTTGCCTCGCTGGCCGCCAAAATCACTCTTAGAGCATCGTCCTCCGTTGAACCCGACTTTGAAGAAGATTGGTCTGCTCGCCGCGAAAATCGGCGTTTCGGTCGCCATTCTGGGCTACTTGATTTTCTCGGCTTTCCAAAACGACGACTTCGTCAACATGCTGGCAGGGTGGCGGAATTGGCTCTGGTGGCGGTTGGCCGGCGCGGTGCTGCTGGTGCTGACGGCCGTGGCGCTCACCGTCTGCCGCTGGCAGATGCTGGCGCGGACGCTGGGGCTGGAGTTCTCCACGCGCGAAGCGCTGCGGGTGGGCTTTCTCGGATACGCGGTAAATCTGCTGCCGCTGGGGCTCGTCGGGGGAGACGCGGTCAAGGCGGTCTTCTTATCGCGGCTCAATCCAACGCGCCGCACCGAAGCCGTGGCCACGGTATTCGTCGACCGGGTGATTGGCCTGGTGGCCCTGCTCATCCTGGCCTCACTGGGAACGCTGCTCATCGATGTCAACGAGATTGGCAAGGCGGATGCCGAGGTGCAACGCAAGCTGTCGCTCCTCTGCTGGGTGATTCGCGGCGCGGCGGTCGTGGGGATTGCGGCGGGAAGCCTGCTGTTTGTGCCGGGCTTCACCACGTCTTCCGTTTGGAAATGGCTGGGCAAAACGCCGGTCCTAGGCGGCATCATCCAGAAGCTGGTCAGCGCGATGCACATTTACAGCGGCCGTGCCGATCGGCTGCTGTTGGCGATGCTGATGAGCCTCGGCGTACATCTGCTGTTCGTGGCGATGATCTACGTCATCGGCAGCGCTCTCTTGGACGGGAATGGCCGGCCCACGCCCCAGCCGCCGCTCTTGGACCATGCCGTGTTTGTTCCCCTGGCGATGGCGGCGGGGACGCTGCCTCAGGGGTTGCTCGAATGGCTGCTGAAGATTTTTTACGAGGCGTTTTCGCCGACGAACACGGCGAACAAGGGCCTATTGATTGCCCTGGTCTACCGGGCGATTCAGGTCGTCGCCGCGGGCCTGGGAATGGCTCCTTTTCTGCTGGCCGGCACCGCTCGTCCCGTCATCCATGCCGACGAATTGCTCGACAAGGACCTGCTGCCGCGTTCCGACGCCGCAGCGCCGTAACCTAGTTTGGACACAAGCCTGAAGCGCAAGTTTTGAAGGTGCGCTTCAGGTTAATGTCAGCCTCAACGTCTACGCCGTCAGCTTTTCCGCCTGCATCATTTCCCGGAACCGTCGGAACAGATAGCGGCTATCGTGGGGGCCGCTGGAAGACTCCGGGTGATATTGCACGCTGAAAGCGGGGGCCTCTTTGTGCCGCAGGCCGGCGATCGTGTTGTCGTTGAGGTTGCGGTGGGTGATTTCCAAGCAAGAAGGAAGCGAATCTTCCTCCACCGCGAAGCCGTGATTCTGAGCCGTGATTTCCACTTTTCCGGTCAGCACGTTGAGCACCGGCTGGTTCGCGCCTCGGTGGCCAAACTTGAGCTTAAAAGTCTTGGCCCCGCACGCTAGCCCGAGCAGTTGATGGCCGAGGCAGATGCCGAAGACCGGCACTTTGCCGAGCACGCCGCGGATGCAGTTCTGGGCATAATCCAGCGGCTCGGGATCGCCCGGGCCGTTACTGAGAAACACGCCATCGGGATGGTATGCCAACACGTCCTCCGCCGTGGCGGTGCCGGGAAGTATGGTGACGCGGCTTCCTTCATCCCACAAATGGCGGGCGATGTTCCACTTCATGCCGTAATCGAGGGCAACGACATGAAAATCCTGTTTTTCAAATGCCGGATTGGCCTCCAGCGGCAGCTTCGCCCACTCGCTCAGCGGCTGCTTCCATTGGCTAGGCTGCGAAGGAAGTACTTCCCGCACCAGATCGCGGCCAACGAGACCGGGGCTCGCCTTCGCCTTGCGGATGAGGCTGGTATCATCGAGATCGGTCGTGGAAATGATCCCCTTCATCGCCCCGCCCGTGCGCAATCGCCGCACTAGCATCCGCGTATCAATTCCCGCCAGGCCGACGATGCCATTCCGCTTGAGATACGCGCCCAGCGATTCCTGCGAACGAAAGTTGCTCGGCCGGTCCGTCACTTCCTTGACGATGAAGCCGGAGAGGTGAGGTTTGCCGCTTTCCACGTCCTCTTCGTTGATGCCGTAGTTGCCGATCTCGGTGTACGTCATCGTGACGATTTGCCCGCGATAGCTCGGGTCGGTGAGAATCTCCTGATAGCCGGTCATGGAGGTGTTGAAGCAAACCTCCCCATCCACCTCGCCTGCCGCGCCGAACGAGACTCCGGTAAAAACGGTGCCATCCTCCAGGGCAAGCTTTGCGGGCTGCGTCATTATCTCCACCAAATCCTTCTCTAGCTGTCGTGGTTTCGGCAGACCTTGCCTTTGTGTCGCACCGGCCTCAAGTCGCCTAGAAGCAAGTCCCGATACCCCATGTACGGCTGTGGGTCTTCGGACTACGAAGCAATTCCGTGTCCGGAACAGCCAAATCGGGAGGGTTTCAGTTGCGGCGAGCTGAAACCCTCCTTTTTCGTTTCTTGAGGAAATCTTTCGCAGGCGTTACGGCCTGCGCAAACTCAGGAAATTATAACGACGCGAGGGAAATGCGGTAGGGACGGGGCAATCCCTTTGGCGGGAAATCTCGGCCCGCCGCAGCTCACGCCGCAACCGCTGGTTCTCCACGCGCAGTTGGTCGAGCGAGGCGTTTTCGCCGCCTGGCTCGGGCTTGGGAGCCATCAGGCTCTGCTCGCCCACACCCACCGGTTTCGCCGCGGCCGCGCACGTATAATACTCACTGACCACGAGTCGGACTGTATCCTGTTTGAACTCTTCCGAAAACACCCGCCGCGGCAGCGACGCTTCGACTTTGGAGTGACTCATTTTTCGGACCTCCTGAGGGGACCATTACCCGGCCCCCGCCGATATCCGAGAATCCTGGGTCATCGCACAGCCATTTCCCTCGCCATCGCTGCGGGCTAGTGATCCACTTCTTCCCCAGCACCGAGCCCCTATTCCCCAGCCCCAGGACTTCCGCCATGCACCGCCGCCAATTCATCGCCGCCACCGCCACTACCGCCGGCCTCTCCCTTTCCGCTGCCGCCCAGCAGCGCCTCATTGCCGAAGAGGTCGCCGATCAAAAACCCAAGCGGGTCGGACTCATCGGCTGCGGGTGGTATGGCAAGAATGATCTCTTCCGACTCATCCAAGTGACGCCCACCGAGGTGGTCGCTCTCTGCGACGTGGACTCGAAGCAGCTCGGCAAGGCCGCCGAAATCGTCAAGCAGCGGAAGCCGAAAGACAAGCCGCAACTTTATGGCGACTATCGAAAGATGCTGGCCGACAACAAGCTCGACATCGTCCTCATCGGCACTCCCGACCACTGGCACGCCCTGACCATGATTGCCGCCTGCGAAGCGGGGGCGGACGTCTACTGCCAGAAGCCAATCAGCGTCGACGTGGCCGAGGGACAAGCGATGCTGGCCGCCGCCCGCAAGCACAAGCGCGTCGTTCAAGTCGGCACGCAGCGCCGCAGCACGCCGCACCTCGTGGAAGCCCGTGAAAAAATCGTGAAGGCCGGCTTGCTCGGTAAAATCGCCTATGCCGAGGTCTGCTGCTACTACCACATGCGGGCCAACGGCAACCCACCGCTGGAAAAAGTACCGGAGCACCTCGACTACGAGATGTGGACCGGCCCCGCCCCCCTTCGCCCGTACGATGGCCTGCCGCACAAACGCTGGTGGCGGACCTTCATGGAATATGGCAACGGCATCATGGGGGACATGTGCATTCACATGCTCGACATGATCCGTTGGCAGCTCGACCTCGGCTGGCCGACCCGCATCAGCTCCGCCGGCGGCATTCTGGTGCAGAAGGAAGGGAAATCGAACACCGCCGACACGCAGGCCGCCACGTTCGACTTCGGCGACCTGAAAGTCACCTGGCAGCACCGCACCTGGGGAAACCCCACCGACCCCGCGTTCCCCTGGGCCGGCTTCATCTACGGCGAAAAAGGAACCCTCAAGCTCGACGTCCACCGCTACGACTTCTTCCCCACCGGCAAAACCGAGCCGACCCTGAGCGGCACAGCCGTCTTCGACCCGCCGGAAAAATACCCCGAAGACAAAACCGAAGAAGACATGGAGCTCCACGCCGCCACCGCCAACCGCGCCCACCAGCGCGACTTCTTGAAGGCCATCGCCAGCCGCGGCAAGCCCATCGCGGACATCGAACAGGGGCACATCTCCACAGCTTCGTGCTTGTTGGCGAACATTTCCATGCAACTCGGCCGGACGCTCGTCTGGGACCATGAGACGCATCAGGTTGTCGGCGATGTCGAGGCCAATAAGCTGCTGAAGCGGCCGTACCGGAAGCCGTGGGTGAGGCCGGAGGTGGGGTAATCATGGCGAATCTTCCAGACTGTAACGTCCTCTTCGAGCGTTATTTTGAGCGATGGTATCCAAAGGAATATGTTGCCGCGAGGGGCAAGCCGTCAATTCTCCCAGACATATCCAATCGCCACGATTTGGTGGGAATGAACACCGAACAGATTTCGCCGTTGACTCCTGAATGGCAAGCACGGACTCAAAACCAAATTGACGAGATGCTACGTGCTGCGCAAGCTGACTGGCCGAAGTCCTGGGCGGTCAGAGAACCTGTTTCTCCACAGTGGGTCGAAGTTTTCGACAATTTTTTTACTGCCCACAAGATCTCAGAGTTGTTGAAATCATCGCCGGAAGACAACTTCACCAATCAATATGTTGTGTTGTGCTGCGAATTTGGTGCTGTGATGGGTCATGTCCTGCGGCAGGTCAATCCTCGCCTCGTTTGGCTGTTGGATTATCCGTATTGGGACTCATCGCTTTTCGATCCTGCTTCGGGAATTTCGATGGCCGTGTTTCATTGGGCGATAAAGAAGATGAGTAGCTATGGTGTGGCCGATGGATATGTTGCAAAAATGGGAATGTGCCTGCAATTATTGGAAAAACACGCCCGTTAGGCTACCTGTTCCTTCGAGGATTTAATAGCCGCGGCAGCGGCGTTAGAACCCAGCCCACAGCGAAGCTGTGGGTCAACGGAAGCGAGCGAACGAAAAAGCCCCGGCAGGGGCGCTAGAATGGTGGAACCGAGGGCGCACGTCGCCACCACCCGCGACCACGACGACACGGGCGCGACCATCGGCGATCGTTCGGACATGCCGCGTTCTTTTGCCGCAGCCCTGGCTGCAATCTTCAGGCGACTACGGCTGCCGCCAATCTTCAATGACCAGACCGGGGATCCATGCGAAATGGACGGAATTGCCGGTGACCAAATTGCGCCCATGTTCGAGCGCCGTGGCGGCGATAAGCAGGTCGGCATCGGCGCGAGGGTGGCCACCTTGGCCGGCGAGTACCCATAAGTCGGCGGCGCGGTCAAAGATGGCATCGGTGACGGGGAGAATCAGCGTGCGTCTGCAGAAGGCAATGAATCGCGAGAGCTGCGTCGTGGCGTTCACATCCTTGTAGCCGCGGATGATCTCGAACCGCGTGACGGCGGAAATTGCGAACTGACTATGCGAGCGCAGGTATTGCTTGGAATGCTGGCTGACATTCGCATTCCGCTGCTTCAGCACCTCGGACGTCATGTCCGTATCGAGCAGTGCTGCGTTCATCGGGCTACACCCCGGTTCGCGTTAAGTCGAGCCGCCGCGAGATGGCCCTTTCCAGTACGGCGATTTGCTCGTCATCAAGGCCGGCGTAGACGTTGCACCATTCGGGGAGCTGGTCGGTGTCGGCCGCCGTGTTTAGCATGGGCGAAGCCTCGACCTCTTTGATCTGAATGAGCAACTGCTGGTTCTCGCCTAGGGAATGCCCAACGAGCATTTCCGCAGCCGAACGGCCGGTGGCATCGAGATTGCTAACATCATGAATGATGGTTTCCATGCTGGAATTATACCTTGATTCTATTGCGATTGCATTGCCACCCTTCACGTCTCGCGGCTTGGACGCGATCTTGTCATTACCCATCCAAGCGAACCTACCCGCCCGCCAACTTGTCTCGTCATTCGAAAGGGAAGGCCCCTCAGCCTTACGGAAACATGCGACAGCCGATCTATATTGTGGATGCCTTTACCAATCGGCCTTTTGGCGGGAACCCGGCTGCGGTTTGCCCGTTGTCTGGACCACCAGACCCGCAGTGGATGCAGGCGGTGGCGGCGGAGATGAACCTGGCGGAGACCGCCTTTTTCTACCAGGACCGGGACGCCTGGCAGTTGCGCTGGTTTACTCCGACCATGGAAGAAAATTTGTGCGGGCACGCGACCCTGGCGAGTGCCCATATCCTCTGGGAAACGGGAATGCTTTCTCGCGATGCCATCGCCCGATTTGATACGCGCAGCGGACGCCTCAGCGTAACCCCCTTGGGAGCCGGGTACGAAATGGACTTTCCTTCCCGGCCTCCAGTTTTGACGGAGCCGTCGGCTGGTTTTGCCGAGGCCCTGGGAATAGAGCCTGTTTGGGTCGGGACCAACGGCATGGACCTCTTCGCCGAACTGTCGGGCGAGCAAACAGTCCGTTCGCTTCAGCCCGATCTGGGACGAATCGCCACGTTCCCTGTGCGGGGAGTGATCGTCACCGCGCGGTCAGAATCGTCCGGGGACTTCGATTTTGTATCGAGGTTCTTCGCCCCCACCAGCGGCGTGCCGGAAGACCCGGTCACAGGTTCGGCCCACTGCGCTCTCGGTCCCTATTGGGCGGACCGGCTGGGGAAGCTCGACCTGGTGGGCTATCAGGTTTCCAAACGAGGAGGGCGAGTCCAGGTTCGCGTCCGAGGAGAACGGGTGCTCCTGGGAGGCCAGGCCGTGACGGTGATGCAAGGGGAGTTGGCGGAACTGCTCAGTCCCCCGCGGATAGGTTTCTGACGCACCGCTGCTATCTCGCCTCACGCCGAACTGAAAGCCTCCTCGCAGCCACTTCTACCTCACAAACAAAAACTGCTTGCTATTCACTAGCGCCCAGAGCAAATCCTGGTAGCACTCCTCCGCCGACTCGCTCTCGCACAAAAACCGGGCTGCGGCGGCGCGTTCACCCTCACTCGGCAATCGACTCAAAGACGCAACGTAAAGCTGCGTGACGATGTCATCATGCGGGGTCTTAGCAGCGAGGAGTTTGGCGATGCGGCCCGTTTTGTCGGCGATTTTTCCGGAGAGCGTGTCGCCATTGAGGGTGTGCAGGGCCTGGGCCAGGTTTTCGTCGGGGGAGCGCTCGCATTCGCAGACGCTGGCCCGCCGCGGCTTGGCGAAGGTGTTCAGGAAGTAGTCGGGATATTCCGCGTCGGGGAGCTCGATGGCGAGCGTTCCCAGCGGCATCGATTTGTACTTCGTTTGTGTACCGGTGATCCGGTCAATCGCGTCCGCCAGCGGCTCCGCTTTCAGCCGCTTTACCTGGTAGTAGCTGAAGAACCGCCGGTCGCCGATGTTGCCCGGCGTCGGCTGCGAATCGAGCTGGTAGAGCCGGCTGTTCATCACGGTCCGCATCAGCTCCTTGAGATTGAAGCCGCTATCGGTGAACTGCTTGGCGAGGGCGTCCATGAGGGCCGGGTTGCTGGGCGGGTTGGTGCTTCGCATGTCGTCCACCGGCTCGACGAGGCCGCGACCCAGCAGGTAGCTCACGTAGCGGTTGACGACCGCGCGGGCGAAGAGCGGGTTGTCTTTGCCGGTCATCCAGTCGGCGAGCGGCAGGCGGCGGTCGAGCGGGTGGTCCACGGCGGGGGCGTCGAGCGGTTTGGGGTCCATCTTTTTGCCGTTGCGGGGATTGTTGACTTCCCCCCGGTCGCTCATCCAGACCACCTGCTCGCCGCCGAAAATGCCGAACTCCTCGCTCCCCTTCAGGCTGACGCGGGCGAAGAACGCGGCCAGGCCGTAGTAGTCGTCCTGGCTGTATTTCTCCAGCGGGTGATGGTGGCACTTGGCACACTCCAGCCGCACGCCGAGGAACAGCATGGATGTGCTTTCCGCCATCTCCGGGGGCGAGTTGTTGAGGCGGAAATAATTGGCCGGGCCGTTTTTGTAGATCGAGCCCTTGCCGGTGATCAGCTCGCGGACGAACTTGTCAAAACCCTTGTTCGTGCGGAACGATTCCTTGATCCAGTTGTGCAGCGACCACATCCCCTGGTCCCCCAGCTCGCGGCTGCTGTTGCGGATGAGGTCGGACCATTTGAGGGACCAGTAGGCGGCATAGAGGTCGTTGTAATTATTCAGCGGGCCGCCGGTCTCGAAGCCGAGCAGCCGATCGACGAGCTTGGCCCGCTTGCTGGGCTCCTGGGAATTAAGGAACGCCAGAGTTTCCTCCGGCGTGGGGAGCGTGCCGAGGGCGTCTTCATACGCCCGGCGGATGAACGTGGAGTCGTCGCAGAGGGGGGAAGGCTCGATGCCGAGTTCGCGGAACTTGGCGGCGGCCAGCTCATCGACGAAGTTGTGATTCTGCCAGCCGGCGAGCTCGACTTTGTCGGCATAGGGGACGACGAACTGGGCGATTTCAGCCTGACCCTCAAAGCGGACCATCAGAGCCGCCTGCCCCTTGCCGACGGTGGTGACAAGGCCGTCGCGATTCACACTGAGGACGCCGTCGTCCATCGAGTCGAAGCGGGCCAGCGCGGTGACGTCCTTTCGCTTGCCACCGGCATATTCCGCTTCGACGCGGAGCTGCTGCTTGAGGCCGGTCTGGCCGACGCGGCGAGGAGGGTAGAGATGGAGCTTGGTTACTTCGAGATCGGTCGCTGCTGGCTTAGGTGCATGGGCCTTCACCCAGGCGAGCATCGTTTGGTATTCGACCGAGCCTTTTTCAATCCGTTTGCCGCCGCCGTGGGGGACTTGCATCGTCGGCTTCTGAATTACGAGGCTGCTTTCCGGCAGAACAAAGTCCGTCCGCCGCTGTACGCTGTCTCGCGCCATCGCCGTCCAGTCCTGACTCGGCTCGCTGCCGAAGACGGAGAGCTTGAAGCCCGCCTTGCCGTGCTGCGAGGCATGACAAGCCGCCATCGCGCAACCAGCTTTGTTGAGGATGGGGCGGATATGTTCCGTGAACCCGACTGCTGGCTGCGGCAGTATGCCGCTGACGGTGACCGGTACTTCTTTGGTGAGTGAACCGGCCGTGATCGTGATTTTGACCTGACCATCGGCGACCGCGAGCAACAATCCCCGTTCATTCACGCTGACAATCTTCGCATCCGACGAAGCAAACTTCGTCTGCCCCGTCAAATCCTCGCTCCGCTCATTCACCATCCCGCCCGCATCCGCGGCCGTCACCACAAGCTGCAAACGGGCGAAATTCCCTTCAAGCTTCGGCTCGGCAGGAATCACCAGAAGTGTTTGCGCTTGTGCGGAAATGCTCGTAGCGACCAAAAGCAGAATCGCCAGCGGCGCACAGCGAGATGCTATCGAGCGAGCAAGCATGAGGCGGGACTCTTGGGGCGGGGTGATTGCAGGCGGGATGCTCTGCCGAGGAATGAGATGTCTCAACCAGGCAGTGCATGAGTGAATTATGTCCCATCAATTCCCGGGACGCTATAGGAACGTGGAAAATAGAGGGGCCAGCTATGTTGTTGACGGACATCACATAGGGGGATAGGCTCGCGAATTGGTGCCACGTCAACGGAATAGGGGTGGTATTATCCAGGGCTGGTTCCTTCCCCTTCCCCGTTGATTGGTCGCTGAATTCCGATTTATGAAGCCTGACCATTTTCTCACCCCTTTCATGCTGCTGGTGGCTGGTGCGGCTATTGGAGCTGAGCCGGCGGCCACGGAATTGGATCGTCAATTTTCCGCGGAGGTCCAGCCGATTCTGAAAACGTATTGTCTGGATTGTCACGGTCAGGAGAAGCAGGAAGGAAAGCTCGACTTAGCGGGGTATGGTTCGCTGGCCGCGGTGACGAAGAACCAGCAACTCTGGGAGCTGATTCTTGAGCGGTTGAAGGCGAAAGAGATGCCTCCCGAGGACGCGCCTAAAACCATCAAGGACGAAGAACGTCTCATAGTCGTCCGGTGGATTGAAGCCATGCGCGACGACGAGGCAAAGCGAAACGCCGGCGACCCAGGGCCGGTGCTGGCCCGCCGGCTCTCCAATGCGGAATTTGACTACACCGTCCGCGATCTCACCGGCGTGGACCTCCGGCCGACGAAGGAGTTTCCCGTTGACCCGGCGAATGAAGCGGGCTTCGATAACAGCGGCGAATCGCTCAGCATGTCGCCAGCGCTCGTCAAGAAATACCTGGCCGCGGCGCGGAATGTCGCGGACCATCTGGTTCTGAAGCCCCAGGGCTTCGCATTCGCGCCACATGTGGCGGTGACGGATACCGACCGGGACAAATACTGCGTGCAAAGGATTGTGGATTTTTATGAGCGGCAGAAAGCGGACATTGCGGATTACCTGTTCGCGGCGTGGCGTTATGAGCGCCGCGGAGAAGTCGGAAAGCCGCAAGTAACCCTGGATGACTTTGCGAACGAGGCGGGGATTTCCGCCAAGTACTTGAAATCGGTGTGGTCAGTCCTGCATGACGATGGTTTTGACGCTGGTCCACTGGGCGAACTGCGAGAGGATTGGCGTAAACTTCCAGTCGACGCGCAGAAGCATGTCGAAGCAAGTCGCGCATGTGAGAAGCTGCGTGATCAGATCCTCCAACGGCGCAAGGAGCTATCACCGAAAATCGACAAGTTGCAGGTGAATGGAATCTCCCCCGGCAGCCAGCCCTTGGTCCTGTGGAAGAACCGTGAAGTGGCCGCTCAGCGGATGAAGTATGTGCCGGGAAAGGATGATGCGGCAGATGAAAAGCTGCGGAAATCCCTGGAACGTTTCTGCCAGGTGTTTCCCGATGCTTTCTATATCGCGGACCGGCCTCCCTACTTCGATGAGAAATCGGCGCCGTCTGGACGGCTGCTAACTGCGGGCTTTCACTTGATGCAGGGTTATTTCCGAGACGACGGGCCGCTGTATGAATTGATTCTGGATGATGCGGGCCGCAAAGAACTCGACGGGCTGTGGCAGGATCTGCATTTCGTCACCGGCACGCCGCAGCGGCAGTACAAGGACTTCATTTTCTTCGAACGGGCGGAGCCGCCCCGGTATATGCGGGAAGCGCCGTTTGATTTTGCCCGCTCGGAGGACAAGGACGCGGGTGCCGAGGCCAAAGTCCAGCGGCTCCGCGAGGAGTATTTGAACAAGGCCAAGGATATCAACGCCGGCGAGAAGGCGATTGCCGCCATCGAGACCTATTTCACAAACATCAATGCCGAAGTCCGCTGGGTGGAGAAGGCTCGCCTGGCAGCGGAACCAAGCCATTTGGAGGCTTTGCAAAGATTCGCGCAAGCGGCTTATCGCCGGCCGCTGACCAAGGAAGAGCGAGAAGACCTTCTCGCATTCTATCGCTCGCTTCGCGAGAAAGAAGGATTGAGCCATGAGGAAGCGATGCGCGATTCCATTGCCAGCATTCTGATGTCGCCGAATTTCTGCTACCGAGTGGACCTCGCGCCAGAAGGCAAAAGGATTCAGCCCCTGTCCGATTACGCCCTCGCTAGCCGGCTCAGCTACTTCCTTTGGTCGTCCATGCCGGATGAAGAGTTGCTCGCTCATGCCGCCGCGGGAGACTTGCGACAAACCGAGGTACTTCTCGCCCAGACGCGGCGGATGCTGAGGGACAAGAAGGTTCGCGGCCAGGCCGTGGAATTCGGCGGCAACTGGCTCGACTTCCGCCGCTTTGAGGAGCACAACAGCGTGGACCGCGAGCGGTTCGTAACTTTCAACAATGAACTGCGCCAGGCGATGTTCGAAGAGCCGGTGCGGTTCTTCCTCGATGTCGTGCAAGAGAATCGCTCGGTCCTTGATTTTCTCAGTGCCGAGCATACGTTTGTGAATCCGATGCTGGCGAAGCACTATGGGATGCCAGTTTCTGGAACCGATTCAGATAGCTGGGTTCGAGTTGACGATGCCGGCAAGTACGGTCGCGGCGGACTCCTTCCCATGTCGGTGTTCCTGACCAAGAATTCCCCCGGCCTCCGGACGAGCCCGGTCAAGCGGGGCTACTGGGTTGCCCGACGCATTCTGGGAGAGCGGATTCCCCCTCCGCCGCCGACCGTGCCGGAGCTTCCCAAGGACGAAGCCCAACTCGGGGAGCTTACGTTGGCTCAGTTACTTGCCAAGCATCGCGAGAACAAGAGCTGCGCCTCCTGCCATGCCCGATTCGACTCGCTCGGCCTCGTCTACGAAGGGTACGGCCCCATCGGCGAGAGGCGGGAAAAGGATCTCAGCGGCCACGCGGTCGAAATCAAGGCTACGTTCCCTGGCGGCAGCGAAGGTAGCGGCCTACCGGGGCTCCGCGATTATTTGCGGGACCATCGCCAGAACGAATTCGTCGATAACCTCAGTCGCAAGCTATTGTCCTATGCCCTGGGAAGAACTCTCTTGCTATCGGACAAGGCGTTGGTCGAGAATATGAAGCAGAAGCTGAAGAAAGACGAGTATCGGTTCGATGGGCTGATGGAGATGATAGTCACGAGCCAGCAGTTTTTGAACAAAAGAGGGCGAGAAGAGTAGGCTCAAGCAAAAGGAATGTTAATCCGCTGTTACGGTGAAGAGAGTTCGCTGGAGCACTTGATACAATTTTTTGCATCCGGAGAGTTCCTTCGGCCGCATTTCGGACAGCAGTATTGGTTTTCTTGGACATTGGCGGCCTGTTGAGTAGACGCTCGATCCAGGAACCAGACGACAAGCCCGCCCAGAAAACCGATGGCCGACGCGACAAGTGGTACTGCAATCCGAGCAGCCAATGCGTACCCATTCAATTCAAGAACGCTTACCAAAAGCCCAATCACGAAACCAATCGCAGCTCCAACAGGAGGTCCGAGTCTGCCGCTAAATTGCATCTGAATCCCCACTCCCTTCACGCCAAAGGATGATCAGGACGATGTGACGATACTATCTGACGGCTAGGTTAGACTCAAGCTTCGTATCAAGAATTCTCATTGTTCACTTTGACTACAATATCAGAATGTCGGCACAACCGAGGAATTGGACATGATAAGTCGGAACAAGACCTCCCGTCGCACCGTCCTCCAAGGGGTCGGCGTCGCCATGGCCCTTCCGTGGCTGGAATCGATCTCCGTTTGGGGAGCGGAAGAACCGCGCAAGACTCCTAGTGGTGAAAAGAAAGCAGATCAGTTTCCCACTCGCTTCGCCGCTCTCTTCATGGGAAACGGCATCAGCCCGAACAACTGGTGGGCCAAGGGGGCGGGCGAAGAGATGGAGCTGAGCAAGACGCTCGAGCCCCTCGCGCCGTTCAAGAGCAAGCTCAATGTCGTAAGTGGCCTCTTCAACAAGAACGCCACGCACGTCGGCATTCATCCGGGGCAGACGGGGAACATTCTCTCCGGGGCATCGCTGCAAAAAGGGGCGGTCCTGCGCGGCGGCATCAGCATGGACCAGGTGCTGGCGGCGAAGCTCGGCGAAGAGACACCGCAGCCGAGCCTGGTGCTGGGATGCGAGCAGCCGATCACCGGCTATCACGAGACGAATTTTTCGATGGCCTACAGCTCGCACATTTCCTGGCAGGACGCCGATTCGCCAGTGCCGATGGAGGTCTATCCGTCCCTCGCCTTCGACAGCCTGTTCGGTAACCACGGCAGCCGGCGGATGCAGAGCATTCTGGACCGAGTGCGGGACCACGCCGCCCACCTTAGCCGGCAAGTGAGCCGCAGCGACCAGGCGAAGCTGGACGAATACCTGACCAGCGTGCGGGAAGTGGAGAAGCAAATCGAGCGGACGCGGGCTCTCAAGGACAAAGCCGAGAACAACGCCGCCGGCAGGGACCGCCCCGCCGCTGCCATGCCCCGCCCGGACAACGGCCTCCCCGAGGACATCCGCGAGCACATGCGGCTGATGACGGAGATCATCGCCCTCGCCTTCCAGACCAACAAAACGCGGGTCGCCACGCTCCTCCTCTGCCGCGACATTTCGGGGCTGTTCTATCCGTTCCTCGACGTCCGGACGGCCCACCACAACACGTCGCACGACGACCAGGGAGAAGCCTACGAGCGAGTCTCGCGGTTCTACGTCAGCCAGCTCGCTCACCTCGCCACCCGCCTGGCCGCGATGCCCGAAGGGGACCGCAGCGTCCTCGACCACTCCTGCCTGATGTTCATCAACAGCATGTGGTCCGGCAGCCAGCACGACAGCTCGAAAGTCCCGCTGCTCCTCGTCGGCGGCCTGGGCGGCCAGCTCGAAACCGGCCGCGTCCTCGACTTCAAAGAGAAGGGGGGCGACAACCGCAAGCTCTGCAGCCTGTACTTGTCGCTGATGGACAAGATGGGGGTGAAGCAGGAGCGGTTTGGGGATGCGGAAGGGAAGCTGGAAGGGTTATAGTCGCGTTTTCGGCCATCGAACCATGCCCATGGCGCGAGCCTCGAATGACCACTTCCATGTCTCGTGCCATTACCGTCACCGCCCCCAGCCGACTGCACTTCGGCCTGTTTGGCTTGCAGCAGGACGAAGGACGGATGTACGGTGGCGTGGGGGCAATGGTGGACAGGCCGGCGCTGAAGATACGACTCTTGCCAGCAGCACGATTCGAATGCAGCGGCAGTTTGGCGGATCGCACGCAGGACTTTGCTGAGCATTGGGCGAAGTTTCATGGGGCTGGGCAACTTCCGGCCTGCCTCATCGAAGTGCTGGAGTCTCCCCCCAATCATATCGGACTGGGTGTCGGGACGCAGCTCGGGCTGTCGGTCGCCGCGGGGCTGAATGCCTTTGCTGGCCTGCCTGCCGCGGGGCCGCGGGAGTTGGCGCTTTCCGTTGGCCGGGGGCAGCGCTCGGCGATCGGCACTTATGGGTTTGTGATGGGAGGACTGATTGTCGAGCGGGGAAAACTGCCGGGAGAACCAATCTCGACGCTGGATTGCCGCGTCGATTTTCCGGACGACTGGCGGTTCGTGCTTCTCCGTCCTGCCGGTGGACGGGGACTGAGCGGGGAGCAGGAAGAGCAGGCCATCGGCGGGCTGCCGCGAGTGCCGGCAAATGTGACCGAGCGGCTCATCGCCATGGCCCGGGATGAACTGATTCCGGCGGCAGCCACGGCAAACTTCCCGCAGTTTGCCGAGAGCCTATTCCAATTTGGCCATCTCGCCGGAGATTGCTTCTCCGCTCGGCAGGGAGGCCCCTACAACGGCCCGGTGCTGACGCGGCTGATTGGCTGGCTACGCGGTCGCGGCTATGCGGGGGTGGGGCAGAGCTCTTGGGGACCGACCCTTTTTGCCGCGTTTCCCGACCAGCACTCTGCACTTGGGCTCGCGGACTTGCTACAACAGGAACAACCAGAAGGTTCTCTGGAAGTCACGATTGCCGCTCCGAGCAACCGGGGGGCTCTCGTGCAGTCCGCACTTGGGGAAGTCAGCGGTACTGAGGTTTCAGACTGAACTAATATCGCTGCTTTTGCGTAGGCATGTCCATGCTCCCGCGAATTTTTTGCGCCCGCCTGGCTGACGTCTTCTTTGCCTGCGTCCTGGGCGGGTTTGTCTTCCTTTCGCTTTTGGCGGGCTGTGGCCCTGATAGTTCCTCTTTGAATAAGCCGGGGAACAAGAAGCGGCTGATTCCGCAGCTCACGGTGCTGATCGTCGACGACCCGACACTGGGGGATGCCATCAAATCGGAATGGCGGTCACGCACGGAAGACGAGGTCATCATCCGCGAGATTACGTGGCAAGAGGCCGCGGCCGCCAAGCGGCTGCCGGGGGATTTGATTGTCTATCCCGCCGGGCAACTTGGCGAACTGGCGGAGGCGGGACTGCTGGCTCCGATTTCGAGCAGAACGCTGGAGAACGACGCCTTCGCGATGCGGGATATCTACAAGCTGTTGCGACTGCACGAAATGAAATGGGGGGACAAAGTGGTCGGGCTGCCGCTCGGTTCGCCGCAACTGATGCTGGTATACCGGCTGGATATTTTTGCCAGGCTCCAAATCAAACCGCCACGGACCTGGGCCGAGTACGACGCCCTGGCGGCTCGCCTCGCCAAGCGTGAGGAGCTGGGTGAACTTGCGCCTCCCGCCGATGCAACCTGGCGCGGCACGGTCGAGCCGCTGGCCCCGAGTTATGCCGGGCAGATGCTGCTGGCCCGCTCGGCGACATACGCGGCGCACAAGGAGCAGATTTCGCCCCTTTTGGATATTTCCTCGCTCAAGGCACTGATTGACCAGCCTCCTTACGTGCGGGCATTGAAAGAGATGGCCGCCACTTGCGGTGAAACCAAGGCTAAGCTGCCGCAGTTCACTCCCGCGCAGGCCTATCAGGAGCTGGCCCAAGGCCGATGTGCCATGGCGATTGCTTGGCCCTCCTCGGCCACGGCCACCGCGGACAAAGCCGTGGCAGGACGGGCCGCGAATCTCGGTTTTGCGGAGCTGCCGGGGGCGAGTGAGACGTATGATTTTGGGAAGAAGCAGTGGGCCGCGCGCAGCGCGGGAGAAAGCCCGCATGTGCCGCTCCTCGCCGTCAGCGGACGGATGGTGTCCGTCACTGCCACCAGCGGCGAACAAGAAGCGTCAGAGAACATGGCAACCTGGCTGGCGGGCTCGGAAGTGGCCGTGCAAATCAGCCCCTCCAGTCCCGACACCACTTTGTTCCGGGTCTCGCAGGAGCCCGATGCGGCAAGCTGGCTGGGGAGCATCGGGGACCAGGGTCGCGGCGAATATGTCGCCGCACTTCGTCAGACCCAGGAGAGGCCGCAGCACTCGCAGGGAATTCGCCTTCCCGGCCGGCGCGAGTACTTGAGTGCCCTCGATCAGGCCGCGGTCGACGCGCTGCGCGGGAAGAAGAGCCCCGAGGAAGCGCTCGCCGCCGCCGCCGCCGCCTGGGATAAGATTACAGCCCGCCGCGGACTCGATGGCCAAAGGATTGCGCTGGAACGGAGCCTGGGGCTGAATAACCAATAGCTTGCGAACGGCCGCACCTATTCCTCGGAGAACGGCTGGTCCCGGGAGATCACATCCGGTCCCTTGCCCGCCCGTTTCTCGTAAAAGCCATCGCCGGCTTTGACGTATTTGGTGAAACCCAGCTTGTCGAGCTTTTTGTCGTCGGCGACGGACTTCCCCATCGCCGACTCCGACCATTTGCCGCCGACCGCAGGGGCCAGAAAGACGCGGCGGACGGGTTTGCCCGTTTCCGGATGTTTCGTTAACGGGGCGTCCGCCATGCTCTGAAAGATCTCGAACTGCTCGCCGTCGGAGTTGTCGTCAGTAATTACTTCGTAAACATAAACTGGCATGCTAGCCTCCGACAGGGTTCAACTTTCCTTCTACCTTGCCGGTCGCACATTAGCAAGGTAGAAGGGCGCGTGACTTGTCAGGTAATGGGAACCAGCTTGGGCCGCTTTACCCGCAGACCGAAAATCGGACCGGCAGCGGTATGGAGCTTGGAAAAATCGTGCTGCAAGAAACTCCACAACTCCGGCTCTGGAGATTGGGCCAGCCAGCGGTCGGCGATGATTCCCATTTGCCGGTCATATTCCGCCTGCGAGTGCGTGTGGGCAAAGCACCTTCCCTCGTGGCGGCGGAGGTCGCCATCGAACTCTGGCCCGATGTGCCACAGCTCGTGAAAGATGGTGATCAATTTCTCGCGGAACTCCAGGTTCATGAACCGCGGCAGATAAAAGCTGAGCAGATATAGCATCTCGCGCCCCGAGCCGTCGACAATCGGCTGCACCTGGTATTGCCGGCCGCGACGAATTGTGGTCCGCGAGCCCCCCGCAAAGCGGAGCGGCGTCAGCGAGGCGTACATCCCCCAGCTCACCCCTTTGCGGGCCTGGCTGAACGTGAGCGCAATGCGAGAAAGATCGACATGCGCGAGATCCGGCGTGCGTGCAACTATATCCGCACACAACAACCGCATCCGCGAGGTGAAGTCAAACCCCGCGGCCTGAGCAGGTACGAACGTCTGCTGGCGTGAATCGGACAAGAGTTGTTGCATCGGGGGGTTCCTTCCCCAAGAATAGTCGCCTACGTGGCCGCTGCTTCGCTCTTTTCGTCCGCACCCTCTTCGCTGAATGCCGGCTTGGCGCTCTTTTCGACTTTGCGATCGCGCACGCCGACAAATTCCAGGATGGCTCTGGCACCGGAATCCCCCAGGCGGGGTTTGGCCAGCTTGACGATCCGGGTGTAGCCGCCATCGCGATCCTTGAACCGCGGGGCAATATCAGCAATCAGAATGGAAACCGCCTGTTTGTCGCCGAGCAGTTGCACCAGGCGCCGGCGAGCATTGACGGCGGGCGCCATGGCTGTGGCCCACTTGCGCCAGTTTTCTCCCTTACGCCATGTCCGCCATTCGGCCGTGTTCCGCTTGGCGTTCGTGGCAAACTCACTGGCGCTCTCCAAGTCGGCGAGAGTCTTGCGAGCAATAGTAATGCACTTTTCGACCAACGGGCGGACCTCTTTGGCCTTGTGCAGCGTGGTGATAATCCGTCCCTTCACCTTGGGCGTGTTCTCGTCATCCTCGGCGTCTCGTTCGGTCAGAATGAGAGCGCTCGCCATGTTCTTGAACAAGGCCTTGCGATGGCTGGGGGAGCGACCGAGGACTCGGCTTCGACGACGATGACGCATGGGAAACTCGAAATCTTGAAATAACTGAAATGGGTGGTTCGTCCACGGCATTGCGTGGGCATGAATATAGCGTTGGCCCTTACCGCATAGCGGGAACGCGCATCCCCAGGTACAACCCCAGGTCGTGCAGCTTTTCCTTGACTTCGGTGAGCGTGGTCTCGCCAAAGTTGCGAACTTCGAGGAGCTGGTCTTCCGATTTCTGCACCAAGTCCCGAACCGTATGAATGTTCTCGGTCTCCAGGCAGTTCATGGCCCGCACGGAAAGCTTGAGTTCCGCCAGGCTCATGCTCAGCTTGGATTCCAGGATGCCGTCGAGGCCGGCTACGCCGCCACGGTTGGGGGAATGGACTCGCGGGCCTAGCTCCGAATACTGCACAAACGGGTTGAGGTGCTTGCGGAGGATTTTGGCCGATTCGACGAGGGCCATTTCCGGATTCACCGAACCATTCGTCCAGATTTCCAGTGTCAGGCGGTCGTAGTTGGTCTTTTGGCCGACGCGGGTCTCTTCCACTTCATAGCGGACTCGAACCACGGGGCTGTAAACCGCGTCAATCGGAATAATTCCGATTTCGTGATCCCCCGTGCTGTGCTCCGTGGAAGGAATGTAGCCCCGGCCATTTTCAACGACCATTTCCATCATGAAGGGAACGTTGTCCGTGAGCGTGGCCAGAACATGCCCCTTATTGATGATTTCGACATCCGAATCGGTCTGGATATCGGCTCCGGTGACCAGGCCGGTTGAGTTCTTTTCGACGGTGATGACGCGGGTGGAGTCGCTGTGGTTTTTGACCACAAGGGACTTCACATTGAGCACGATTTCGGTCACGTCCTCGAGTACGCCGGGAATGGTCGTGAACTCGTGCTGAGCGCCGCGAATCTTGATCTGGGTGACGGCGCTCCCCTCCAGGCTGGAGAGGAGAATACGCCGCAGGCTGTTGCCGATGGTGACGCCAAACCCGCGCTCGAACGGCTCGGCGGTGAACTTGCCGTAGGTCGAGGTGAGCGAGTTAGCGTCGCAATTGACAATGTTGGGAAGCTCAAACCCGCGCCAGCGAATATGCATCTGCGATCTCCCTTGCGAAATGCCCCGAAGGGCGAATGTCTTGGTGCTGTGTATTGCGTGCCGTCTATTACTAGCCGTGGTTAAACGCGGCGGCGCTTGGGGGGCCGGCATCCATTGTGCGGAATCGGGGTCACATCCTCGATGGTCTTCACGGTCATGCCAGCCGTTTGCAGGGCAGTAATGGCGCTCTCGCGGCCGGAGCCAGGGCCCTTCACCAACACTTCCAGTTCCTTGACGCCGAACTTGGCCGCCTTTTCCGCAGCTTGCTGTCCCGCGCACTGTCCGGCGAAGGGGGTCGATTTGCGACTCCCTTTGAAGCCGCTGGTGCCGGCGCTGGCCCAGCAAAGCGTGTCACCCTTGGAATCGGTGATGGTCACGGTAGTGTTGTTGAAAGTGGCGCGGACGTGGGCGATAGCCACGGTCACGTTGCGGCGGACTTTCTTTTTCTTGGCAACTGCTTTGGACACTGCTTAACTCCTGGAACCCAGTATTTGATTGATCGGCAAGGACTAACGGAGGTCCTTGACCCCCTTCTTGCCGGCCACGGTTTTCTTCGGGCCCTTGCGAGTGCGAGCGTTGGTGCGGGTCCGCTGTCCGCGAACAGGCAGCCCCAGCCGATGCCGCATGCCGCGATAGCACTTGATATCACGTAGGCGGTTGATGTTCTGTTGAACCTGGCGGCGGAGCGGGCCTTCCACGGTGTAGTCTCGCTCCAGCAATACGGCCAGTCGAGAGAGCTCTTCCTCCGCCAAGTCGCGGGCATGTTTCTGCGGATCGATGCCAGCCTTGTGACAAAGTTCCAGCGCCACTTTGTCACCCACGCCATACAAATAGCGGAGGGAAAAGACGGTGGGTTTGTCGTTGGGAATATCGACACCGAGCAAACGAGGCATGTTCTCTCTCCAAAAAACCAATCGGACCCGCGAAGATAAAAGAAACCCAGGCTGGAATTCCACGAGGCGGCCACAACCAATTCGGCCGCCTATTCCGGCGAAGTTAACCCTGACGCTGCTTGTGGCGGGCGTTGGTGCAAACGACGTAAACCCGGCCCTTGCGGCGCACGACTTTGCAATTCTCGCAAATCTTCCGTACGCTGGTACGCACTTTCATGTCATCACCCAAAGTTCAGGTAAAGCGGCTCAGTATAGAGCTTTGCGAGTACTTTCGACAAGGGGCAGCAGACCGATAAACAGGCCAAAAATCTGCGTTTCCGTAGCTTCGCAGCCTCAAGGTTACGCAATCTACCACGGAAGAAGCCGCTTCCATAAACGGTGCCTGGTTAACGTTATGCCACCGGCATCTTCACTTCGCGCCCTTCTTCATCCCGTAAATCCAGTTCCAGGTGTTCTGGAAACAAGCCGTCGCTGCCGAGAATTTGCACATTCAGACGGGCGTCGTCTTCGAGCTGCATGATCTCACGCCGCTTCTTATTGCTCAGGTAGGTCGCAACTTCTTGATTGACTTTGACCGTCACCCGGCGGACGCCCGGCTGCTGGCTGGAAAGCATGATCAGGCGAACGACTTCGATGGCCATGCTTTCGGCGGTCTTCACCACGCCGCGGCCGCTGCAGCAGGGGCAGTCGCCATAGACACTTTTCTTCACGCTGGGGCGAATCCGCTGCCGTGTCATTTCAATCAGGCCGAAGGGGCTGGTGCGGAGGATTTTGGTCCGCGCCCGGTCCCGCTTCATGGCGTCGTGCAAGGCCCGCTCCACTCCGCGGCGATGGCGCTCGCGGCGCATGTCGATGAAGTCGTTGACGATCACCCCCCCCAGGTCCCGCAGGCGAAGTTGCCGAGCGATTTCCTTGGCCGCGGAGATGTTGAGTTGGAAAGCCGTCTCGTCGGCATCCTCCGCCTTGGCCCGAAAACTGCCGCTGTTGACGTCGATGGCTACCAGGGCCTCGGTTTGATCAATCACAATCGAGCCGCCGCCGCGGAGGGCCACTTTGCGCTGATAGATCTGAGCGATCTCTTGTTCCAGCTTGTACTTGTGGAACAGGGGCTCTTTGCCGATGTAATGGTGCAAGCGATTGACGTGGCGGGGCATCACGAGCTGCAAAAACTCCTTGGCCCGCTCAAAGGCTTCATTGTTGTCGATGTAAATGGAGTCAATTTCGGAAGTAAAAATGTCTCGGATGGTCCGGATGATCATGTCGCTTTCTTCGTAGATGGTCCCCGGCCCTTCCGTCTTTTTCAGCCGGCGAACGATCACCTTCCACAGTCGCAGCAGATAGGCCATGTCGCGGCTGAGCTCTTTCTTCGTCCGCTCTTGGCCGGCGGTCCGGACGATGAAGCCCAGCCCCTTGGGCGGATTAAGCTCCAGCATGATGTCCCGCAACTCGCGGCGGGCGCGGTCATCCTCGATTTTCCGGGATACGCCGACCCGACCCAAAGCGGGCATCAGTACCAGGTAGCGGCCAGGAATGCTCAGATACGTGGAAAGTGTTGGCCCTTTGGTCCCAATCCCTTCCTTGATGACTTGCACGAGGACTTCGTCACCCCGTCGCAGGATGTCTTGAATGGGGGGCTTGATGCGGGGACGTCCGCCGCGCGGCGGACGAGCTCCCCGGCTTTGGCCGCGGGGACCCCGATCGTCTCGGACCCCACGGTCACGGTCTCCGCGGCCCCGTCCACCCCGGTCCCCTTCACCTCGCCCCTGGTCACGCCGCGGCGGGCGATCGCCGCGCGGTCCCTGGTCCCCTTCGCTCGGCCCATCTCCTTCGTCGTTCTCGCTCGGCGGACCCTGGTCGTCATCACCCACGTCAATGTCGGCCATCCGCCCCGCGCCAAAGGACTCGCCGGGATCGTAGCCACCCTGGCGGAAGTATTGTGGCTCCACGTCGCTGATGTGCAGGAAGCCGTTGCGGCCGACTCCAAAATCCACAAACGCCGCCTGGATGCTCGGCTCCAAATTGACAATCCGCCCCTTGTAGATGTTGCCAACATAGTTGTCCGCGCTGGCCCGTTCGATGTAGAGCTCCTCCAGCAAGCCGTCCTCCACAATGGCGATGCGGCACTCTTCGGGCTGCGAGACATTAATCAGCATTTCATTCTTCATGAGTCGTGTTTTCTAGGCGCGCGAGCGCCCGGCAGAAGGGATGACTTGGGAGCTGCTCGAAAGAGTCAAGCGGCGACGAAAGTGCCCCCGGCGGAATTCGCCCGTGGAAAGCACAGGAAACAAGCGGCACGGGTGAGCCCTGCGGATTTGGTGCCTCCGCGGGCCGCCGCGCCCAAACATATGTAACATGGAAACTCATGCGGCCACTGCCTACAGGACCTCAAGCCGCACGGGGCGAGGTCAACTGCGAGCGAGAGCACGCCTTCTCATAAGGAACCACTGGTCCAGGCCCGGCCGCTGCTTCCCCCCCTGCCGCACCGATGCGGCAATTATTGGTTTTGCCCAAGGAGGCGAGCGCGGCAAAGCCGCTATCAACTTCTTGCCGGCCCATCGCCGGCTGTCCATCTCCAATACTTTCAAAACTACAACTACTCGTCCATTAACCCAAAGCCACCTTCAACGAGCTGGGCAAGTGCATCGACGGCGGCTTGGGCATCTGGGCCACGAGCCTGCAGTGTCAGTGTTGTACCGTTTGGAGCGAACAACGTCATCATGTCCATGATGCTTTTTCCGTCCACGGCATGATTTTCCTTGATAATCTTGACTTCCGATTTGTATTCAGCCGCTGTTTTCATCACGAGGTGGGCCGGGCGGATATGAAATCCCTTGCTGTTCACAAGCGTCACGTCTCGGCTGACTGTGAAATCCGGCATGGCGAACAGACGAAGCGCGGCGGAAGAATCTGAGACAAAAGGGGGAGACCCGGCACTATTAGCTGCCAAATTGATGAGCGTCCGATTCGTCGAGCAGTAGCTGGATTTCCGAAGTGCTGTGGGCCTGTTTCAGGAACCGGCAAAAGGTGTCATCCCGCAACTGGCGGCTGATGTTTTCCAGAGCCCGCAAATGGTCCGCCGGGCGATCCGGGGGCGAAATCAAGAGGAACATCAAATGCACCTTCTCGCCGTCCAGGCTGTCAAAGTCCACGCCGTGATGGCTGATGCCGACGGTACCAATTAGCTTCCCCACGCTGGGGTGCTTGGTGTGCGGCACCGCCACGCCGCGTCCGATGCCCGTGCTCCCCAGTTCCTCGCGCTTCATGATGGCCGCCACAATGCCCGCGGCGTCTTCCGAGCGGACGACCCCGGACTGAGCCAACGAAGCCACCATCTCCTCAATCACGCTCGACTTGTCGTCGGCGGCAATCTCCGCCCGGATGGCCGGGACCACCACAAAATCAGAAAACTTCATGGGATGATTTCCTTAACCTTTCGGGGCCAAGAACAGCGGCTGAAAATGAAGGTTCGCCGCGGCTGAAAATGAATATTAGCTCGGCTCCCCGTCGGCGGGTGGCTCCAAATGTTTGTGGCCGGAAGCCTTGTGGTCCTTAAGCCGTTCCTTGTGCTTGCGCAGCTGTTGCTCCAGCTTGTCCACGGCTCCGTCCAGGGCGGCATGAACCGAATCGCTCTGCACCGTGGCCGCGAAGGGGTCGTGGTGCTCGGCATGCGCGGTGATTTCCACCGAGGGGCTGTCCTTGTGGCTCAAATCGACAATCACGTGGATGGAGGTCAGCCGGTCGTAGAACTTTCGCACCGACTCGACTTTTTCCTTAATCCGTTCCTGTGTGGCTGGGCTCAAATGACCGTGCCGGGCAGAAATGTTGATTTGCACCGGTGCTGACTCCTGGGGGCCTTGCGGGACGCGTCCAATCTTTCAGTTTACCCGAACCGGCCGGATGCGGAAGGGTAAGCGCCAGCGCAGTGGTAGCAAGTTTGGCCCCCGCGCCCACGCGGGGATTTGCCGTACGAACGCCTCCAGCGAGCCACTTGCGTAAGCGATTGGAGTTCTTAGCGCGAAAACTCCCCACGCTGACGCTTGGTGCTCTCCGGGAATGCGCTCACGAACGCGTTGGGAAACTAGTGCTTATAAATCTTGTGCTGCGGGCGGCCGGAGAGGATTTGCTCTTTGCCCCAGTTAGTGACATCGCGGAAGGCCTGGCTGCGGATGAAGTCGGTGAAGGCTTGTTCTTCGGACCATTCGCTCGTAATGAGGTAAGAAGCGTCGTCCGCAACGTCGCGCCACAGGGTGGAACTGGTGTGCCCCTGGGCCGCCTTGAGGGCGGCCACGACGCCGGCGAATTTGGTTTCAAAGTCCTGCTGTTGGCCAGGAAGGACGTGGTAGTTCATGCCGACGGTGATCATGGGGAGAGTAGGGAGAGGTTAGAGTTTGGAGGGCAGAGGTTAGGGAGTAGATTTTTTCTCGGTGGGCTTGTCTTCCGTGGGCTTTTCCTCGGTGGTCTTCGGCTCTTCTGGTTTGGGTTCCGGTTTTTTCTCGGGCTTGGGCTCGGCCTCCTTGGGTTGCCGCGGAATCAGGACCACGCGGATTTTTGTGCCGCGGGGGGGGATGCGGTCGGTGAAGGCGACGAACATGAGCGAGGCATTGGCCTGCGAGCTTTCCACGGGGAGGTCCATCGTGGCGGTGTTGAAGTTGGAGACGCAAATCAAGTCGCCGCTGTTGGCCATGTAGTGCGTTTTGCCCGTATCCTCGTCGGTCCAAAATCCGCTTCCGGCGAAGACCCAGTCGAAGGCCATTTCCTTGTCGGTTTTGGCCTGCTTGACCCACTCCTGTGCCCGTACCTTGTGCTTTTCCCCTTTCTCATCCAGCCACAGAACCATCACGTCGACGATCGGCCCTGTCGCCGCTTTGTATTCGGGGGTGAATTTAACCGTCGTTCCCGGCTTGGCTCCGACCGCCAGGAGCGCGGCATGAGCCTGTTCGGCCGTACAATTGAGCGAGACGACCGATTCATGTTCCTTGGTCCCCTTGGGACAGGCGAACATTTCCAGTTGCCCTTCCCGCAGGCAGACCTCCCCGTCGATGACCACGGCCTTTCGCTTGAGGTCCAGATAGATGTCGTGATCCTTGGCGATTTTTTTCAGTCCGCTCTCCGCCTTAGGGGCTTCCTTCGCCGGTTTGTTGGCGGGCTCTTCCCTTTTCGTCTCTTCGCTCGCCGCTCTGACCTTCGGTTCGGTCTCATCGGCCGGCAGCGAGTAAACCACTCCCAGAGCGATAGCGCCGCAGGCGGCCAGCAGAATCTGCGCGAACCAGGTCATCTTGCAGCACATGGCATAGCTCCCAATTTCAGCCCATAGCGGATTTCGGATGGGCATGCTAAAACGGCCCAGCCGGTTCGCGACTCATTATACACGTTTTCGCCCGCCCGATGCGCACTCCCACGCCCGCCACCCACTCGGAGGACGCCCGGCGAGCTTTGCTGCGGCGGACTTGGCAACCTCCATTCGACTCTTTGGAGGTTGACTATTCCCAGCCCGAGTTGCGGCTGGCGCTGATTGCCGGGGACCAATCGCTACTGCGGGGCATCTGGTCCTTTGAAACAACCGTCGACGGCAGTCCGCTGACAGCCGCGGGGCCCTGGGAAGAAGTTTGCTGGCACTCCGATCAGGAAGCCGACTATCTGGAGTTGGAATTGCCGCTCACGAGTGGCTGGGTGTTGCAACGCCAGATGGCCTTGGCGCGGAAGGATCAGTTTCTGTATTTGGCCGATGCGCTGATTGGCGAACAGGTGCTTTCGGAAGGTGCCAAGTCTGAAATCCGCCACTCGTTTCAGCTTCCTTTGGCCGACGAGGCCACCTTTCAGCCCGCGGCGGAGACCCGTGAAGGAACGCTTGGCCTCAAACGAAAGCGTGTCGCCCGAGTTCTTTCCCTCGCGCTGCCGGAGTGGCGAGCGGAGTTTTGCTCCGGCGAGTTGGAGTGTCACCAAAACCGCCTCGTTCTGCGCAACGCTGGACATGGCCGCAACCTCTATTCACCATTGTGGCTCGATCTTTCGCCGGAGCGCCTCCGCCGCGAAAACACTTGGCGACGACTGACTGTAGGGGAGAATCTCGAAGTTCAGCCGCGAGACGTCGCCGCCGGCTATCGAGTGCAAAGCGGCAAGGAGCAATGGCTCATCTACCGCACGCTGGCACCCAGCCGGAGCCGGACGGTTCTCGGCCAGAACTATGACACGGACTTTGTGCTCAGCCGATTTCTTTCCAGCGGCCAGACCGAGGACATGCTGGAGATTGAGTGATTCTGGTTCCCCCCCAAAGGGCCGTTCCCGGCCGTTTCATTCGCTACGACAGCACCTTTCTCACCCCATTCGGAACGGGGATTGATGGCCTCGATCTTCACATCGAATGGCTCGTCAATCGGGCAGTTCGATTGCGACGTAATGTTGGATATGCGACACGCCTCTTGAGGTCCAACATGACAACCCCCTTACATCTCCCGGCCTATTTGCAGCCCCGCGTGGACCGGCTGATCGAACAGGCCAAGGATCAGGCGGCCGAGGACAACCGCGGTGAACAACGGTTCCCACTCTTTCAGCCGGTCACCTTGCGTCGCGGTTCGCAAATCTTGTCGGCATTTTCCCGCGACGTTTCCGAAGTCGGCATTGGCCTGTTGCACGACATGCCCATTGGCGGCAAATACACCATTTCCATTCAGGACAATGCCGGCGGTCAATACGATTTGCCGGGAGTCGTCCTCTGGTGCCGCCCCTGCGGCCAAGGCTGGTACATCAGCGGCGTTGGCTTCTGCCGCAATGAGCCGGCTTAGCCCCAATCCTTCAAGCAGTGCATAGTTATGAAAGCATGAACGGCATCGGGGCTAGGCTCCCGCCAGTTGGGAGAGGATTTCGTCCAGCCGGGCATGAATGACCGCCAGGTTTTCGAATTTGCGTCCCTGGATGCAGATCCAATCGAGCCAGTTCAGCCCGGCCAGAAGGACATTGGCCGCATCAAGGGCTTGGGTCAGCTTCCATTCGTCCGCGGAGAGGGGGCGAATCGAACCGTAACTCTGCCGAGCGAATTCCCACGCGGCGCGGTCATTTCGCACCAGGCTGCCGAGCAGGCGGGAGAGGTCGCAGGCGACTGAATCCACCCGCACCGCGCCGAAATCGACGATGCCGGTGACTTCGTCTCCGGTGAAGAAGATATGGTCGTGCCAAAGATCCCGGATGACGGGAAAAAGCGGTACCGGAGTGCTGTGCAGTGCGTCCAACAATGCCATCGCGGTCGAAGCCCGCTGGCGAAAGTGAGCGAGAAGTTGGCGGCCACGGGACTGCAGCTCGCAGTCCTGGTGCCGCTCCACGGCAGCCGCCAGTTGGTCGGCTCCGCCATGCAGGAGCCGCTGCAACTGCTCGCGTCGGGAAAGGAGCGTTGGGGAAGTCTGCTGGAGCGGCGGGGAGAAGGATTGCGCTTGCTGGTGAATTCGCGCCGTCGCTTCTATCACATTCGCCAGGCGTGTCCGCGACGGATTTTCGTGAAAGTCGGCTTTGCCTGGCATCCAAGGGACGAGCTCCCAAAAGTGGCTAGAGTGCGAAAGGAAGGTCAGGCCTCCGCGGGTGAGAAGCGGAACCGGGATGAAGGTCAATCCACTCTTGACCAGCGCGGCGAGCACCCCGTGAATCATCGTCAGTCGCTCTTGGGAGGGATGCTCCTGGGACCAGCGCCGCAGACAAAGGTCCCCAGCTTCCCGCTCAATCCGCCAGAGCAAACAGCCGCTAAAGCCGCCAGCATTGCCCAATTCGTGAATCTGTCGAACTGGCCCAAGTCCAGGATAGTTTTTCAGTACGGCAATCACGGATTCTCCAGAAGCCATAAGAACATTCTACTGGCAAGTTCAATTCGCGGCCTTGCGACAAACGCGCTGTTTGGACGGCGGACATTGGTTATGCTACGAGCTTCGGACGGCTTCACTTCCCATTCCGGTCGATGGCAATGCACGAGCGGGTGAACTTCGCGAGCCAGATTGTGGCCCGGCTGGCGGCCGCGGGAGTCAAGCCGTTGCCGACATATGACGCCGGCAGCGACATGCTGGTTGTTCCCCAAAACTACGGTGGACAAACGGTTCACATCCTGCTGTCGCGGTATTTTGAGCGTTATCGAATGGCATTGCACCCGCGCGCGAAGGAGCAGGTGCTTGATGACTTTGTGCGGTTCTGGCTCAGCGGCTCACTCGAGACCAGCAACCTGCAACCCCATCGCTGGTTGCCGCTGCTCCGGTCGCGATGGCATTTTGAGGTAAGCAAGCTCCGATTAGGCGGAGCGCCCTTGCCCCCGGAACTGCAGCAGTCGGGACTGTTCGCCTTTCGGTTGATTACGGACGACCTGGCCCTCACGGTTGCGGAAGACCTGGGCGAGACCTACCGCTTCTTGAGTCCCCTCGATCTGAAGCAGGCCGGACTGACGCTGGAACAGGCATTGCAACGGGCTTTCGCCAACCTTCCTCCGGCCAGCGGCCCTGGCTTATCCGAGCCACCCTTTGAGGAAATGCAGGGGTTGGCGTGGCTCCCAACTGGCAACCGCGATGAACACTATGCCACGCGCCTCTTGGATGTTGCGGCCATCCGGAAGCTGCCGGTTCGTGGTCAGCACGTGGCCTTTGCGCCGCACACCCATGTCCTTTGGATCTCCGGGACATATCAGCACCAGGAGGTCGGATTGCTCGTCGAGCTCGCGATGCAAGAATGCGACGATCCACCCGACGATTTACCCAGCAAGCCGCTCGTATCTGGACCGCTGGTTCTGGATGAAGACGGTCGCTGGCATCCGTGGCATCCGGCCCCCGAGCATCCCAATTACTGGAATGTCAAACGGCTGCACACGCTAGGCAACGAGCAGATATATTCCTTGCAAAAGGAAGTACTGGACCAGCAGCGGACCGGCAACAACCTGCCGTTCGTGGCCAGTTATCGTGCGCTCGAAACTGGCCGCGAGGGAAGCGGCCGTCTTTATTCTTACTGCCTGTTTACCGTCACCAGCCTGTTGCCGCGAACCGAATACGTGATGCTGCTCACAATCGCGAATGAGGCAGAATTGGCGGCAAACCCGAAAGCCGAGCCGCGCTTTGGCGAATCGTTGGTTTTGACCTGGGAGAGTTTTGCCGCCTTCAATGGCGAGAACCTGCGGCCGCAGGGGATGTACCCCGAGCGGTATTACATCGACCAGTTTCCGGACGACCTGGAGTGGAAGAAGCTGAAATCCGAACAGCAAGATGTGGCGAGGGAGTTTCTCGACATTGTCCTGAAGCCTGACTTCCGTAACGACCGCAGCCCCGTCAGGCATCCATCACCGGTTTCGAAGAGACCTCCGGTTTCAGGAACACCGGCTGCTGGGCCACAATCGGCCAACTGGATGCTCGCCATCATGGCCGCGATCATTGTCGTCCCTGCGGCTTTGATTCTGGCCGTGGGTGTGATGTTTTACTTGTTCATCTGGATTCCGACCCAAGCGGCGCGCAAGGCGGCACCGAGGGCAGGTCCGCCAATGCCGTTTGTTGCTGGCCAGCCCCCAGTCGCGTTTCCAGTCGTGGAACTCCAGGTGTTCAACGACGAGTGGCACGCCATGGATGAGCCGCTGGCACTTCCGATCGTGGAAGGATCTGTGCCGGCCATTGGTCTCGACACGACCGAAAGTCGCCGCGAGCAGCCGACTTCAACCGACTCACGCGGAAACAAGCAGTTCTCGGAGCGCTCACCCAATGGAGAGCCGCTAGTCGGCCTGAGAATCATCCAGGGGGACAATTGGGGTGGCGCAATCCAAGCTCTCCAGCCGGTCTATTCAGGGCCAGACCGCTATTTCTTAGGAAGCTGGCACGGCGCGCCGGGAGGGAAACAGCAAGCTCAGTCGATCGCCGAGCCGGGCTATGCTATCGGTGCGATTCAGGTTCACCAGGGACTGGTAGTGAACGCAGTTCGGATCGAATACTGGCGGATGGAAGACGGAAAGCTGGATCCCTCGGATAAGTACGTCACCGACTGGTATGGTTGCCCAGGAGGAGGAAAGCAACCGCCGATGAGCAGCAGCCAAGGTAATCCATTGATCGGAATCACCGGCAAGTTCCACGAAGACATCCATGAATTGAGAGTCATTGTCTCCACCAACGATTGAAAACGCCGATTTCACCCGGAGGGTGCCTCCCTCCGGGTGAGTGGTCCGTCTCATTGGCGGCAATGACTACTAATCAATCCGATAGACCTGACCGCGAAGCTTGACGATCAACTCGTCTCCTTCTTGCTGGCGGGCCATGAGGGCGTTTTCTTCGGAAGTGTTGGCCTTGACCAGCGCGAAGTACTCGTCGCTGAACCGCTTGACCTTTTTGATCTTGGCGTCGTCCTTGTCGGGGTCGACTTCCTGGGCGTTAGCGGCATAGAGTGTGCGGCCCCGTTTGTAGAGCGTTTCGTTGCCGACGTTCTGCACCGAGTCGCCGGCGGCGACTTCCTTGTCGCTGTCGATGTCGCGGAACTTCGCGCCGCCATAGCCGCCGAGACGACCGGCCGCATCCGTCCTGGCGGGGGCGGCGGAAGCGCCCGGCAAGCCTCCTGCGCCCGGCTTACCCCCTCCAAATCCGGCTCCTCCGCCAGACTGGGCTTGTTTGGCGGACTGCAGGTCGAACTTTGCCCCACGCTGGGCGACGCCGTCCTTCCCTTCGGCCAAAGAGAGGCGGTCGAGGTTTCGTCGAGTCGCTTCGACGTTGGCGCCAAAGTTAGACGATGCCAGTTGCGACGGCCGGGCGTTCTCGTCCGCCAGGAACGAGGTGTACGCCGTCAGAATCCCGTGCTTAATGGAAAGTCCGACCAGCTCCTTCACGAGCTCGTCGTTCTTTCCCTTGAGGTCCATCTCGTCGATGATTTCGCCAATCCGCCGCATTGCCCAGAGCTTCTCGACGAAGGCGAAGGACTGGTCATTGCTCTTTTCGATCAGCGAGGCCGGGAAGTCGAACTTCTTCTCTTCGTTCCCAACTTTGCCGGTGATCGTCACTTTCGCGCCGCCGGCTTTCTTATAGCGGCCGACGATGACCATCTGGTCCCCGGCGAAGATGTCGTAGACTTCCTTGGGATACATCCGGTTGATGGAAGGAGCGCCGCTGTCGGTCATGGCGTCCACGTCTACCTTCACGCTGACATGCGTCATCACCGGGGCAGCCATCTTAGTGCTGAGCCGGCCGACGGACGACTCGATGTTCTCATCGGGCCGGACGTAGTCACTTTGGCCGTAATTGTCCCGGGCAATCCGGTCCAGCAGGCGGCTGTTGACGTCGTAGCCGACACCGAAGCTAATGATGCGACTGCGGACCTTGTTGTTTTGCTTGGCATTTTGGGCGATTTTCGCCTCGTTCGTTTCGCCAGCGGTCGGCAGACCATCCGTGAGAAACAGGACGTAGTTCGGCCGCGAATCGTCCTTGATCATCGCCAAAGCCGTGGTCATTGCCCCGTCGATATTCGTGCTGCCGCCGGCGTAGATACCGTCTACAAAGGCGAGGGCCGACTTTCGCGTCTCGTCGTCGTATTTTTGGAGCTCAGGTTTGAAGGACTCGACCGCGCTGTCATAAGCGACGATGTTGAACATGTCCCCGGTGCGGAGATTGTTGAGGACGAACTTGAGTGCGTCCTTTGCCTGTTCAATCTTCTTGCCGCTCATGGAGCCGGAGCGGTCGACTACGAAGATGAGGGTCTTCGCCGGCCGGTCGCTGTTCATCGCTTTCACCTCGGGGCTGGCGAGGAGCAGGAAAAATCCGTCCTCGTTTCCCTCGGGCCGATAGCTGATGACGCTCGCTCCCAGCGAGCCGTCGTTGGTGTCGAAGAGCAGACGGAAATCGGTCGTCGGAATTTGATTGGTTACTTCATACTTCACAATCGCGTGCTTGCCGTCCGGCCGCTGCACATTAATGGCATGCGACGGACTGTAGACGCTCTTCATCTCGGCGGTCGTTTCGATCGAGGCGTCGATGGAGATTTTTTCGACGGGCGTGGAGCTGTACTTAGCCGTGGAAAGCGGAATGACGAGGTCCGTGAGCTGGCCGCTCTTCCGGAGCAGTTGGCTGAACTTGAGGGTCACTTTCCGCTCCGCACCGGCCGGCACGGGGAAGACGCTGGTCTGGAACATGCCGTAGCCGACCCATTCCAACAGAGCGGGATCCTGATTGCGGCGGACGTACCCTTCATAAATGGTGCGGGCCTCCTTCGCCGGCAGCAGCTTGGCGTCGTATTCCTTGCCGTCAACCATGAAGGTCATCCGGTCAATCGCCCCTTCATACGGCAGCGGGAAGACGAAGCTGACCTCCATCTGGGCCGAGCCGGTGTTCACGAAGGACTGCGAAACCTGGACCTGAGCGACCTGGTCCTTGATCTTGGCCTGATACGACAGCTCCTTGATTTTGTACGAGACTGGCGGCGGCGTGGGCCGCGGAATGGGCCGCGGCAGCGGGACCGGATGCGGCCAGTGATGAATGATGAGCACCCCCTGGCCAAAGGCCGGCGTGCCGACCAGGGCCAGTAGGAGAATTGCCAGAAACGACCCGATGCTTGCGATAGCCCGTTTCATAACCCACCTCGCTGTTTGTACGAACCCCTAAATGCTGACCGCGGCTGCCGAAAGTAAGACGGCCTTACCTCGGCAAGTGTTTCCCCCCTGGCAGTAAGTTTCCGCTTCCTGGCCGCTCTTGCCAAGCGCGGGCAGGGGGTTGTTACCGGGGGGTTACAGTAAGGAACGAGATGTCTTTGCCTATCTTGCCAGGCCATTCCGAGCTAAAAATAAGGAACCGCCGAACTTACGAGGGTTTTTAATGCTCCACGACCAAAGCCACGCCATCTTCTCCCGTGCCCAGCAGCTGATACCAGGTGGCGTGAACAGCCCGGCGCGGGCGTTCGGCGGCGTTGGTGGGGAGCCGGTGGTGTTTGAGCGAGCGGCGGGGGCGTATTTGTTCGATGTCGATGGGAACCGGTACATCGATTATGTCGGGGCCTGGGGGCCGATGATTCTGGGGCATCAGCATCCGGTTGTGGTAGAGGCGGTGAAGAAAGCGGCGGATCGCGGGTTCAGTTTTGGAGCGCCGACGCGGGCGGAAAATGAACTGGCGGAGTTGATTTCGGCCTGCGTGCCGAGCATCGAGATGGTTCGGCTAGTCAGCAGCGGAACGGAAGCGACGATGAGCGCCATTCGCCTCGCTCGCGGCTTTACGGGGCGGGATGTGATCATCAAGTTTGCCGGGAATTATCACGGCCACGTCGATAGCCTGCTGGTTGCGGCGGGCAGTAGTGCGGCGACGCTGGGGGTGCCGAATTCTCCCGGCGTCACCGCGGGGACGACGAAGGACACGCTGATTTTGCAGTACAACGACGTGCCTGGCTTGGAAGAAGCCTTTGCCAAACACGGTTCGCGCATCGCCGGCGTCATTTTTGAGCCGGTGGTGGGGAATATGGGTGTCGTGGTTCCTTCGCCGGCATTCTTAACAGGACTTCGCAGCCTCTCGCAGCAGCATGGCGCGCTCCTAATCTGTGACGAAGTGATGACCGGCTTTCGGGTCGCTCTCGGCGGGGCTCAGGAGCGGCTGAAGATTCAACCGGATATCACGACGCTGGGAAAAATTGTCGGCGGCGGACTTCCCATTGGCGCATACGGCGGCCGGCGGGACATCATGCAGCACATTCTTCCCGCCGGCAAAGTCTTTCAAGCCGGCACCAACAGCGGCAACCCTATCGCCACGGCAGCTGGCATCGCCACGCTGCAAGAATTGCGGAAGAACCCGCCGCATGAAAAACTGGAGCAGCTCAGCGCCCGCCTGGCGGATGGCTTGCTCACGGCTGCGAAGTCCGCGGGAGTGCCTCACTCCCTCAGTCGCGTCGGAAGCATGCTCACCCTGTTCTTCAACGAGCAGGCCCCGCATGACTGGCCCACAGCGGCCAAGTGCGACACGGCCCGCTTTGCCCAATACTTTTGGGGGCTGCTGGAGAGTGGCGTCTACATGCCCTGCAGCCAGTACGAAGCCCTGTTCGTTTCCGCCGCCCACACTGAAGCGGACATCGACGCCACGATTACCGCGGCGCAAGCGGCACTTCAATCGCCGTGAATCTCAAACCCACAATGGCCACCAGCAGCAGCACCAGGAAGAAAATCCTGGCCGGGCTGGCCGGTTCCTTCAGCAGCCAGATTCCCAGCACAGCCGCGCCAAAGGCTCCGATGCCAGTCCAGACTGCATAGGCGGTGCCAATGGGCAGCGTCTTTGCCGACCAGGCCAGCAAATACATGCTGGCGGCAATCGCCAGAATCGTCAGCACGCTGGGAACCGGCTTGCGAAAGCCGTCGGTGTATTTCAGCCCGATGGCCCAGCCAGTTTCAAGCAGTCCCGCCAGGATGAGAATGATCCATGCCATGAAGGAATCCCTATTTGACGGATCGATTAAGCCGCAGTTCGTCTCTCTGTCTTTCGGCCCGGATGCCACCGGGAAGCGACTGGGGAGCGGTGTCCGCCGGCTGTTGCACGAGCGCGGCGAGCTGGTCCCATTTCTCCAGCGTCATGTCCTGCTGGGGCCAGTGGTGGTCGGACCAGATGCGGAGGAAGAGCTCACGAAGGAGATGGCGGTGAAGATGGGCGAGAGCCTCGCAGTCGAGGATGACGGACTTGCCGCGAACGTGAACGTGCTGAGTTAGTAGTGGCTCCAATTGTGAAGCCAGAAATGCCTGGTTTTCTTCCGCCAGCTTACTCAGCCGTAGAAGTGAGTCGCGAAGTGCGGGGGCGAATTCCTTTTCTAGGTGCGGCAGCAGCTTGTGGCGAAGGCGGTTGCGGGTGAAGGCAGGGGAGGCGTTGCTGGAGTCTTCGCGGAAGGGCTGTTGGAGCAATGTGAGGTAGTCAAGGACTTCGGTCCTGGTGACGGCAAGCAGCGGCCGCAGCAAGGAAATGCCCGGCGAGAGTTCGCGGGCTCTTGGAATGCCTGCCAGTCCGCCGATGCCGGTGCCGCGCAGGAAGCGGTGCAGTATGGTCTCCACCTGGTCGTCCGCTGTGTGAGCGGTCACGACATAGCGAGCGCCTAAGTGGTGAGCCGCTTCGGTCAGAAAGTCATATCTCGCCGCGCGGGCTGCCGCCTCCAAGCCGTCGCCCGTTGAATCCGTGGGTGCCTGACTGCGGCCGGCTTCGAGCGGCAAATTCAAATCTTGCGCGAGTTGGCGAACGAAGGCTTCGTCGGCCTCCGACTCGGCTCCCCGTAGGCGGTGGTTGAAATGAGCGGCGATCAATCGTCCTTCGGCGGCACCACTTTTAAGTTGCGACAAGCCCCGCAGCAACGCCACACTATCCGCACCGCCCGAGACAGCGACCAGAACCGTCACATCCCGCCAGGTCGCGGGCGGAAAGGTGGCAGCGAGCTGGACAAGGAATTCAGTCATGGTCCGTTAATATCGCATTGCTATCCTCTTACGGGAACATGAGTTGCGCGAACCTGTCTAGATGAGCCACCGTCTCTTGCCGCACACGCCAGCTTGGCAGTGGTGACAAGAGAGGCGGGCAAGGGCGGTTTCCCTTTCCCGTTCCCACCCAGCGACCCGATGAGTTATGTTGAGAGCTGGGAACACTTTACGTGCTAGCGAAGATGGGATGGCGGTATGACAGTGCTGGGCGAAAAACAGGAGTCAGGAGTCAGGAGTCAGGGAACAGGGGACAGGGGACATGCGACACTGGTCGCGGCACCTATCTCTCCTTCTCTCCCTCTCTCCGTTTCTCCGTCTTCCCCCGCGCCCTTCAAAATCCAGCTCGCCGATCGCCTCACCAAGCTCCCCCCTTACGTCCTCGCCCGCGTGAATGCCCTGCGGGACCAGAAACGCAAGGCGGGGCAAGATGTCATCGACCTCGGCATGGGAAACCCCAGCGAGCCGCCGCAGGAAATTGTGATCGAGAAGCTGATGGAGGCGGCTCAGGATCCGAACAATCATGGCTATAGCAAGGCGACGGGCATTTTGAATCTGCGGCGGGAAGTCGCGGCCAAGTACTTTAAGAAATTCGGCGTGCGGCTGGATCCCGAGAGCGAAATCATTGTCACCATCGGCTCCAAGGAAGGCTTCAGCCACCTGATGCTGGCGTCAGTCGGGCCGGGGGACAACGTCATCATTCCGGCTCCGTTTTTTCCAGCTCACAAATACGCCGTGGCGATGGCCGGGGCCAGTGTCATTGCATTGGAAGTCGAAAAGGAGGACGAGTTCCTTTCCAACATTGCCTTCACCTGCGAGCACCTCTCGCCGTCGCCCAAGGTCGTGGTCTTCAACTATCCTCATAACCCGTCGAGCGTCACCGTCGACCCGGCGTTCTGGGTGGAAGTGGTGAAGCTGGCCCGCAAGTACGGCTTCATGGTGGTCAGCGACTTCGCCTACGCCGATGTGGCTTTCGACGGCTATACGCCGCCGAGCTTTCTGGCCGCGCCGGGGGCGAAAGATGTCGGCGTCGAATTCACCACAATGAGCAAAGGCTACAACATGGCCGGCTGGCGATGCGGCTTCTGCGCCGGCAACCCGGAGTTGGTGAAGGCCCTCGGGACCATCAAGGGATACTACGATTACGGCCTGTTTCAGGCGATTCAAATCGCCGCCATCGTCGCCCTGCGGCACACTGACGCCGCCGTCGAGGCCCAGTCGCGACTCTATCAGTCGCGGCGGGATCTGCTGCTCGACGGTCTCCGTAAGCAGGGTTGGCAAGTCCCCACTCCGCGAGCCGGAATGTTCGTTTGGGGCCGCATCCCCGAACCCTGGGTCAGCCGCATGAGCAGCGTGGACTTCGCCATGCTGATGCTCGACCAGGCCAATGTCGCCCTCTCCCCCGGCAGCGGCTTTGGCGACGCCGGCGAAGGGCACTGCCGCATGGCCCTGGTCGAAAACGAAAACCGGCTGAAGCAAGCGGTGCGGCAGATGGGGCGGGTGCTGGGGTAGCGTTCTGCCTCCCTTGAATGCGGCAAGACGCCTTACGCGTGCATTTCGCGGTGCTCATTTACCCTACGGCTCATCGCGCGGGGGGACCGAAGGTGCCGGCCGGCCAGGGGAAAAAGCCGCCGGAGGGGCTGGCCTTTTGGCTGTAGTACAGGTCGTGCAGGGCGTTCTTCATTTCGTCGGCCGTCTTGTTCTCCAGGGCCTCGCGCTGTTCCGGCTTAAGCGTGGCGGCGAACTTGCGCAGGTCTTCGTCGCTGAGACGAGGGTAGCGTTTGCTTTGCTGGACCTGATGAATCAGCTCTTGCACATACTGCCATTCCTGCTCGCGGCTCTCCGTTTCTTCCAGGACGACTTGGGCCTTGGGACTGAGGACGGAAACGAGCGCGTCGAGCTCCTGCTGGGTGGGCTGGGGGAGCAACTCCTTGCGGCCCAATCGCCAGGCGATGCCGCGGCGGTGGCGATCGATGCGCTCCTTGACCGGCAGCTTGTCCAGGGCGGCTCGGAACTGGGAGGGAGTCAACCGACCGAATTCTGCCAGGTGGCCGGAGACGTACAAATCCAACCAATCCGTAATAGCGCTCATGTCCTGGCTAGAGAGTTCCAGCGCCACGGTCTTCAGACGCTTGGTCGCCTGACGATTCTGAACCTCCTTGATTTTCAAAATCCGCTGGTCCACGGGAGCCGCGAGAACTTCCGACTGATCCTTGGCTCCCAGCGACTTGAGCCACTCATGATAATTGGTCAGCACTTGCTTGAGCTTGTCACCCTGGGGGTCCGCGTCAATCTCCTGGGCCAGGGCTCGCAGTCGCTCTTGATCCGGCAAACTTAGCGCGGCAAACCGCTGCTGGCGTTCGAAGATGGCCCCCTTCTGCTCGGGGGTCATTCTTTGCAATCGGTCGCGGCGCTGCTCGTCCGTCTCCCGGTTGCGAGGAGCGGTGGCGGGTTCGGCATCCTCGCCGGACTCCAGCACAAACAAGCCTTGTTCTTCCATCGACCGCAGAAACGCCACGCTTTCGGCATCGGCGGCGGCCTGACGATAGTGCTGGCCAAAGAGCCCCTCCAGCGACTTCAAAAAGGCCACGCTTTCGGCATGTTTGTATTCGTCCAGGTGCTCAATCAGCGGCAACTCCCGCACCAGTTGCCGATCGGAAACGGAAAGGAGCCAACTGCCGATGCTGTACGCAATCAGCCCGCAGGCCAAAGTGCTGACCACCACTCCCACCCGAAACAGCAGGCCAAAACGCTGCGTGCTTTCCTTCTGTACGTCAGTCGCCTCCCTGGCCTTCAGCGCGACCATCGCCACGGTCGTTCGCGTAAAGCCTTCGTCCGGCTCGCTCCGCGCCAGCAGGTCGAGCATGTCCCAGCTCTTCTGCATGTGCCGGAGCTTATCGCGATAGCAAGGATCCGCCGCCAGCCGATGCTCGACCCGCGCGCGATGCTCCGGCTCGAGTTCCTCGTCGAGATACGCGACCAGTTCTTCCTCGACGGGGTCAATCGCCGGCAAAGTTGGGTCTTGATGATTCATGATTCGTCCTCCAGTCCGGCATCCTGGCCCGCGGCACTCGTGGCGGCCTCTGTCCCCAATTCAACCCCGTCGCTCGCCGGTCGGGTTCCTTCTTCCATGTAGGGAGCCAGTATCCGTTGCAAATTGACGCGGGCCCGCGACAGCAGCGATTTTGTCGCCTGCACCGACATGTCCATGGCCTCAGCAATGTCCTGATAACTCATCCCCTCGAACTTGGAGAGCAGCAGGGCCATTTTCTGCCGTTCACCCAGCGATTCCAAGGCCTGTCGCACCACCTCGGCCGCCTCCGCCTTGTCGATCAAGCGGGCCGGCATCAAACTGCTGGCGGCGAGGGCCATCTGGTCCAGGCCGAACGACGATGTATCGGTATTCGCTTTGTCGGGAACCCCTACTTCTTTCCGCCGCGAACGGGACCGCAGCGAATTGCTAGCCACGTTGTTGGCAATCGTAAACAGCCAGGTGCAAAACTTGGCCTCAGGCTGATACCGCTCGCGGGCTTTGAAGACCCGCAGGAAGGTTTCCTGGGCCAGGTCTTCCGCTTGCTCGCGATTGCCGACCAGGTGCTCCAATACCGTCAGCAGCCGCCCCTGATAGCGGACCACCAACTCTTCAAAAGCGGCCGCATCCCCCGCGCGCACCTGAAGCATCAGCCGCACGTCGGGGTCGTGCAATTCGTAGCGCAGGGGCTGGCTTGCGGAGCTGGACAAAGGTGGGCTGCGGGTGGGATGGTTTTCTATCTCGCCTGGGGAGATTTATGTAAGTCTATACCCGTTAGCGAGATAGGGAAACGTCCCCCCAAACGCGATACGCTGCCCTACCCGCTATTGAACCCCGCGAAGGGGCCTGTGTTTCGGACGTTGATTGCTTGCTGGATTGGTCGCGCAACTTAGCCAGTTGGTTGAGAAGACTCTGGCAATTGGTAGATTACTTTCAGTCCGCAGCAGAAAAGGCACGAACAAGAAGGATCTTCCACTGTCATGACGACCTCTGCCGAATTCCTCAGTCAGGGCTGGCGTCACCACCAGGCCGGCGACCTCGCCGGAGCGGAGAAGCTTTACCACCAGGTTCTTGCCTCCGAGCCGGCCAATGCCAACGCCTGGTGCTATCTCGGCATCTGCCTGTTCGATACGCAGCGGCTGCAGGATTCCGTGGCGGCCTATCAGCGGGCAGTGGCGATTCAACCGGCGTTCGCGATCGCCTGGAACAACCTGGGAAACTCGCTCCGCCGGCTGAATCGGTATAAGGAGTCGATTGCCGCCTACGACACGGCTCTGCGTCACGACGGCAAGTATGTCAACGCCTTCATGAACCGGGCGACGGCTTTGCTCTGGGATGGACAACTGCAGGCAGGACTCGAATCGGTGCAACGGGCGCTGGCCCTGGCACCGGAAGACCTGGAAGCCAGAAAGGTGCTGGCGACGGCGAAGCTTTGGCTCGGTCAACTTGCGGATGCGGAGCGGGAATACCTCGACATTATCAAGCTCAAGCCCGATGACGCGGAATTACACAAGAACCTGAGCATGATTCTGCTCCTTCGCGGCGAATTCAAGCAAGGGTGGAAGGAATATTCCTGGCGGCAGAAGGGGGGAGAATTCGGCGTTCCCAGCCTGCCGGGACCGCAATGGAATGGTGCTTCGCTCCACGGCCGCACGGTCCTGCTACTGGCGGAGCAAGGGCTGGGAGACACGATTCAGTTCATCCGGTACGCCAGCCTTTTGAAAGCCCGGTATGACTGCCGCGTTGTCGCCGCCGTGCAAAGGCCGCTGCTGAGGTTGCTGCACGATGTTGCTGGCGTGGATGAGTGGGCGATTCGCGGAGAAAAGCTGCCGGCACATGATGTCTGGGCTCCGATGCTCAGCCTCCCCGCGCTCCTGGAGCAACATGATGTAGCCGACCTCCCCGCGGCCACGACTTACCTGCAATCCGACGAACAACTCGTGGAGAAGTGGCGCGAAGCACTCGCTCCGCTCGGCGGCTTTAGAATCGGCATCGCCTGGCAAGGGAATCCCGGGATGGACACCGATCGCTTCCGTAGCATTCCGCTCGCCCTCTTCGAGCCGCTCGCCAAAATCTCGGGGGTGAAGCTCATCAGCTTGCAACGCGGTTTTGGAACGGAGCAACTGGCATCGCTTGGCGGGCGGATGGAGATTCACACACTCGGCGATGACCTCGATACTTCGAGCGGCCCGTTCATGGATACGGCAGCGGTGATGCAGAACCTGGATCTCGTTATCACCTCCGACACCGCGATCGCCCATCTGGCCGGCGCACTGGGAGTGCCGGTCTGGGTTGCCCTGACGCATGTGCCCGATTGGCGTTGGTTACTAAACCGCGAGGATTCCCCCTGGTATCTCTCGCTACGGCTCTTCCGGCAAGATCAGCCGGGGGACTGGAATTCGGTCTTCCACAAAATTGCCGCCGCGCTTCTCAAGGATAACCAACAGCTCAAGATCAAGTCGCCCGAAGAATATCGTCTCGCCGATGGGGACCTGAACCGACTGATTCGCGGGCGGCATGGGCTGACGCTCTACAACAGGCACGACAAGTATATCGGCCGCTCGCTAGAGCTTTACGGCGAATTCTCGCAGCTCGAAGTCGAACTCATCGAGCAAGTCGTCCGTCCCGGCTGGCAGGTGGTCGAAGCGGGGGCCAACATCGGCAGTCACACCGTCCCGCTGGCTCGGCTGGTCGGCGAAAGTGGCCAGGTCCACGCTTTTGAGCCGCAGCGAGTGGTTTTTCAAGCGCTCTGCGCCAATGTGGCGCTCGCGGGTCTGACCAACGTTCATTGCCACCATGCGGCAGTCGGCGAAGCGGCAGGAAATGTCATTATTCCACCACTCGATTATCGGCATGAGAACAACTTCGGCGGCCTAGGCCTCGGCGAATTCAAGCAAGGCGAGAAAGTCCCCCTGATCACGATCGACAGTTTGAATCTCCCCGCCTGCCACTTCCTCAAAGCGGACGTGGAAGGGATGGAGTTGGCCGTCCTTCGCGGAGCACGAGCAACCATCGAGAAGTTCCGCCCGATCCTGTACGTCGAAAACGATCGGCAGGACAAATCGGCCCCGCTCGAACAGTTCATCCGCGAACTGGGCTACAAGCTTTTCTGGCACCGGCCGCCGCTGTTCAATCCCGGCAACCACTTTGAAAACCGGGAGAACGTCTTCGGCACCGTCGTCTCCCTGAACATGCTTTGCGTCCACGCCAGCGTGAAGGCAAACATAAGCGGACTGAAGGAAGTGACCGCTTAGCCCCCGCGACCACGCGGGGAATCGCCGCGTGGACGCGGCGGCTAGGCTTACGTTGAGACTCGCTCGATATATTCCCCCGTCCGCGTGTCAATCTTCAGCACGTTGCCGATGTTGATGAACAGCGGGGCGAGGATTTCCGCGCCGGTCTCCAGCTTGACCGGTTTGGTGACGTTGGTGGCCGTGTCGCCGCGGGCTCCCGGTTCGCAGTATTCCACTTTGAGCTGCACATGAGGGGGAGGGGTGATGCTGATCGGCTGACCATTGAAGATCATCATCGTGCAGGGCATCCCTTCCTTGAGATACTTGGCCGATTCATCGACCTTGTCCGCTGGAATCTCGAATTGCTCAAACGACGTGTTGTCCATGAACACAAACGTGTCCTGCTGCCTATAAAGGTACTGGACCTCCGTCTCTTCGCAGTCAGCGGCTTCCAGCGTGTCGCCACCTTTGTAAACGCGGTCGAGCGTGGTGCCGCGAATGAGGTTTTTGAGGCGGACCTCGTAGAGGGCGTTTCCTTTGCCCGGCTTACGGAAATTCATCTCCACCATCAGCCACGGCTCGTTGTTGATGGTTACTTTCAATCCTTTGCGGAAATCACTGGTCTTGTACGTCGCCACGGGTCGTCCCTACTTCGCTGGTTGGATGGGGTGGGTTATTCTCAATTGGAAAGGCGGTGCCAGAGGCAATCGCCTCACTTCATTGTTCGCGGCTCGCCGGTTCTGCACAGGCGGCTGCGGGATTTGCTGGTGGAAAAATGACCATTGTAGCTTCCCCTGGCAATCCTGTCCGCGCCGGTAACGGCTCGGTGGTGAAAAGGGATGCTGCTTGGCGAGAATCCTTGAAGCGGGCGATCCGTAGCGAGGCGCAACTCCTTGAAGAGCTTGAACTTCCGGCCGAACTCCTCGGCCCGGCCAAGCTGGCGTCCTCCTCCTTTCCCCTCTTTGTGCCGCGCGAATATGTGGCTCGGATAAAGAAAGGGGACCCTCACGACCCTCTCCTACTGCAGGTCCTGCCTCTGGGGGCGGAACTGGAGTCTCCAGCTGGTTTCATCACTGACCCCGTGGGGGATCTGGCGGCGGAAAAGACTGCGGGTCTGCTCAAGAAGTACGACCGTCGGGCGCTCCTCATCACAACGGGGGCCTGCGCCGTCCACTGCCGCTATTGCTTCCGCCGGCACTTCCCTTATTCGGAAGGTCCGCGGTCGGTGGAGGAGTGGGAGCCGGCACTCGACATCATTCGCGGTGACGAGAGTTTGGATGAGGTGATTCTGTCTGGCGGCGACCCTCTGACATTAGTCGACGACCATCTCGCGGAACTTGCACAGCGCCTGGCGGTCATTCCACATCTCAAGCGGCTCCGCGTTCACACGCGGCTTCCGATCATGATTCCACAACGGGTGAACCAGGAGTTGTTGAGTTGGCTTTGCGGAACTCGCCTCGCGCCGATTATGGTGGTGCATGCCAACCATGCTCAGGAGATCGACAACGCGGTTGCGAAGTCGCTGGCACGATTAGTCGACGCTGGCATTCCCGTTCTCAACCAGTCGGTTCTACTCCGCGGCATCAACGACACAGCCGCCGCTTTGATGGATTTATCTCGCCGGTTAGTGGACCTTCGCGTGATGCCGTATTACTTGCACCAGCTTGACCGGGTGCAAGGAGCGGCACATTTCGAAGTCCCCGTTTGCCAGGGGCTGGAGCTAGTCGAGGAGATGCGGCAGCACCTGCCGGGCTATGCGGTGCCGAGATATGTGCAGGAGGTCGCGGGAGATTTACATAAGCGGGTTTTAGCGTGAAAGGGTCAAATCGCCAGCTTCCCTTCCTGCGCCAAGATCGGCTCCACCAGCGCCTCAATCTCCCGCTGCTCGTTCGCCGTAATCGGCCGCTGCGGCAGCCGGGCGGGGCCGAAGTCGCGGCCGGTCGCTTTCATGGCCGCTTTGAGCATGCTGATGTTGAAGGAGTCGCCGGCTCGGGCCCGGTAGTCCTCAATAGGGCGCAAGATACTCAGCAGGCGCGTCGCTTCAGCATAATCGCTTCGCACCAGCGCCCCATGCATCGCCAGCGTCAGCCGTGGGCACAGATTGCCGGCTCCCGAGGTGTAGCCGACGGCTCCCGCGAGATGAAAGTAAGCCGCGTACCGCTCCGCGATTCCGCAGGAGACGATGGCCGCATCGCCGACCGCCTTGATCAGCTTCGCGGCGGCATCCAGATTGTTCTCGCCGTACTTCACGCCGGCGAGCTTGCCCGATTTGCACAGCTCCAGCAGCAACGCATCGCTCGGTGCCGGCCCTTTTTTATAGGCCAGCATTGGCAGCGGCAGTTCTTTGGCCAGGGCCAGCAGATAATCACGAACTCCCTCATCACACAAATACGGATGCACCGGCGGCATCACCAGCAAGCCATCGGCTTCGTTCTCGATCGCTCCGCGGCCAATCTCCAGCGCGTGAGCGAGGCCAAAGCCTACCGGCGCGATGACCACCGCATCCGGTCCCACGCCGGCCTTCGTCGCCTCCACGCACTGCACCACTTCTTTGGCGGACAGGGAATGAAACTCTCCCGTCCCCGCCGCCGGCAGGAAGACCCGGATGCCCGCGTCGTACAAATCCCGAGTAAACATCGTCAGCCGCTCGTACTCCACCCGCTTGCCGTCCTGGGACATCGGCGTGAGAGGGACGAGCTGCACGGTCGCCATCGTGCGAGCACTGATTCGGGCAGTCGTGTTCATTACTATTGGGCGCTCACTCTGCCGTCCTCACGGTGCCCCTGCCGGTTGAAGGAGTTCCGGTCGATGGTGAAGGGGATAAACTTCACGGATGCGTCCGCGTAGCAAACATTGAGGCCGTTGGGATGGGCGGAGCCGAAATGGTAGCCGATGTCCCCCACGGTGCCAGTGTTCTGATCGATCTGGGCCGTTTTGTCCGAACCCAGAGGTGCTGATGTAAGCCTCAGGATGTCGGGGTCCCAGCCATCGGTCCAGCCGCGGTCATCGTGCCAGGCGCCGGAGTCGTATTGGGCCGGGATGAGGCGCTTTTCGCCGAGCATGATCGTATTGCTGGTGCCATCCTTGATTCCGCCGATGCTGATTGGGGGGTCGGAGCCAACGTCCCGCTGTGTCCTCCAATTCCAATTGGTCCGGACGATGACGCCGAAATACATCCGGTTCTGGGAAGAGGCGATATCGTGAGCGTTGCCCCCTTTGAAAAAGGAATTGAACTGCAACGATGACGTGTTATCCAGACGCAGGTTGTCGGACGGAGTAGCCGCGGCATAGTCCATGAGGATTCGCTGCTGCTGCTTGGCATTTTTCCGCCGGGACGGGCAGAAATAGTTTTCCTTGGCGGTTCGTTCGATGTTTGTCTGGGTCTGCACGTTTGTCCCGGCCCGCTGGCCGTGAACAGTGCTCCCCTCCATGTAGGGCAAGACCTGAAAGGCCCAACCCATGCCTTGCTTTTCTGGACCATTCAACTCGCCGTAGGTGGACATGTAGTTGTAGACAAGGGGCCACGGCATGTCTCCGCCCGTCGGGAGCACGCGCAGGGCATCGTGGTGGTTGTGGATGCCGATTCCAATTTGCCGCAGGTTGTTGGCGCACTGCATGCGGCGAGCGGCTTCCCTCGCGAACTGAACCGCCGGCAAAAGCAGCGCCACGAGAACGCCAATGATGGCAATGACCACGAGCAATTCGACGAGCGTAAAGGCCCGCCTGAGACCTGAATGAGATGGTTTCATGAATATTCCCTCAAGTGGATTCGCACGCGCCTGGGTCCCAGATGTGGAACGATCAAGCGCCATGTGCATCGCGTTGTAAAACTTCAAATCAAATTCAAAACCTCTTCCCGGACACGACTGGCGTGTGTCTGGGTGCCCCTCCCCTACGGGCTGGGAGCCATCATCGTCTGGAACCGCTCGGCATCCACTTCCTCTACGGCACCCATGTTGCTGGCGACAAAGCGCTTCCCTGCCACGCCCTCCTGCTCATAAGCCACCACAGGCGCGCCCGCGGGACCTTGCCCCGAAACCGGCCCGTAGATCACGACATATGGTTTCTTGTCTCGACTGGAAATGAAAATGGCGTCGATGTCGGTGAAGTTAAAAGTATCTTTCAGCTGCTCTGCGTTCTGCGGCTCTTTCAGATATGCCTTGAACTCGGCCTCATCCTTGGGTGGCTGACCCTGATGCTGGGCAACATAACGGCCGTAGAAAATGGCGAGCGGCTTAAGACCCGAATCCTCTTGCGCGCGATTTGGCTCTCCGATGCTGCCGCAGCCCCAACAGGCGACGACCAGGCCCAATGCCAGCAAACGCCGCCGGCGCAGCATAAACTTGTTCCCCACGCGAACCCCCCTAAGATTCCCGGTAGCCGATGATTGTGATTACAGCCAAACAACGCCAGGAAAGTGAGAATAGACCATTGTTCGGAAAAAAACTAGATAATTAGCAAAAAAAACGACTTGAGTGCTAAGCCTGGTTACGACTGATACCTCTCCAGCTGGGCTTCATCCAGTTCTACCCCGAGTCCCGGTCCACTGGGCACCTTCGCCACGGCTGGGCCGAGCGAAAGCGGTTCGGTCAGCAGGTCGGCTTCATGATAGAGCGGGCCGATGAGGTCGGCGGGGCACAGCTCGCTATCGACTTCCGGCAGGGCAGCGGCAACATGGAGCATGGCTGCCGTTCCGATGCCGAGTTCCAGGTTGCTGCCGATGGCGCACTTGAGTCCGGCGGCCCGCGCGACGTGAGCGATTTCCACGGTCCCTGCGATGCCGCCGTGCTTGCCGGGATAGATGCTCAGGATGTCGCAGGCCCGCGCGGTGGTCAGTTGCCAGGCGTCGTTGAGCGTGAAGACGCTTTCATCCGCCATGATGGGAATCGTCGTATCGCGGCGGACCTCCGCCATCGCGGAAGGATCATCGGGCGGAATCGGCTGCTCGGCGACGGTCACGCCCAGGTCCGCCAGCTTCCGTAGCGTCTGTTTCGCCGTCGTCACCGTCCAGCCGCAGTTGGAGTCGATCGTAATGGGAAAACTCGGCCCGACCAGTTCGCGCACCGCTCGCACTCGGGCAACGTCCTCCTCGGGAATCAAGCCGGTCTTCACCTTGATGCAGGTCACCCCCCATTCCAAAAACTGCTGGGCCAGGCTGCGGACGCGGGGAATGTCAAAAGCCCCCACCACCATCTTGATGCGGGCCGAATCCCGCACCTTTCCACCAAGCAGTTGATACACCGGCATCCCAGCCGCCTTGCCGGCGATGTCCCAAAGGGCCATTTCGATGCCGGCTTTGGTGAACGGGTTGAGCTTGGCGGCCACATCCATCGCCTGCCTCGCTCGGGTGATCTCCAGCGGATTCGCGCCCGCCAGGGCCGGCCCCAAAATTGTCTCGATCAGACTGACGCAGCTCTGGCTGGTCTCTCCCGTCCAGCGGACAGCAACGGTCGCCTCTCCCAGGCCAACCAGCCCCTCATCCGTATGCACCCGGATGATCACGATCTCAGTAACGACATGCTCCCCATGAGCCGTCTTGGTGCTCATCCCCTTCTTCAGCGGGACGCGGACCGGAATCGTTTCAATACGGGTAATTTTCATGATTCGTAAAATCGTAGGGTGCATGAAGCGCAGCGCAATGCACGCGTAATTTGTTTCTGATCATCGATTCGAAGATTGTACCGAATACAACCCCGATTTCCTGACCCCGCTGGAGCGAGGAACCACTGGGAGAGCCGAGCACTGCAATAGGTCGGTTTGATACATGTTTTGGGACCTCCTGTTTCGCGCCCGGCGACTTGCCGCAACTCGTGGCGATGCATGGCTTTAACGTGGATTATCTTGATTCATTTTGGTCAAAATGTCGCTTGTTTTGATTCACAACTGCGTAAGTGTAAGTGCGTAAGTATTGTATTTCGTTGACTTTGCGTCACGGGCCGGCCCTGTATCACTCCCATTGAATCACCAACTTATAAGCTCTTTTTCGATTCACTCACCAGCCTGCCGCTCGTTCCAAGTCTTTGCCAATCCAAGGTTTGCGAGCTCCGGCCGGGCTGATTCACCGAAAAGCTCCATAAGCGGCGATAAGCCCCCCGCGCCAAGCCTGCTCGCAAATGGAGCCCCGCTGCTTACGAACAACAATCCGCGCGCAGCGAGCCCCAGAGACTAGATGCGCGAAACGACTCATTTGTTCACTATTTTCAAAAGAATTTTTTTCGCTTGGCGCGGCAACTGTAGGGTGCATGGAGCGCAGCGCAATGCACGCGTAATACGGACGGCTATAGGAGTGCGCGCTTTAGGCGGAACGAACCACGCGTGCACTGCGCTCGGCTTCATGCACCCTACTCCGGCCCTTCAAGAAAAGTCGGCCGCCAGTCCTCTGGCGAGCCCCGAGAGTTCGGTTTCCATGCGAGAAGACATGGAGCGGTGAAAGAACGTCGCATCGGACGCTCGGGACAAGGCATTTTGGCGCGATGATTTTTGGCCTGGAATGTTGATTGGCCTGTCACCTCCACTCTGCTGGAGTATTGATTTGACCCGTCCATTGGTGCTCGGTATGATACGAACGGTTTTTTGGAATAGACATAATTTGGAACATGGACCCACAGTTCAAAAACCCGTCGACGCTTGGTCACTACACGCGCCATTTGAATCAATGGCACGAAGGGGGATGGCTATTCATTCGAGATGATTCGAAGGTTGCTCTTGATACCCACTGCGTCCAGCAGGCTTGGGACGCTAAAGACCTCAGTCCCGAAGAGCAGGAGGAATTTGATCGGCGCATCCCTGAGTTGGGATACCGCCACTTTCTGGAATGGGGGCAACTATCCGATATCGTTGGCAACCACGAAGATCAGAAGCCCGATTTCACCGATTCAGATTTGGAGAAAGCGATCCTCTTTTACTGGCAGCGAGATGCGTTCATTGATCTCGCCGTTGGCTGATAACCAAGCCATATAGTGCCGCCCATAGTTCACGCATACTCCGGCAGCGCCCGTTTCCAATTCTCGTAAATGATATTGTGGATCATCTCGTCGGGGACTTTCGGAAAGTTGGTCCCGGCGACGATGTTGTTCACTTTCCACTGGCCGGCGATGACTTGCTGCGGCGTGGCGGAGTAGGTGTAGGGTGCATGAAGCGCAGCGCAATGCACGCGTAATACGGCCAGCCATAGGAGTGCTTCGCTCGGGGCAGAACGAACCACGCGTGCATGGCGCTGCGCTTCATGCACCCTACTCCGTCACGTTACTCCAGGTCTAATCCCGCGATGGATGCCGGTTCCGACCGACCCCAATCGATCTCATATTCGCCCGCTGCCACGAATCGCAAAAAGGTGCTCTGCGGCCAGTCTCGCGGGCGCAGCACATAGCCGTGCTTCACGGGGTTGTAGTGGATGTAGTCGCAGACTTGTATCAGATATTCCTGGTCGTCAATCGTGTTTTCTCGAAAGCGTTTTTGCCAGATTCCCCGGTTTCCTCTCCGCTCCTGCGCCAGGGTGACTCGCTCTTCGTGGCCGCCACTGGCCAGCCAACGATCGGTAAAGCGGGCCTTGATCCGCTTCCAGCGAGTGGAGTAATCGCTGTCGCCGGCGGGGAGAGTCCAGACCGCGTGAAGATGGTCCGGCAGCAAAACTGTCGCGACGACCTGGAATGGGGACTCCGTTTGTACTTCACGCATGACCTCGCCGAGCAACTGTCGTGCTGCATCTGACTGGAAGTAGGGATACCGATGATACGTGACCACCGTAATGAAATAAGTCCCTCCGGGAACGTACCAGCGGCGATAGTGGGACATGGGTTTCCCCTCGGCGGTATCTATCACGCGTGCATTTCGCTGCGCTTCATGCACCCTACGGGAGATATTCCGGCAGCGCCCGTTTCCAGTTTTCGTAGATGATGTTGTGGATCATCTCATCGGGGACTTTGGGGAAATTGGTGCCGGCGACGATGTTGTTCACTTTCCACTGGCCGGCGATGACTTGCTGCGGCGTGGCGGAGGGGAAGTCGGAGCCGAAGAGGAGCTTGTGCTCGACGCCGTATTCGATGGCGGTCATGAAGGCTTGCCAGTGCCGCCAGGGGCGGTAGTGGAGGGCGGAAATGTTGGCGTAGAGATTGGGGTGCTTGCGGATCAGGACGATGCATTCGGTTTCCCACGGATGCCCCATGTGGGCGATGATGATCCGGAGGTCGGGGCAGGCGATGGCGATGTCTTCCAGAAGGATGGGATTGGCGTGTTTCAGCGGCCCCGGGCGGACGAAGCTGGTCCCCTGATGGATGTTGACCGGAATGCCGAGCTGCTCCGCCTTCTTAAACAGGCCGATGTGCCGCGGATCCTGCGGATCCCAGTTCTGGTAGATGGGAGAAACCTTCAGCCCACGAAAGCCGAGGTCGTTGACGTAGTACGCGAGTTTCCGCACGCAGTCGGGGTCGCCCGGATCGACCGAGCACCAGCCGACGAAACGCCCTCCTTGTTCCTTCACGAACTTTGCAATCAATTCTTGATCGGCCCGGATGCCGCAGAACGGAGCCTGAATCCCAAAGACGATGACCTTGTCACAGTCCTTCGTCGCGGCCAGGAGCGCATCGGGGCGGGAATCGAAGGCGTTGTTTTGGCTCGCAGTTGCTCCGGCGAAGTAGACGTCGGGCGAAAGCTTCATCTTGGCCTTCTTGGCCTCCCAGGCGTATTGCACGAATTCATCCGAGAGGTGCTCGGGATACCACATCAGGTTGGTGTGTGTGTCGAAAAGCATGGCGCGATTGTATCTTGCTCCGCAGGCGAATACAGTCAGGCTCATCGATGAGCAAGAACCCGAATCAGAGTCCGCAGCCGTTTCCGGAATTCCCTCCGGACCCCTTCGCACCGCCGTCGCGGACGCGGTTGGGGGTACTTGCCTTTCTCTGTGCCTTGGCGGGGATTTTGTATCTGGACCGAATCTGTCTGGGAACCGCGGCGGACGACATTCAGAAAGAATTTACAACCAGCTCGTTCAAATTTACCGACACGCACATCAGCTACGTCCACATGGCGTTCACGCTGGCCTACGGTTTATTCGAGCTTCCGGTCGGTCGCTTGGGAGACCGCATCGGAGCCCGCAAAGTTCTGACACGGATTACGCTCTGCTGGTCGCTGTTCACGGCGCTGACCGGCGCGGCCACGGGGCTTTACTCTCTCATCGTGGTCCGCTTCCTGTTCGGAGCGGGTGAATCCGGAGCCTATCCGAATGCCGCGCGAGTGCTGGCTCGCTGGTTTCCGGATCAGGAGCGAGGCCGGGCGCAAGGATTTCTGATCACGTGCGGCCAGTTGGGGGGAGCCTTGGCACCGCTTATCACGGCACCGCTCATCAAGGCGATCGGCTGGCGGTGGTCCTTTGTAATCTTCGGTTCGACCGGAATTTTCTGGGCCGTCGCGTTTTGGCTCTGGTATCGGGATGACCCGGCAGAACATCCCGGCGTGAACGAGCAGGAGTTGAAACTCATTCAAGCCGGCGCCGCGGCTCCGGCGAAGGCACAGGGATCGGTTCCGTGGGGACTGGTCTTTACGAATCCCAGCATCTGGATTCTGGCGGGGATCATCGTTTGCTCGTCGTTCAATTCGTACTTCTACTTTTCGTGGCTAAACAAATATCTGGTCTCAGCTCGCGGAGTAGAAAAAGTCTGGTCAGGAGTGTTAACCTCAGTCGTGCTCGGTGGATCGGCCATTGGCACGATTACAGGCGGCTGGGTCGCGGATCGCATTCTGCGGACCTCCACAAGTCCTGACCGAACGCGGCGTTATCTCGGCTCGACTTGTTTCACCCTGGCTGCCCTGTTTCTCGGACTTTCAGTCCTCTGCGACTCGGCCGAAGCGTCCTGTGTGATGGCGGCCTTCTCCTGCCTCTGTGCGTTCTTGATGCTTCCCACCTGGTGGAGCTGCGCGACCAAGATCAGCGGCAGGCACACCGGTTCAATGTTCGGCCTGATGAATATGCTCGGGGTCTTTGGGGCGATGTGCAGCCAGTATTTCGTCGGAGCCTACGCCGATTCGCGGGCAAAACTGGGCTACACCGGACGGGAAGCCTGGGACGGTGCCTTCCTGGTGTTCATCGTGGTGCTGCTTTTGGCTGCCATCGGCTGGGGGAGTTTTCGCTCGGTGCCTGTGGAACCCGACGCGGAACAGGCCAGCCCCTGACCGAGTCCGCTATCGTCATTTTTCGCAAAACTGTATGTTGGTTGTGCTATGCCCCGCTATGTCCTCCGCTATGGCGTCATGCGCCTCCTGGGTGTCTTCGGCACTCGGGGGCAGGATCGCTATTTGCGCAGCGCGAAAGTCATCGCCCGCACCAGTCGCGGCTTGGAAGCGGCGGAGGTGCTGCTGGAAGCCACGGACGAAGTCGCGCAGCAGATGCAGGATTCGCCGGGGGGTCAGATCCTTCGGGAGATGTCCGCCGACGATTCGGGCGAGCTGACGCACTTGCATGCTAAGGAGCGGAGCGAGTTTGAAATCTGCCGCCAACACGTGCAGCGGTCGGGGTTGCAAATGCAACTGGTCGATATCGAGCACTTGTTCGGCGGCGAGCGGATTGTCATTTATTATCTGGCGGAGGATCGGATCGATTTCCGCGAGCTGGTCAAAGGTTTGGCCAGCGAGTTCCAAACGCGGATCGAAATGCGGCAAATTGGGGTACGGGACGAAGCAAAGCTGCTGGCCGACTATGGCGATTGCGGCAAGCCCCTCTGCTGCAATACTCACCTGCAGGAAATGCCCCCCGTTTCCATGCGCATGGCCAAGCTGCAAAAGGCCACGCTCGACCCCACAAAAATCTCCGGCCGCTGCGGACGGCTTAAATGTTGTCTCCGTTATGAGTACGATACTTACGAGGATCTCGTCAAGGATATGCCGGCCATCGGCAGCGACATAGTTACTGCCGAGGGACGGGCCCGCATCCTCAACCATGAAATCCTGGCTCAGCAACTGCTGGTGCAAATGGAAGACAACCGCCGTCTCTTGATTGCCGTGAAGGATGTTTTGTCCGTCATCAAGCAAGGGACCGGCAGACGCTGACAACCACCCACTCCTTACCACCTCTCCATTCCCACCTTTGTCATCCCATCAACTTCGATTGAGGTATCCGGTGCCCCGAGCCATTCCTGACGAAGTCCATCCGCTGATCAAGCTGTTGTGCGAAGACCAGCGTTACAAAATCGACGCCTATCAGTTCATCCGCGAAGGGCTCCGCTACGCTCAGAAAGTCCTGGATCCACCCCAAGGCGAGGGAGACCTGGAAGTCAAAGTCTCGCGCCATATTTCCGGTCAGGACTTGTGCCATGCCTTGCGGCACCTGGCCCACGACCGTTACGGCTATCTGGCGCTGCCGGTGCTCCAGAGTTGGGGGCTGCGCTGCACGGGTGATTTTGGCGAAGTCGTTTACAACCTCATCAAGATTGGCGAAATGTCCAAGTCCCCCGGCGACTGCCGCGAACACTTTGACGACGTGTACGATTTCGAGCAGGCCTTGCTGCTCGACTTCGCCATCAGCTCCACGAAAGAAATGGTGAAATAAGTCATGTCGCCGCTAGAATCCCTCATCGCCTGCGGCACCAGGCTCTGGCTCGATTCCATCGACCCCGAACTGGTGAAGCGTGACCGGGCCGCCGGGGCGACTGGCGCCACTTCCAACCCCGTCATCATTTCCGATCTCATCCGCACCGGCCGTTTTGACGCCGACATTCAGCGGCTGGTGAAGCAAGGTCTGTCCGATAACGACGTGGCCTGGCAGTTGACGGACGAACTGGTCAAGCAGGCCCAGTCGGTTTTCCTGCCAGTTTGGGAGGAAACCAAGGGGAACGACGGCTACGTCAGCTTTGAGCTCGACCCGCTACTCGAGGATCCTCACGCCAACATGCCGCATGACGAGCGAGTACGGCGGTATATCGAGCTCGGCAAAAAGTGGTCGGCCGGCCACAAGAACCGGATGATCAAAGTTCCCGCCACACCCGCCGGCCTGGCGGCGCTCGAGGAGCTGTGCGCCTTCGGAATCACCTTGAACGTCACTCTCATTTTCTCGCCGCGCCAGTATCAGGCCGCCCGAGATGCAGTTTGGCGCGGAGCCCAGCGCCGCGATAATCTGACGCAATTTAAAAGCGTTTACAGCATCTTCGTTTCACGGGTCGATATCTACACCGAGAAGCAAGTCCCGTCGCTCTCGCCGGCCGCCCAGGGGCAAGTCGGCATCGTCAACGCCAAGCAAATCTGGGCGGCGAACCGCGCCTATTGGGCCGACAAAAAGCTGCCGCTCGCCCAGGAAATGATTTTTGCCAGCACCGGCACCAAGAAGCCGGAAGACCCACCTTGGAAATACGTGGATTCTTTCGCCGGCAGCGATATCCAGACAAATCCCCCCGCCACCAACGACGCGGTGGCCAAGTCCGGTCGCAGCTTCTCCCGCCAGGTCGATCAGCTTCCACCGCAGGAAGTGCTCAGCGAAATTGCTGCGAAAGTTGACATCGCGAAACTGGAAACCGTCCTAATGCAGGAGGGGATCCAAAAATTCGCCGACCCGCAGAAGGCCCTGCTGAAAGTGATCGGGGAAAAACGGGGAGCACTATCGTAGCCTGTACACTCCGTATGCAGGGATGTCCGCTCACGTAGTGAGCGGACTACTATTATCGGCCAATCGCCATATCATGGTGGGATGAGTACATCCATCACCATTCGCAATGCCCAGCCGCAGGATCTTTCCCTGATCGTCGATTTCAACTTCATTCTCGCGGAAGAGTCGGAAGGCAAGCAGCTCGACCGGGACGTTCTCACTCGAGGTGTCGGGCGGGCCTTGGCTTCGCCCGACATGTGCCGCTATTTCATGGCGGAAGTGAATGGCCAGGTTGCCGGGCAGACGATGATTACGTTCGAGCTCACCGATTGGCGCGACGGCGTCCTGTGGTGGCTGCAAAGCGTTTATGTGCGGCCGGAGTTCCGCAAGCTGGGGGTCTTTAAGGCCCTCTTTCAGCATATTGCCTCGCTCGCCAGGTCCACCGCCGAAGTCCGCGGCTTGAGGCTCTATGTGGAGCAAGGGAACTCGCGGGCCCAGCGAGTCTATGAGCAGATGGGGATGCAGCCGGGTGGCTATTTGGTGTACGAGCAAGACTGGTCGGGGGCGTTTTAGGACAGCGGAGGTCGGAAAGCGGAAAGCGGAGTGGTAGAGTAGTTTGGTGTGCCACATCGGCTTTCCGCTTTCCGACCTCCGCTCTTACCTCCCCCTTGTCTCCCCGTTACCAGCTTCTGTGCATCCTGCTTTTCACGGCAGCGCTCCGTGGCGGCGTACTGTGGGCCATGCGGAACAACTTGAACGATGACCGGGATGCGTATCGAGAGATTGCGGAGAACCTGGCGAACTATCGTGTATATGGCCTGGGGAAGAACGGCGAACAGCCTCGGCCGACCGCTTATCGCCCGCCGCTCTATCCGGTAATGCTGGCGACGTTGGACGGAGAAGGACTCGCGGTCACGCCGCTGCGAGTGGCCATGTTGCACTGGCTGCTGGGATTAGGGACGGTGTGGCTGACATGGATCGTTGCGAGCAAGATGTGCGGCGACATCGGCGGTGCTGGGTTGCGGCCTCCATTGGCGGCAATACTGGTCGCTTGCGATCCGATCTTACTCCACTGGTCCACATACGTGATGACCGAAACGCTGGCTGCGTTCCTCGCCATCCTCGCCCTTTACACCCTCGTTCGCTTTAATTTCGATCGCCGCCCGCTAAACGCCGCCTTCTCCGGCTGCGCGCTGGGTCTGGCCGTTCTCTGCCGGCCGACTTTCTTGCCTTGGGCGGGGCTCTGCGGCATCGGCCTCCTGTTTCTTCAGGCTAGTGCCTGGCGAAAGCCTGCGGATACTTCAGCCCCAACGAAACAGAATGTTTTTCCGCAATTCGCACGTCGCCTCGCCAACTTGGCGGCATTTGGCATCGTCGCTGCTATTGTCGTTTCTCCCTGGTGCTATCGAAACTACCAGCAGTTCGGCAAGCCGATCATTACAACGACGCATGGAGGGTACACGTTTTACTTGGCAAACAACACCTATTTCTACGACTATCTCAGAAATGACAAAGCTGGTCTCCCATGGAATCCATCGGCAAGGCAAACCTTGCCGAGCGACGAATACCAAAACGAACCATCGAGTTTCGAAGAAGCCGAGTGGCTTCGAAAATGGCCGGCTTATGGATATAACACCCAGAATTCAGTTCGTCACTTTGAAGTCGTTATTGATGATGTCCTTTATCGGGGCGCTGCCGCCGAACTCTCCGAGCAACCCCTCATGTTCGCCTACTCCTCCCTCTACCGCATCGCCCAGCTCTGGAGCCCGTTACCGCACAAACTCACCGCCGACGAATCCTGGAAGCGAGCCCTGCTGCGATACGCCATCTGCGCCTGGTATCTCGCCGTCTATGCGGCTGCTTTAGCGGGAGTCTGGCCGATGCGTGGGAAGCTGCTCCGCTCTCCCTGGATCTGGGGCGTGATCCTCTGCCTGGTCTTCACCGGCGTCCACACGTTTTACTGGAGCAACCTACGGATGCGAGCACCGCTGATGCCGTTTGTGGCCATCGTTGCCGCGGCCGGCGTTACTTTTCTGTCCGTTGCTGGTCGAGCACGTCGAACTTAGTTACCTCCCACTCCATCTCCAGGCTCGACTGGTATTGCAATCGCCGGTAGCGGGCGGGATAGCCGTAGCGAGGGTCGAAGGTGGCCCGCAGATGCAGGTCCGGCGTGAACATGTCCCCCTGGCCGGCGGCGCGACGCTCCAGGGCGTCCACGTCGCGGCTCATGGTGGCGAACATTCCGGGGACGCTCCAGGTGCTGAAGGTCCGCCGCTGCGTCAGCGGTTTGCCGTTACGGAGTGCGCGCTGGGCTTCGCCGCCGCGAACTTCCACACGGTAGATCGCCGGCTGATTGCCGCGAACCTGGATTTCGATGTCGTAGTCCCGCGGCTGTTCTTGCTTCCACCTGGCTTGGGCCTCTCGAAACAGCTCCGGCGTCAGACGGGGCGAAACGTTGCCGCGAGGGACGAGCGCGAGCAAAATCATCACCCCCAGCCCGACCACTAGTCCCACGACGATTCCCACGAGAACGCGGCGGAAAAGCGGGGCTGGGGGCTGGGGAATGGGGACTAGGGATTCGGAAGTCAGGGAATCGCTTGCTTCGTCCATATCGTTCATGGGTTGCCAAGGCTTCGCCGATAGCTGCTCACAGTATATTGGATGCGACTACTCACTACTCACTACCCGCTATTCACTCCCAACCCCATGACCCGTGCCCGCACCAAAATCGTCGCCACCGTCGGTCCCGCCTGCCGCAGCGTGGAGATGCTCGGCAAGTTGATCCAGGCCGGCGTCTCCGTCTTCCGCATCAACACAGCCCATGGCAATGAAGAGCAGCGGAACGAAGTGCTGCGGGATATTCGCTTGGCTGCGGAGCAAGTGGGAATTCCCGTCGGCGTGCTGGTGGACCTGGCCGGTCCGAAGATTCGGCTGGGAGAGCTGTTCAACGACCCCACCAATTGCCAGTCCGGGCAGACCTATCGTTTCGTCAAAAAACCCAAGCCAGAAGCGGCTGATGAATTGACCAGCAGCTATGGGCCACTCCTGACGGAGCTGTCGGTGGGAGACAGCGTGATGCTGGCGGATGGCACGGTCAGCATGAGCGTCATCGGCAAGTCGGCGGACGAAGTCCGCTGCCAGGTCATCGGCGGGGGCATGATCCGCAGCCGGCAGGGAATCAACTTGCCGGGAGTGAAGCTGTCCGTGGCGTCGCTGACCGAGGCGGACCTGACGAATGCGATGTGGGCGGCTCGCAACGAGATCGACTTCGTCAGCCTGAGCTTTGTCCGCTCGCCGGTCAACGTATTGCTCCTCAAGGAACTGCTGCACGCTCAGCATTCCAAAGCGATGGTCATCGCCAAGATTGAAAAACGGGAGGCCCTCGACCATCTCCTCGAAATCGTGAAGGCGGCGGACGGCGTGATGGTGGCCCGCGGCGATCTCGGCGTGGATATCGACGTGGCCGAAATCGCCGTCGTGCAGAAGCGGATCGTCCGC
>SXOA01000104.1 GCA_005778405.1 Planctomycetaceae bacterium
CCGTCGATGCCGCCGAGGTCCACGAACGCACCAAATTCGGCAATGTTTTTGACGACGCCCTTGCGGGTATCTCCCACGGTCAGGCCGGAAAGGAGCGTCTCGCGGTCGGTTTCGCGCTGCTTCTCGATGAGCGAGCGACGGCTGACGACGATGTTGCGGCGGGCGGCGTCGATTTTCAGCACTTCGCACTGCACGGTCCGGCCGATGTAATCACCGATGTCGGACGGACGGCGGATATCGACCTGGCTGGCGGGCAGAAAGACATTGACGCCCGTGATATCGACGAGCAATCCGCCTTTGATCTTGCGGGTGGCGACGCCGGTGACGACGTCTCCTTCCTTCACCCGCTTCATCATCTCTTCCCAGTCGTCCTGCTTCTTCGCCTTTCGCTTGCTGATGCGGACCATGCCGCTGTCGTCAAGCTGCGCCTGCTCATCCTCCAGGTCTTCAATCAGCACGCGGACAAGCTGCCCCACCTGCGGCGGCTCTTCGTCTTCGTCCCATTCATTCAGCGAAATCGAGCCTTCGCTCTTAAAGCCGATATCAATCATCACCATGCCGTCGGCGACGCGGAGAATCCGCCCCTCGACGATCTTGTTCACATCGAAGGCCTGGTTGGCCCCGGTGGGGTCCATTCCTTCGTCGGTAAAGCCCTCAATTTCAAAATCATACGTCGACTGAATGTCGGGGTCGTTTTCCAGATCACGGATCAGCGTGCGATTAACCATAAGCGGTGAAAGACCTTGCGCTTGATTGACGGCTGCGGTCCCGACGCCGGAACCTGACGAAAAAGCCGACTTCAAGCATTAGCTAGAGTTATTTCTCACCCCAGGCTTGCCGCCGCAACAGCGCGGAGGCGCAAAGGTTTAGCCGAAGGGGAACGGGTAAGAGTATCAAGTTCATGGAGTTACGACAAGCCGCGATAGGAGGAGGCGACGGCTTGGATGTCACGCGATTACGACTTTGTCAAAGGAAAGGGAATCGACCGCTTGCAGCCAAGCGATAATCGGCAACTCGCATCCCATCAAATTACGTTGAATTGTCTCCTGGAGAGGCCTATATTCGGCAAGTGTGATCACTGGCTTGTAGACGGGAGTCTCCTTGTGGAATCAAACGCTCGGCCTGAGACGCGGAGACTGTTAACTAGGCGGGCGGCGTTGCAGGCCGGGGCGGCTGGGCTGGGGATGGCGGAACTGGCAATGCTGCGAGCGGCTGGCGCGGCGGAGACTTCCGTCAAAGCCAAGTCGGTCATCTTCGTCTTTCTGACCGGCGGAATTGCCCAGCACGATAGTTTTGATCCCAAGCCGTTGGCTCCCGCGGATATTCGGGGCGAGTTCCAGCCGATTGCAACGAGCGTTCCGGGCATTCAAATTTGCGAGCACTTGCCGCTGCTGGCGAAGCGGGCGGATCGCTACGCCCTGGTCCGGTCGATGCGGACCAACAGCGACGGGCATGAGCTGGCCTGCCACATGTTGCTCACCGGCCGGCAAGAATTGCCGCCGGGATTCACGCTCGACAATGTGCCGAGCGCCAACGAATGGCCGTCGATTCCCGCCACCGTGACATACGCTCTACGCGAACGGGACAATCCACTGCCTCCCGCCGTCGTCCTGCCGCAACCGAGCGTGAACGAAGCGGGCAAGGTCCGGCCGGGGCAATATGCCGGGAAGCTTGGAAACAATTGGGACGCCTGGCATCTCAACATTGCCTCGCCGTGCGCCTTGGGAAACGGTGCCTGCCCGAACTGTTTTCGGTTTGAGGGAACGCCGTTTCAGCACGGTTCGGCAACGATTTTTGATCCGCCCCGATTGACGCTGCCCGACGGCGGCGAGCCCCGGTTCGCCAGCCGAATGAATTTGCTCACCGGCATCCAGCGGCAGCAGCTCGATTTGGACCGGGCGGCTGATCGATTTGGACGCCATCGCCAACAGGCTCTTTCGGTGCTTTCCGACGCACGGATTCGGAGTGCCTTCGAAGTGGAAACCGCCGACGAGCAGACGCTGTCCCGCTATGGGAAGAATAAGTTCGGCCTGTCGGTCTTGATGGCCAGGCGGCTCGTCGAAGGGGGCGTGAATTTCGTCCAGGTCAACCTGGGAAAGAATTCCACCTGGGACACGCACCGCCGCAACTTCGTGAATATGAAGGACAACCTGCTGCCGCCGCTGGACCGCTGCGTTTCCGCGCTGCTCGACGACCTGGCCGAGAGCGGGCGGCTTGAGGAAACGCTTGTGGTCGTCACCGGCGAGTTCGGCCGCACGCCCAAGATCAACAAGGATGCTGGGCGCGACCATTGGGGCCGCGTTTACTCGCTGCTGATCGCCGGAGGGGGCGTACGCGGCGGCCGGGTCATCGGTGCGTCCGACCGGCTTGGCGGAGACCCAATCGAGGAGATGCAAACCCCTGAGAATCTGGCAGCCACGCTCTACGAAGCACTGGGCATTCCCCGCCACGCCATCTGGACCGACATCGACGGCCGGCCGCACAAGGTGTTTCACGGGCTGCCGATCGCGGGCTTAGTGTAGTATCAGGTCGGTGAGAGTTTCCCCGCGATCCCTCCGCAACCAGATCGCATTCCATCCTGCGGCAATTGGCCCCGTAACATCCGCCGCTTCTTCGTCGCCGATCAGCAGAATCTGCTCGGGATTCAGTCCGAGTCGCACTTCCACCGCGCGATAAAACGACAACTCCGGCTTGGGAAAGCCGACTTCCGACGAAACGAAGATGTGCTGACATTCATGCAGCGGGGGATGGTCGCGGCAGATTGTCCGGAGGCGGCTGTCAAAATTCGAGGCAATGCCGAGCAGATAGCCGCGGCGAGTAAGCTCCTGCCAGGCGGGAGCGATGTCCTCGTAAAGTCGCCAGCTCGAAGCCGAGCCGAAGTGTTGCCATAGCGCATCGAGCAGCAGCTCTTGGGAATCGTCCACATCGTCAATCACGTCGTAGACAATCCGCCGCCAGCGATTGCGCTCAAATTCTTCGCTGGTGGCTCCTCCTTGGTGGTGCCGCTTGATTGCGGCGCGAAACCGCCCGGCGACTTCTTCCACAGTATATTTCGTGCCTAGCTTTCGTCCTTCGCGATGATAGATCTCCGCCACCGGCGGATCGGGATCAATCAGTGTGCCGACGGCGTCGAAGAGGACGGCGCGGACGTTCGGGGGAATCGGTGCCATCTTGGTCCCCTCTCACTCTGGGAGAGGGTTCGGGTGCGGGTCGAGGCTCTCTTCATAGTTGTGCTGGCGGTA